>JAZRTS010000228.1:0-8919 GCA_045652135.1 Eubacteriales bacterium | reverse complement strand
TTGTCGAATTTTTCATCCCTCTTGAAACGGTTGAATCGTTTTTTAAATTCAAAAACACGTCAAATATATACTTACTTCTGTTCTTTTTCTACGTAATCCCCGGACTTCCCAAGGATATTTTCACATATATTTCAGGACTTTTGCCTATAAAGTTTCTACCGTTTATTATCGTAACGGTTACTGCAAGAATACCGTCGGTACTGTCATCAACCGTTTGCGGCGCAACGCTTGCGGAGAAAAATTATTTTCTATCGGCAATGATACTTATAGTTACAATTTTACTTGCCGTAATCGGAAGTGTGATATACGCTTCTTATATAAAAAGAAAAAACAGCAGCAAATAAAATGTTCGATGCCGTATGGCATCGCACATTCTTTTAACACACTGTTATTTACCGTATACCGCTATTTCGTATATTGAGAAAAATCCTCCTGCTGGGCCATCTATTTTGACAAACCTTGCCTTCGTGCCGTTACATTTGTGTGTTGTGACAGAACTGTATTCGACCTTTGGAAGACTCTTCCAGTCAACACCGTTTTCTGATACCTTAACTGTGAATTTACCCTTGGCATTTGATTCCCAATTTATCTTTATTGTTTCGATATCCTTGACTTCTTCCAAATCTACGATTATCCAATACATATCGGATGTTGTACCAAGCGCACTCCATCTTGTGCCGCCTGAGCCGTCAGTTGCATAAATTGCCTCACAGCCTGCTTCTTCACCGCTTACAGTAACAGACTTGTCAAGTGCAAGATTAACGCCTAATTTTTCCACCTTTTTAGGTGTTTCCTTTGTGATTATATCGAAGCTTCCAAGCGGTGTGCACGCATTTTCCGTATCAAGAACAAGTGTTTCCTCTGCCTTTGTCACGCTCTTATCAAACTTTATATCGTCAACCGATGCACCTACAGAGAATTTGTATTCGCCCTTTTCAACTATCCAGGCAGAATCGCTTTCAACATAAGTCATAAGCTCCTTGTCTGTAACCTTGACTGTAATCGTTTCTTCGCTTCCCGGCTCAAGAACTGCCGTTTTTCCATATCCGACAAGCTCTGAGATGGGATGCTCATTTTTACCGTCCGGTTTTGTAACATAGAACTGTACTACTTCACTTCCAGCTTTGTCGCCTGTGTTCTTTATCTTAACGGAAAGAGTTGTGCCGTCATCAGCTTCTGTAACGTTAAAGTCGGAATATTCAAATGTTGTATATGAAAGTCCGTATCCGAACTCATATGCAGTATCGATATTAAACGTTTTGTAGTAGCGATAACCTACGTATATATCGTCATAGTATACCGTTTCTGTAGTATTTCCGGGGAAATATTCAGAGCACGGTGTATCCGAATATAATATAGGCCACGTAGCTGTAAGCTTACCCGAGGGATTTACAGCACCTGTCAATATATCGGCCGCAGAGTTACCTATCTGTTCGCCTGCAAGTCCTATGTAAAGAATTGCATCCGCCATATCTCTCCACGATGCAACCTCAATGGGATTACCTGTATTTATAAGAACGATAACCTTTTTGCCCTTTGCGTGAAATTCCTCGGAGATATATTTAAGAGTGTCCTCTTCCACCTTATTAAGTCTGAAGTCGCCTCGTCTGTCTGTATGGTCAGCACCCTCCATTGTCATTCTCGACACGGTGAAGACAGCATATTCCGATTCTTCAGCCGCTTTCTTGGCAATATCCCGTGTAATTACCACCTCAAGCTTATCATCTGTGGGGTTTGCTTCGGGGGTAAGCACATGGGGGTGTCTTTTACAATTTGAATAAAGAGCTGCTATATCAGCATTTACCGTTATACCGTCAGCATTTTTAAGTCCGTTATAAACAGTTGTCACTCCTATTATCTTAACAGATCCTGCGCCGTATCCTCCGTACTCCGTAACATAAGAGGCATTTCCGAATACCGCAACAGATGTGTTGTTTATGGGCAATGTGTTTCCGTCATTTTTCAGGAGCACCATTCCCTCCGCACCCGCTTCTCTTACAGCTGTGATCTTCTCACTTTTCTTTCTGGGCTGACCGGGGAATCTTTGCTCAGAAAAGTCGGCACCGGTTCTTACAACAAGTTCAAGAACGTTTTTGCAACAGCTGTCGAGATTTTCCGTCTTGATATTTCTTGATCTTACAAGCGCTATAATTTCCTTTACATCTGCATTAACGTCTTTAGAACCGCAGTACATATCATTGCCTGCTTTTATCATACCGTCTCTTGAACCGCCTGCTTCCCAGTCACTGAGAACACAACCCTCAAAACCAAACTCTTTTCTGAGTATATCGATAAGATCCTTACATGTAGAGGTATACTTGCCGTTTATCTTGTTATAAGACGTCATTACCGTATATGGGTCTGCGTTTTCGACAGCATAACCAAATGCTTTCAAGTACAGCTCACGAAGTGCGCGTTCCGTCACCTTTGACGATACGGAGCCTCTTGCCGTTTCTTGATTGTTTGCCGCAAAATGCTTGAGTGAAACGCCAACCCCCTTGGATTGAAGTCCGAGAGTATAAGCGCTTGCCATCATACCCGTCAGATACGGGTCTTCAGAAAAATATTCAAAATTACGTCCGCCGAAAATTTCCTTTTGTATATTCATACCCGGAGCAAGCAATATTTCAATGCCGAAGCAATCGGCATCGTCGCCGAGATACTCTGCTATCTTATTCACCGTTGCATCATTCCAGGTAGACGCAAGCGTCGTACCTGTAGGATAACCTATCGTCGCTATATCAAGTCGAACACCTGCAGGGCCGTCTGCAAACTGAATTGACGGAACGCCTAAACGTTCGATTTCATACGTGTTTGCCGCCATTGCCCTTTCAGCAGGCAAAGACACAAGCAAAGATGCCTTTTCTTCAAGCGTCATAGCATCCACTACAAGCTCAACGGAATCTTCGGAAAGCTGAACAAGGCCGTTTTTGAACGAAATTTTCAATTTCTCATCTTCACCGCTCTTGGTTTTTAATGAAAGTGTCATTGTAAAGTCAGCGGAAAGGAATGATGCCTCCCCTGTAAACTCGAAATCTTCACCTGTTTTCAATGATACCTGCTTTGAATCCGTAAATGTATCCGTACCGTTTGTCAAAGAAAGCGAGATTTCGCCGTCAAAATCACCCTCTACAGCAAATTTAGATGAAAACGCACCACCGTTTACAGTAAACTCTTTAGCCGAAAATACAGCATTCGAGGTTATATCCTCGACACCTGCATCAGTTACCTGCTCTGTTTGAGTACCGCTTGCAATATCTGTTGTGAGATTATCACCGCCTGTACACGATGTAAGCAAAAGCAACGCCATAGCTATAGAAATCAATCTGTGCTTTTTCTTTATCTGCATTGTAAAATAATCTCCTTGTGTGGATAATAGTTCAACAACTTCTTATATCTTATTTTTTTCATACATATTATATACGATCAGAAATACACCTGTTGCAAGCGACAATACGAGAGCTGCCGCAAATATATTGCTGTTGGGAATAAATGACGTTGTTCCGTCATTATTTGTAATAATCTCCGCATTTGCAAGCACGGTTTTTCCTATAAACGGACCTACAATACCGGGAATAAGAACCTGTGAAAAGATTCGTACACCCTGAAGCATACCTGCTTTACCCTCGGGAATATAGCTTCTTATTTTTGCACCGAATACAGCCATACCCGAAAGATAACCGCACATCATAAACAGCGAGCCTATGAACACGGGCACCGTCGATTTGAATATAAACAGAAGTATGTATCCGACAGAAAGCCATACAAGTGAAAATACAGCTGAAATACCGAAGCCTTTTTTATCGTAAAATCTTCCCCAGAATGCCGTTACGACAGATGCAAGAATTATTGCAGGTGCCATTATAAGAACGTAATCCTTCATTCCAAGTGATACTTCGTAGTAAATTATAAGATACGGCATAAAAATCTGTATTGATATGTTGAACAGAATAAATGCCATAAGATACATATAAAGCGCAGGATTTGCATCGATCGTTGAAGGACGGAAGCCGTATATAACCGTCTTAAAATATTTTTCATCTGTTTTAACCGTCTTACTGTCATCTATCGTAAAAATACCGATAATACCCATAAGCGTTACACATATACCGATGATTATGAATATAAGCGTCCAGCTTTCGCTCTTATCAAGGTCAAATGCCATAAATCCGCCAAACACAGCGAGAATAGCCACAAGAGGCATCATTGCATTTACACCCTCTGCCGCGCCTCTGTTGAGGTCATTGGTACTTTCCGTAAGCCACGCATTGAACGCGGCATCGTTTGCGGTTGAACCAAAAAACGTCATGACACAGTCAAGTATAACTGTAAGTGTGACACATACGGCAGCCGCTGATGTTACAAACGGGAAAGCTGATAAAATAAGATCTTCTTTTAAGAAAACGAATGAAAATATGGATACACCCCAAAGAATATATCCTCCGCAGATGAACATTTTTCTTTTGCCTATCTTGTCAGAAAGCGCACCCATAAACACCGTTGTCAGCGTTGCGCACACGGCACTTGCCGCAACCATAAGAGAAATGTCCGATGCACTCGCCGAAAACATCTTGTATATGAATACGTTAAAATACATATTTTCGATGACCCATGCGATCTGTCCCATAAGTCCGAACATAATGAGCGATATCCAAACACGCCCTGAAAGTTTTTTTGTCATAATAATATCCTCCTTTTAACGGTATAATTATATAATATTTTTATGAATATTGCAACAAAAAAAGCTAATTTTAATATATTTTTTATCAAATTCTTGAAATAAAAAAAGAATTATGGTATAATAGTGTATATATATTCAACAACGGAGTAAGATTATGAGTATTAAAATAGGCATATACGGTTATGGAAATTTGGGCAAGGGCGTTGAATGTGCGATAAAGAATTCTCCTGATATGGAACTTGTTGCGGTATTTACACGCCGTGATCCCGAAACCGTAAAAATAAACACAAAAACAGCCCTTGTATGTTCAGACAATAAAATATCCGAATACAAGGACAAAATAGACGTTATGATACTTTGCGGCGGAAGTGCTAAGGATCTTCCTGTTCAATCGCCCGAAATTGCAAAAAACTTCTGTCTTGTTGACAGTTTTGACACACACGCAAATATTCCCATGCATTTTGCAAATGTTGACACCGAAGCGCAGAAATCGGGTAAGGTTGCAATAATATCGGCAGGCTGGGATCCCGGAATGTTTTCCGTTAACCGCCTTTATGCCGAAGCGGTACTGCCCTGTGGGGCTGATTACACCTTTTGGGGTAAGGGAGTGAGTCAAGGACATTCCGATGCTATCAGACGCGTTGAAGGTGTCGTTGATGCCAGACAGTACACGATACCGATCGATGAGGCGCTTAGTGCTGTACGAAGCGGTGCTTGCCCTTCTCTTTCAACCGGTGAAAAGCACAGACGCGAATGCTTTGTAGTTGCCGAAGACGGTGCTGACAAACAAAGAATAGAAAAAGAAATTAAAGAAATGCCCAATTATTTTGCAGATTATGAGACGACTGTTCATTTTATATCCCTTGAAGAACTGAAACGCGACCACAGCAGTATCCCCCACGGCGGTTTCGTTATAAGAAGCGGAAAAACGGGATTTGACCTCGAGAACAGCCATATCATAGAATACAGCCTTAAGCTCGGTTCAAACCCCGAATTTACAGCATCAGTTATAGTATCTTTTGCACGCGCGGCACACCGTATGTACAAGGAAGGCTTTAAGGGATGCAAAACGGTATTCGATATACCGCCTGCATATTTAAGTCCCGAATCACATGCAAATATTATAAAGCGGCTCCTGTAACGGATATCAGTTGACCAAATAACCTTCAAGCGCATCATCAAGCGCTTGTTGGTTAAGACGTTCAACGTAAGCAACGAATTCCTTGAATATCTTCTTACCGATATTACGGTAATCAATTTCCATAATCTGCGCTATCGCCGTCTGACGATCCTCTTTGGGAATTTCGTATAACTTCAAAAGCGAGTCAAGTGTCAGAATTATTTTATCCTCCAGCAGATACGTATCAGTACACGCATCAGTCAGTGCACTCATTTCTATGCGGGATGCAACGTTTTCAACGAGCTTGAAGCGTTCCGGTGTCCAATCGGGAAGTATGTCGGAAAGCAAGCGTATATTCTTATCTATTGCCCATTTTTTGACATATGCAAGGGTTGAAGGATATGAATAGATTGCAAGATAAAAGTCTCTCGCCTGTGGATGATCTTCGCACATCGCGATCTGCGCCGTTATCTCCCAGCAATATGCAAGCAGATTGTTAAGTCCCTCCGACTTTGCAATATTGACCTCTCTTGTATGGAATTTCACAAGATATTTTGTAAGTTCAAGAAGTAAATGCTCCTTTGTCGGAAAATGGAAAGTAAAGTTTCCTTTGCTTATCCCAAGTTCTTCACTTATTGCCTGAACAGACGTTGCGGTAAATCCTTTTTCCACAAACATACGTGTTCCCACTTGTATAATTTCTATTTTTGTTGTACTTGCATGAAATCTCTTTGTCACGATACACCACCCCTTTATGCCAAAAATCACAAACGAACAAGTGATATTTTAGAACAAATATCGCCATTTGTCAAGCAGTTTGTCGTAAATTTTATAATTCAATTCAGACTTTTTCAACATAAAGTTATCAAATATAATTATTACAGCCGAAATTCGGCAGATTGGAGTTTAATATGCAAAAAACATTGAAAATCATCAAAAAAATCGGCATCGCCTTCCTTATTGTAATTTTATCGCTGATAATCCTTGTTTTCGGCGGACTTAACATTGCGAAGTTTTTCATCTATTCGGATTATTATTCTTTAAAAACCAACATTTGCACCAACCCGGGACTCGGCGACGGATTTGTTTGTCAGGGAATATGCGCAAGCGAAGAGCTTGATAAGATATTCGTTTCCGGATATATGAAGGACAACAGCACCTCCCGTATATACATAACAGACCTTGAAAATAATTCTTATTACGTTAAACTTTCATCTGACGGAAATGACTTCACAGGACACGCAGGCGGTATTTCATTATATAAAGATACCGTTTACCTTGCGAACGATGAGCATCTTTACACATTCCCTCTTTCTTCGCTTACCGAAGCGAAAAATGCTGACACCGTTGATATTGGCGAGGGTATTCCCGTGAACAATCAGGCATCATTCTGCTACGCCGATGAAAATTACGTTTACGTCGGTGAATTCCACGACGGCGGTGCATACATTACAAATCACCCCTACGAAACATCGGACGGTACTTATTACGCAATAGTGTCAAGATACAAACACGATGACCTCGAACACCCCGACAAAATTTATTCAATAAGAAATAAGGTTCAAGGTATATGCTTTACGCCTGACGGCAAAGTAGTGCTTTCAACCTCCTACGGTCTTACAGACAGCGTATATTACGTTTACAATGAAAGCGAAGCTGTTGATTCGGGCAAAACATTTTACGACGCACCTGTATATTATCTGACCGAATGTATAAAGGAAATAAAAGGCCCTGCAATGGCTGAAGGACTTGATTATTATGACGGCAAGGTCATAACACTTACAGAAAGCGCATCGGATAAATACATATTCGGTAAATTCTTCTTTGCAAATAAGATAATAGGTTTTGATATATAAGGATTAGTATAAATGCAAACAGCACGGAATAAATAAATTTCGTGCTGTTTTTCACGTAAAAATTTGTATATATCGCAAATGTGCGCCCACGCCTGCCACCCACGGTTGACAGGCGAAAAGTGATTCGCCGCCGAAAGGGCGCATATATTTCCTTGCGGAAATATACAACATAAATTTGAAAGTGTTACATCTGAACACACGAATATATTCAACACAAAAAAATTCCCACAGCACGTTAATGCTGTGGGAATATTTATTTTATACCATTAAGCTACAGCTTAGTGTGTGCCTCTCTTAACGTATGTTGTGTGGAGAAGCTCATGAGCCTTGTGCTTACCGGGTGCTTCAAAATACTCATCGTAGAGCATCTTGATAACAGGGCTTTCGTGTGACTTTCTGAGAGTCATCGCAGCATCTGCATCGTAAAGCGCCTTTGCTCTCAATGTCTTGAGATCAACTGTGTTACGTACAGCATCGCTCTGTGTAGGCTGACCGCCGCCGTTGATACAACCGCCGGGACAAGCCATAACCTCTACCATATGGTAGTTCTTTTCACCTGCGTTGATAGCGTCGATAACCTTTCTTGCATTTGCAAGACCTGAAACAACTGCGATATTAAGCTCAATGCCTGCAATCGTGTATGTTGCTTCCTTGATACCCTGTGTACCTCTTACTTCCTTGAATTCAATAGCCTCTGCCGCACCGTCAAGCTTGTAAGCTGCTGTACGGAGAGCCGCTTCCATAACACCGCCCGTTGCGCCGAAGATTGCGGCACCGCCGGAAGCTGTTTCGAAGGGATCGTCGAACTTTTCGTCAGCAAGCTCTGTGAAGTTGATGCCTGCTTCCTTGATCATTCTTGCAAGCTCACGTGTTGTAAGTGCTACATCGACATCGTCGAATTCCTGTGTTCTCTGCTCTTCTCTTGTAACTTCAAACTTCTTTGCTGTACAAGGAATTACGCTGACAACGAAGAGATCCTTGGGATCGATTCCGTTCTTCTGGCAGTAATAGCTCTTAAGAACAGCACCGAACATCTGCTGAGGAGATTTGCAGGATGAGATGTGAGAGAGGAAATCGGGATAGTAATGCTCACAGAACTTAACCCAACCGGGGCAGCAGGATGTGAACATAGGAAGTGTCTTCTTCTCTGTGATACGTTCAATAAGCTCGTTTGCTTCTTCAACGATAGTGAGGTCAGCAGTTACGTCCATATTGAATACGTTGTCAACACCGAGGCCTCTGATAGCGCTTACCATCTTGCC
>JAZRTS010000227.1:0-1699 GCA_045652135.1 Eubacteriales bacterium | reverse complement strand
AAAGGTGGTTGCAAAGGAAGTGAGTGCATTCATAATAGCTTGAAGATTTTCAGGGAGCATGTTAAAATTCCTTTCTGTAATCGTATTGAACATAATTGAAACGAAGAAGATGCTGCATTTGTTGTCATTATGGCATCCCGGATTGGAATCGAACCAACGGCCTGTTGCTTAGGAGTATGGCGTACCGTTTCGTACGATATTCAAGTAATAACTTTTCGTTACACTTCATACGCGCATGTGTCATTATGTTTATGAACAAAATGCCGTAAATACCGCAAAAATACGCCTTTTTACAGGTGGTTCGTACCGTCCTATTAGCAAACTATTAGCAAGACGGGTTTGCTTCTCGGGTTCAGCCATCCTCCATTAAGGCTCTAACGGAGGTTATTATCGTGAACAATTATACCACAAAAACGCATAAAAAACAAGAGGTTAAGACTTATTCGGTTTCAGATATACAGCAAATGTTGAACATCAGCAGGAGTTCCGCATATCAGCTTACCCAACAGGGGCTATTCAAAGTGGTGCGTATCGGAAAGACGATCCGCATATCCAAAAAGTCATTTGATGAATGGCTGGAAGAAACAGGAATTGAATAAACCACGCTAACGCCATAAGACGAAAAATCTTGTGGCGTTTTTTTATGCCCAAAAGACCCTATCAAAAAATGTATTGATTAGGGTGGAAAAACCGCCGTTTGTTCCTCTGTAACCTTCGTTCCGTGATGGGCGTGGGTGTTTTCCTTTTCGGAAAATAACAAAGGCATACAGTCGGCAAAAACACCGAAAAACAACACTTTCAAATTTCATAGGAAGGAGGTATCAGGTATGGCAGTTTTCAGAGTTGAGCGAAACACGGGCTACACCGTTATGAGCAACCACCACTTACGCAATAAGGCTTTGACCTTGAAAGCGAAGGGGCTGTTATCGCAAATGCTGTCCCTGCCCGAAGGATGGGACTATACCCTGGCGGGGTTGTCCCACATCAACCGGGAGAGTATCGACGCGATCCGTACTGCGATATGGGAGCTTGAAAAAGCGGGATATATCGTCAGGCGGCAAGGGCGAGACGAAAAAGGAAAAATGACAGCGATCGAATATATCATCTACGAGCAGCCGCAGCCATCCAGTGATACAGAACCGGGATTGGATTATCCGATGTTGGAAAATCCAACACCGGGTAAACCGATATTGGAAAATCCGATATCGGATAAACCGACGTCGGAAAATCCAACGCAAATAAATAAAGATATATCAAAGACTGATGGATCAAGTAAAGATAAATCAAAAAAGGATTTATCAATTACTGAACCATCAAATCCTATCCCATCAAATCCCCCTACCCCCGAGGGCAGCGGTGAGCGCTCACGCTCACGGATTGGAACGGATGGGATGGGAGCGAGAGAAACATACCGAGAGATCGTTTTGGAGAATATCGACTATGACATTCTCATTCAGGATACGCATATCGACCGAGACAGGCTTGACGAGATCGCGGAGCTAATCGTGGATACCGTATGCTCGGCAAGGCGGCGGATGCGTATAGCCGGTGACGATTATCCGGCGGAGGTGGTAAAATCCCGTTTCCTGAAGCTGGACAGCTCCCACGTTCAGTATGTAATGGATTGCATGAGGGACAACACCACCTATGTCCGCAATATCAAGAAATATCTTCTGGCGGCACTGTATAACGCGCCCTC
>JAZRTS010000226.1:0-1568 GCA_045652135.1 Eubacteriales bacterium | reverse complement strand
TACATCAGTAAATAATAAACAGGCGGAATTTATAATGCAAGTAGATGTAATATCACCGAAAAACGGACATACTGTGTCATTGCATACCGAGCTGCAGAGGGAATTTCTGCGCTGGGGAGGAAATAAGGGCAAAAATACCTCGGTTGATTATCTCAATTTAATAAAGCAACGAGAAGAACGGACATACCCGATGCCCGTTGAAATAAAATGGTCTGTTTCATCAAATGAGAATGAAAATATTTTTTTGCAACTGAGTGAAAAAAATGACTTTTCGGAATATACGGTTTATAAAACCTCCGAAAATAAAGCGGTTATTTATAATTTAAAGATAGGACAGACCTATTTTTGGCGCCTTTCTGACGGCGGTGATGACGCATCAGATGTTTTTTCCTTCGAGACAGAAGATATGCCCCCAAGGTGGATATATGCAGAAGGACTCGGCAACATACGCGATATAGGCGGCTGGACGGGGGAAAACGGCAAAAAAATAAAGCAAGGAATGCTTTACCGCGGATGCGAAATGGAGTTTCATTATGCCATCACCGACGAAGGACGTCGAGTGCTTGCTGACGATCTTTGTGTAAAAACAGACCTTGATTTGAGAGGCGAGGCGGTAGGGAAAATAGAGCGTTCGGAAATAGGTGAAAAATGTACGCTTGCGCTCATTCCGTGTGCGGCATACGCTGACTTTTTTAAAGATAAAGAAATCTGCAGAAAAATATTTTCTGTGCTTGCCGACGATTCAAATTACCCTGTATACGTACACTGTTGGGGCGGTGCTGACAGAACGGGAACGGTAGTGTTTTTACTTTCTGCAATTTTAGGTGTTAAAGCGGAAGATCTTTTCCTTGATTATGAGATAACATCACTTTCAGCGTGGGGCGAAAGAAGCTCCGATTCAGAACAGTTCAGAAGCCTTTTGAGCTCTCTTGACGAATACGGAACAGCTGATGACTCCATAAATGAAAAGTGTGAAAGGTTCATTATTTCCACAGGAATTACAGAACATCAGATAGATAATATCAGAAAAATATTTTTAGGATAACGTATGTTACTTTACTCTACAGATATAAATACCGTTACAGAGGAGCAGTACCTGACATTTTTAAATTCGCTCAATGACGCTCGAAAAGCAAAAGTTGAGAGATATAAAAGGTATGAAGACCGTGTGCTTTCTGCAACAGCTTACGTTTTACTTATGTATGCACTATATTTGAATGGTGATGGCGGTGAGCATACAATGCTTTGTGACGAACACGGCAAGCCGTTTTTTGAAAATTCAAATATTCACTTCAACATAAGCCATACAGACGGAGCAGTCGCATGCGCTGTTCAAAATATGCCTGTCGGCGTTGATATTCAAAAAAAAGTAGAAAAATTTGAAGCTGTAATGCGCCGTGTGTGTACCGAGAAAGAAAAAAACTCGGTCATCACAGCTGATGATCCGCAAATGGAATTTACAACGCTCTGGACACTCAAGGAAAGTATTTTGAAGTGTATCGGTACGGGTATTGCAGGTCAAATGAAAAAATACGATTTTTCCGAAAATAAAACCGAAAACGGAAAAT
>JAZRTS010000225.1:0-1026 GCA_045652135.1 Eubacteriales bacterium | reverse complement strand
ACCGAGTTTGTCCGTGTGCCTTACGCTGATATGGGGCTGAACAAAATCCCCGATACCGTTACCGATGAGCAGGCTTTGTTTGTCGGCGACGTGCTTGCAACGGGATTCTGGGCAACACGCATTTCGGAGATTACACCCGATGATACCGTGCTGATTATTGGTGCGGGTCCGACGGGTATCTGCACTTTGCTTTGCGTTATGCTCAAAAATCCAAAGAGGATTATCGTTTGCGAAAAGGACAAAAACCGAATCGATTTTGTGAAGTCGCGTTATCCCGATGTGCTCGTTTGTGAGCCTGAAAACTGCAAGGATTTTGTGCTTGAAAATTCCGACAACGGTGGTGCGGATGTTGTGCTTGAAGTTGCAGGCGCAGAAGATACTTTCCGTCTTGCGTGGGAATGTGCAAGACCAAATGCGATTGTCACGGTTGTTGCGCTTTACGACAAACCGCAGAGCCTGCCTCTGCCCGATATGTACGGCAAAAATCTGATTTTCAAAACGGGCGGTGTTGACGGCTGCGACTGCGACGAAATCCTCTCACTTATCGAACAAGGCAAGATTGACACAACTCCGCTGATTACCCACCGCTTCACCCTCAAAGACATCGAAAAAGCATACGAAATCTTTGAAAATAAGCTTGATGGTGTTATTAAAATAGCGGTGACAATAGAATAAAAATTTAAGCCGTCCGAGTTTATGCTCGAGCGGCTTTTGTTTTTCTTATTAAAGATTACGGTCTAACATTGCTTCAATTTCATCAAAATGAGGATATATTTCTTCTAGTGTTTCATATTTTATAAAGAAATAGTACAGGTCTTCCATCCAAGGATTGGCCCCCAATAATTTATTGATAAAATCAGAACAGAAAGTATCGGGATATAAAAATTGCCATACAGCCAGCCTTCCCAAAAAGTGGACAATCGTATACATTTGATCGTCAGGATTATTTGTCGCATTCACCTGAGCTGCCATATCGTTTATATGGAACGGCAATGCCTCGTTTAGAAGATAGTCTAAGTGAATCGA
>JAZRTS010000224.1:0-20248 GCA_045652135.1 Eubacteriales bacterium | reverse complement strand
TATTTCTATTAAGTGGCGCACCTTTTTTCTCTTTCGTAAAACTTTAAAACATCGTAAAATCTCCGCTGACAAAAGACGACGGAAATTCTATTATACTTTATTTTTAAAATACTCAATTCTGTCGTGAACATCGGGATATTTAGCCTTCATTGCATCACAGAACATAGATTCGTCTTCATTTGCTGTTGCGGCATTTTCAGCGCCGATCAAAGCATATGTAGCGTCTACGAGATGTGAATAAAGGGGATTATCAAGCTCACGGCAAATAAATTCCTGACGGGGGGAGTTGATATCAACACCGCTTATCTGGAACAAATTGTATTTATCGCAAAGACCCATAATACGGCGAAGCTGTGCTTCTGTATTTCTTGTGGGCATATATGTAACGGCATCGAAACCGAGGTCGACAAGTTCCTCGAACAAAAGGTCGAGGTAATCATCTTCAAATTTCTGTGCCTTCTTGTCGCCCGTTACGGAGTCGCCAACGTCACCGAGGTAAGCGTATGCGGAAATACCATGGCATTTTTTAGCCAAAGCGATATATTCACGAACATCGGGACATTCTTCGTCAGCATCAATATAGATCTTTTCAACCATATTGCTCTTCAAAGCGCCAAGTATATCATATTCATAGAAATCGGGTGTCTTGTCACCGTTAAGTATCTGTGCCTCAACCTTGGGAGAGATCTCTATCTTCATTTCGTTCTTAAAGAAATCTACAACCTCAGCAGGTGTCTTATACTTTTCAGTTACCTTCTTTGCAAGTCCGTAAAGAACGTGGCGTTCTGTGATAGAACCGCCCTCATTGCACTTGGAAAGGGGCATAACATCCTTTTCAAAATCAAGAGAAAGGCCGTAAGGTTCAACAAGCTTTGTGATGTTTGCGCACATCTTCTTGTTTCTTTCGTTTCTCTTTGCACGGTAAGGAGCCAAAAACTCATCAAGCATATCAACATACTGGTGAGGAATACCGTGAATTGCAACGTAAGCAACAGACTCCTGGTCGGGGTTGTTGATCTTCTTGCCGTTCAAACGTGTATTCTTCATACCTACTCTGCACTCAAAGCCGCATGTTACGGGCATACCTATGATCTTACCGGCCTCAATGAACTCCTTGATACCCGAAACGGAATCGTGGTCCATAATGCCGGCAGTTTTAAGACCTGCCTGCCAAGCCATATAAAGAGCTTTTGTAGGAGAATAGGGAGAAAATGAGTATGTTGTATGGATATGGTTATTTACATAAAGCGTATCGGGAACAGCAGGAAGAACTCCTTCGTCCGTGAGCTTTTTGATTTCTGCAAGTGCGTTCAAACGCACTTGCATATCATTATCGTTAAGTTGTTCAATAAGCTTCTGTGTATCCATTTTGCACCTTTAGTTAAGCATTTCCTGACCGCCTGTTACAGGAACAGCCTGGCCTGTTTCGTAGTCCTGTTCAACAATGTAGAAGATCGCTCTTGCAACGTCTATCGGCAAGCATCCTCTGTGAATGGGAGTTTTGCTTTCGTATGACTTTCTTACATCTTCAACTGTCTTTGCGCCGGGTACCTTACCTGCCTTGAGGTACTGTACGAACAATCCCTTAACGGGGTCGCTCCACAGAGGACCGTCAAGATAGTTACCGGGACAAACAGCGTTTACCTTGATGTTGTAATCAACAAGCTCAAGCGCAAAGCTCTGTGTAAGACCGATACCGCCGAACTTGGAGCCTGCGTATGCGAAGTTCTTGTTGGAGCCTGCAAGACCTGACTTGGAGTTTACTGTGATGATATCCATCATATATTTGGGTGCAAACTTGTTCTGTATCTTCATAGGACGGCTTGCATACTTTGTGCAGAGGAAGTAGCCTGTGTAGTTTACGGATGTTACAAGCTCAAATGTCTTCTTCTGCATTTCTTCAACATTACCTGCAATTGCAATACCTGCGTTTGCAACGAAAATGTCAAGACCGCCGTATGTGATGACTGTGTCATTTACAAGATTTTCAACGCTTTCTTCATCAGCAACGTTTGCCGCAAGCGGGATAGCCTTGCCTGCGCCGTATTTAGCGCAAAGCTCGTCAGCGCAAGCCTTCGCACCGTCATAGTTCATATCAGCGATAACAACGTATGCGCCTTCTGCAACCATAGCGTCTGCAATACCCTTGCCGAAGCCCTGTGCGGAGCCTGTAACGATTGCGATCTTTTCAGCAAGTCTCTTTGTAGCGGCACCTGCCATTGATACCTTTGAACGGTAGGATTCAACTTCCCAGTTTGTAATGAAGTCGATAAGCTCTGTTGAAAGCGCCTTGTATCCGCCGAAGGATTCAGCGTATACAGCAATCTTCATCATATCTGTGAAGACTTCAGCAGTTGTATCGGCATTCTTCTTTGTTGTGCCGATGCTGAACATACCGAGGTTCTGTACGAAAACAATCTTGGGAGCGTAGCCGTACTTAGCCTTGGAATCCGCAATTCCCTTTTCGATTGCCTTATACGTATCCTCTACAGTCTTGCCCTGCTTTACAAAGAGGGGGTAAGCCTTGCAGTATACGATATGGTCGGGAGAATAGCTCTTTGCCAAAGGAGCAAATGACTTTGTATCCTTTGCAAAGTTAAGAATTTCTTTATTAGCCGTGAAAGTAACTGTTGTCATTTCATCGGAGTAAAGCATTCTGATAGCGGGAGCGATCTGTGCAGCGAGCTTCTTGTCGAATTCAACCTCGGAGAAGTCGGGCTTTCTTACGATCTTTGCTTCGATCTTTGCCATAACGTCGGATACGATAGCATCGATGCCTTCAAGTGTGTCAGCCGCATAGAAAATGCCGTGGTTTTCAAGGAAAAGCACATCGGGGCATTTGCCGTTTGCTTTCTTATACTTATCTATTGCCTTCTTACAGTAAGCGGCAAGAATGTAACCGGGACGTGAGGAAGGAACCCATACAGCTTCGGGGAAAAGCTCCTTAACGATTGCCTTGCCCTGCTTTGAGCATGTGATACCGTTTACCATTGCGGGGTGAACGTGAAGCACGTACTTCTGTGTAAAGAGGTTGTGAAGGGGTGTTTCAACACTGGGGCGCTTTGCATATTCGCCCTTGCAGCGTGCATCCATCATATCCTCAAGAACTTCAGCTTCTCTTGTAGCCTCGTCATCGGAATATTTCTTTTCAAGCATTGCATCAAGTGCTGCTCTGTTCATTTTTACGAACTGCTCTGCCTTGATAGTTGCAAGTGATGAGCCAGAGCCTTTAACGTAAAGCTCGTCATCTGTTTTGAATGAAGTGTTGCCGCCGCCTGCAAGTACGAATGCGGGATCTGCACCGTACTTGTGGGACATAGCAACAAGGTTGTTAAGTCCTTCTGTAAGCATTTTAATTATCCTTTCAACAATTATTTGCCTGCGTTTGCAAGAAGATATTTTTCAGCTTCTGCGCACCAGAGGTTGTTGTTTGCCTTTACGATCTTGTCAAGCTCTGCACAGATGGGGCATTCCTTACCCTTTTCTTCAAGATCTGCGATAGCTGTCAAGGGGAATTCGATGTTTGTGTAGATGAGCTTCTTACCGCCGGGGATCTTGGGGAGGTTAAGAGTTGTATCGATAACAGCGTTAAGACCGCCGAAGTGTGTGATCATAGCGGAGGGGTTGAGTCTGCCGTCCTGCATCATTGCAAGTGCTTCTCTCATATCATCTGTGTTACCGCCGCTTGTACCTACAACGTGGTGAGCTGCGTAGTGAACATCGTAGAAGTTGAATTCAGCGGAGAATGCTGTGTTTGTAGGACCTGCGAAGAAGTTGAGACAGCCGTCGTGTGAAAGGATTCTGTCAGCCTGTTCAACAACGGGCTTAACGGGAGCGTAAACGAATACATCGTTGTAGCCCTTACCGTCTGTAAGGTCTCTGAGGTATGCAACAGCATCGTCGAGCTTTGCTGTGTTTACATACATAAGCTTAACGCCGTTCTTTGCAGCTTCTTCAACTGTGATAACCTGTGCTGCTCTTTCAAGACGAGCGTCGTCAATATCTGTAACAACGAGAAGTGAGGGCTTTCTGTCGCAGTGGATAGCATAGTCGATAGCGCCGAGACCCATAGGACCTGCACCTGCAAGAATTGCTGTGCAACCGCCTTCAACAATACCCATGGAGTGAACGTAGCAACCGCCCTTTGTGTGGTAGTTAGCGTGGTAACCGCCTACGATACAGGACATAGGTTCAGCAAGTGAGCCGTAGTAGAATGCTTCGCCGCCGTAAGGAAGCAAGCAGTTCATTTCCATAACGCAGTTGTCAAGAATGATGTATGTAGCATCACCGCCCATGTAGGGGAAAGAATAACCGGGAGCATCGAGTGTACCCTTATAGTTAAGAGCCGCCTGAACAACGAACTTATCGCCGGGCTTGAACTGATCCTGCCACTTCTTACCTACCTTTTCGATAATACCGCAGAATTCGTGACCTGTGATGATAGGATTTTCAGCGATGTCAGCGGGAACTCTCTTGTGTTCGCTTCCCTGCAAAGCTGCTTTGTGTGTGGACATACAGATACTGTCGGAAATTACGTGAGCAAGTATCTCGTCATCCTTAATTTCGGGAAGATCAAATTCTTCGAGGCGAAGATCGTTTTTGCCGTAAAGGCGTACTGCTTTTGTTTTCATAGTTACATACTCCTTATAATATAATTTATGTAATTAATTTCTTATTACCTTATTTATGGTATGCAGATCAGTCTTCTTTTTTCGTAAGATCTGCGTTTCTTATATCAAGACGGCGTATCTTACCGCTTGACGTTTTGGGAAGCTCATCGACAAACTCAACGATTCTGGGATATTTGTACGGTGCTGTGTGAGTCTTGACATATTCCTGAATTTCTTTTTTCAGTTCTTCTGACGGTGTATAGCCCTTTGTCAGAACGATAGTCGCTTTTACAACCTGTCCTCTGACCTCGTGAGGTACACCCGTTACCGCACATTCAAGAACCGACGGATGCTCCATAATAACACTTTCGACCTCAAACGGTCCTATACGGTAGCCCGATGATTTGATAACGTCGTCCTTACGTCCGACATACCAGAAATATCCGTCCTCATCACGCCACGCAACGTCACCTGTGTGGTAGTAGCCGCCTTCCCAGACCTTTGCTGTCGCTTCCTCATTTCTGTAATATTCCTTGAGGATACCGGTCGGGTGCTTTCCGTCACGCTTCTTGACAACTATCTCACCGTTTTCACCGGGGTTTACGCTCGTGCCGTCATCTCTTACGATATCAACATCAAGGTAAGGCACGGGAAGTCCCATTGAACCTGGTTTCGGCTCTGCATAGTACGGTGTACAAACAATAACGGAAGATTCACTTTGGCCGTAGCCTTCCATAAGAGAAAGTCCCGTAAACTGCTTGAATCTGTTGAAGACCTCGGGATTAAGCGCTTCACCTGCAATATTCGCATTCTTAATAGATGAAAAATCGTATTTCGTAAGATCTTCTTTGATAAAGAAGCGATATATCGTAGGAGGTGCGCAGAAGCTTGTTACCTTGTATTTTGTGATGATCTCAAGCATATCTGCGGCATTGAATTTTTCGTGGTCATAAACAAGCTGAGCAGAACCGCCCATATGCTGTCCGTACATCTTGCCCCAGGCTGTTTTCGCCCAGCCTGTATCGGCAACGGTTATGTGAAGACCGCCGTCGAGAACCCTGTGCCAGTAAACGCCCGTGAATATATGCGCAAGCGGATATGCAAAATTATGCGATGCCATCTTCGGCATTCCCGATGTACCCGACGTAAAGAATATCAACATCGTGTCATCATTTTCGGGAAGCTCATCTTCCGAAGGTTTTACAAACCACGGAGCAGATGCCACTGCCTCGTCATAGCTTACCCAGCCCTTCGGAGGATTGTCACATCTCGTCATTATTTTAAGATCAAGATCGCCGACCTTTTCGATAGCAGACTCAATATGCTCTATAACCTGCGGATCTGAGTTTGCAATTATCGCCTTAACGCTTGCCGCACCGAAGCGGTAAACATAATCCTTTTCCTGGAGCTGATACGTTGCGGGAATACATATCGCGCCTATTTTATGAAGCGCAACATAGCTGTACCAGAATTCGAAGTTTCTTTTAAGAACGAGCATTACCGCATCGCCCTTTTTTATTCCTTTCGAAAGAAGGTACGAAGCAAGCTTATCGCTTTCTTCCTTCCACTCTCCGTATGTAATTTTCTTTTCAAATCCCTTATCATTGACGTAAAACACGGCAAGCCTGTCCGGCTCAGCCTCTGCAACCGTATCGACAAAGTCATATCCGAAATTGAAGGGCACGTCGTCTTTTACGGAATATTCTGAAAGAATGCCGTTTTCGTCAAACGTTTCGTTAACGAAGCGCTTGTAGTAAACTGCCATTAAGTTATCACATCCTGTTCTATCAGTTCGCACACGAACTGATGGTATTATATCATATTCTATATTATTTTACTACATCTTTCGTGATTATGCAATACCTTTTTTAAATATTTTTTTGATATTTGCGAAAAAAATTTATACATTTTAAATAAAATTTCATTTCATTATTATTTTTCAGATTAATATTCCTTGACAAAATACATCATTTAGGGTATAATATTGTTTGAGTATGCTTGGCAAATGGCGGCAACTCATACACCAAACATAGCGAGGTATATTGAATTTATGAAAAAAGGTTATCCGACACATCACGTGCAGGATCTTCAATGCATACGTGATCTTGTCTATGTAAACGCTAATAAATACGGCGACAAGCCGCTGTATGTTCATCTTGAAAACGGACAGAAAATAACATTCACATATAATGATAATAAGCGTTGCTTCGATGCTTTGGGTACGGCATTTGCCGAACTCGGACTTATGAAAAGTACCGTGGCGGTCGTAGGCGACCAGCATCCCGATTGGATGACTGCGTATCTTACAACCATTACATCGGGCGGTGTCATCGTTCCTCTTGACAAAGAGCTTTCGTGTGATCAGATGGTCAATTTTATAAAACAGACCAAGTGCAAGGCGGTATTTATTGCAGAAAAAATATTTCTCCACATCGAGGAATATCTGCCTGAGCTTGACTGCGTGGAATATTTCATCATCATCGGCCCTGCTCCCGACAGACAGAAGATTGCCATTGACAAGCGTGTTATGGTATTCGATGACGTAATTGCTTTGGGAACAAGAGCGCTCAGCAAGGGTGCCAAAGAATTTCTTTCCTACAGAAGAAACCCTGCAAGACTTTGCGCCATACTTTTCACCTCGGGTACAACAGGTACAAGCAAAGGCGTAATGCTTACCGAGGAAAATCTCATCGGTGCGATCATGTCGTGCTGTAAGATGATGGATATAGGAGAAAATGATACTTTTGTTTCAGTTCTTCCCATACACCATACATTCGCAATGACGTGTAACCATCTTGCAATGTGCAACGTTGGCGGCACTACGTTCATGAATGACAGCGTCAAGCACGCACTTCGCAATTTTGCAGATTTTAAACCTACAACGCTCATCGTTGTTCCCTTGTATGTTGAAACGATATGCAAAAAGATCTGGGACGGCATCCGCAAAAAGGGTAAGGAAAAGCAGGTTCGCGCGCTTATCAAGGTCAGCAACGGTCTTCGCAAGGTAGGAATTGACAGAAGACGTGAATTTTTCGCAGAAATTCTCAATTCTCTCGGTGGAAATATAAAACAGATCGTTTGCGGAGGAGCGCCGCTTGATCCGCAGTACATCAAGGATTTTGACAATTTCGGTATTACCATCGCAGAGGGATACGGCATCACCGAGTGCGCACCCCTTATATCGGTAAACCCATTTAACTGGAGAAAACTCGGTTCTGTAGGTCTTCCCGCTATAGGTATGGAAGTAAAAATAGATGCACCCAACAAATCCGATGACGGCGAAATACTTGCGAGAGGCAAAAACGTATTTATCGGTTACTATGAAAACGAAGAAGCGACAGCTGAGGTGTTTACCGAGGACGGTTGGTTCCGCACGGGCGATATCGGTCATATGGACGAAGATAACTTCATATATATTACAGGAAGAAAGAAAAACGTCATAATTGCAAGCAACGGTAAAAACGTATATCCTGAGGAGCTGGAAGAGCATCTGCTCAAAAACGAAAAAATATCCGAGACTGTTGTAATCGGAAGACAAACAGACGGAAACATCGTTATAACAGCAGTGATCTATCCCAACTTTGACATATATGCCGGCAGAAATACCGAGGATATTTTAGACGACCTTAAAAAGGATATAAACAACCTTAACAAAACATTGCCCGTTTATAAGCAGATACGCGATGTTGAATTAAGGGGTACGGAATTTGAAAAGACTACAACCAAAAAAATAAAGAGATTTCTTGTTAAATGATAAGGAGTAATATTATGTTTGAAGAAATTAAAGATGCACTTGTAAAACAGCTCGACCTTGATCCTGATACGGTAACACCCGATGCAGAGCTTATAAATGATCTCGGAGTAAATTCCATTGAGCTTGCCGACCTCATTATGTCTTGCGAGGATAAATACGACATCGAAATAGACGACGACGATATCAAGAACTTTATAACCGTAGGTGATGTCGCTGAGTATCTTTCCAAGACTATTGCATAATTTTAAAACACAAAAAAAAGCACGGACAAAATCCGTGCTTTTTTTATGTCATTTTGTTGTGACTGTTATCTTCGAATAATCGTTCATTCCCTTGCAGGCTTCCCATTCGTCCGCCGTACCGAGGAAGTTTATAGTTGTCATAGCTGAATCGTAAAACACATCTTGTCCGATACTTTCAACACCGGCGGGGATAGTAATAGTGTTGAGCGAACGGCAATTATAGAAAAGATTGTCGTTTATCTTTGTAACATCGTCGGGAATATTGACCTCTTTGAGGTCTGCGCAGTTAAAGAATGCACTTTCGCCTATTTTTGTGACACCGTCGGGCAACGTAAGCTTTACAATTTTGAGGCAGGAAAAGAACGCTCTTGCGCCAATTTGTGTAACACCGGCAGGAATTTCAAGTGCTTCAAGTGCTTCACATTCATAAAACATCATATCAGTTATGGATGTTATATTTTCCGACAGGGTTACCTTTGCAAGCTTACCGCAATTTGAGAATATGCCATCACCGATCACCTTAACCGAATCAGGCATTACAAATTCTGTGATCGGGCAGGATACAAACGCATCTGCGCCTATTTTTTCAACACCGTCGGGAACAGTTATATCTGCAAGCGATGTGCATTTTCTGAATATTCCGAACGATATTTCCTTAATCTGTGTGGGAATATTCACTTTCGAAAGCTTTTCACAGTTTTCAAATGCGCACGCACCGATAGCTGTGATACTTTCGGGAAGCGTTATTTCAACAAGTGCTTTACAGCCTTCAAATGCGCAAAAGCCAATATCCTCAACAGATGTCGGGATATTAACCGTTTCAAGCTTTGTACAGCCCGAAAACGCATTACTTCCGATGCTTTTAATGCCGTCTGAAATTGTAACAGATGTAATACTTTTACCTGCAAAAGCATTTTTATAAACGCCTGACACGGTATAAGAATCAATTTCAGAGGGAATTGTCACTTCCTTTCCCTCTCCCGTATATGCATTTATATATGCGCCGTCATCAAACAATAAATATGAAAAATCGCCTTCTGTTCCCTCTTTTTCGGGTTTTTCTTCAGGGGCGTCTGTTTCAGCGGGTGCTGTTGTTTCCTTGGTGGGCGCTTTAGTTGTAGGTGCATTTGTAATAACATTTGAATCTTTAGTATCGGTGCTTTCAACCGAACAAGCTGCAAACAATGACGCCGAAATTGCAAGCAACAAAGATAATGACACCGCTTTGATATATTTTTTCATTTTTGAAATCTACCTTTCAATCTATGTTAGTCTGCAACAAGTGCAGTTTTTGCCATATTCAGTATTATAGATATTTTTATATGAATAAATCAATATTCACAAGTAATATTTTTAACAGCATTTACATTGAGACATAAAATTTCACAAAACGCTTTCTATTTCATATAATGTAACATCATTATATGGGGAGCTTTACTATGGATATAGATAACATAAAATTTTCCGTCATCGGCGGAGACGAGCGCTTTGCATATCTTTCCGACGGACTTGGTAAAAAAGGATATGAAGTATCATGTTTTGGATTTGAGGAGCTTGAATTTCCGCTGAAATATACCGTCAAATGTCCGTCGATTGCCGATGCCAGGTCGGGCGCTGACTGTCTTATACTGCCTCTGCCGTACACAAAAGACGGTGTAAATATAAATGCTCCTTTTGCCAAACGCAAAATATGTATCAGCGAGGTTTTTGAAAATATCCCCTCCGACACGGTAGTTTTTGCGGGCAAATGCGACGAAAAGCTCGGTGCGCTTTCAAAAAGCAGTAAATGCCGTCTTGTGGACTATATGGATTGCGAGGATATAGCCATACTGAATACAGTTCCGACAGCAGAAGGTGCTATTGAAATAGCAATTAAAGAAACTGTCTTTACCCTGCATGGCGCTGAAATTGCCGTGTGCGGATTTGGGCGAGTCGGTGCAATACTCGCCTATAAGCTCAAGTCCCTCGGCGCAAACGTAACCGTTTACGCAAGACGTGATGAAATACTGTGTCTTGCAAGGGCGTACGGTTACAAATCCGTCAAGATACAGAATATAGACAGAGAGGTATTTAAATTCGATATCATCTTCAACACAGTACCGAGTATGATATTCAGTCACTCTTTAATAGACAGAATGAACAAAAAAACGCTTATAATCGACCTTGCTTCCCTGCCCGGCGGTGTTGACTTTCCATATGCGGAAGCTGTAGGACTGAAGGCAATTTCTGCTTTAAGTCTTCCCGGAAAATGCGCCCCGAAAAGTGCAGGCGAAATACTTATGAACGGTATTTTAGGTATACTGAGAAAGGGACAGATATGAGCGAAAAATTAAGAATAGGCTTTGGTATATGCGGTTCGTTTTGTACCCACTCAAAGGCACTTAATGTAATGAAAACATTATCCGCATCATATACACTTTTCCCGATAATAAGCGATATTTCAAAAAACACAGACACTCGCTTCGGAAAAAGCCAAGACCTTGTTGACATTATAGCAGAAATATGCGGAAGAAAACCTATAGACACCGTAAAGGATGCAGAGCCTTTAGGCCCTGCCATACCGCTTGATGCAATGCTGATATGCCCTTGCACGGGCAATACGCTTGCAAAGCTTGCGCACGGAATAACGGATACTGCCGTAACAATGGCAGCAAAGGCTACCGCAAGATGCAACAGGCCCGTTATTATAGCCCTTGCCACAAACGATGCACTCGGTGCAAACCTTGAAAACATCGGACGGATGTACAACAAGAAAAACGTGTTTTTCGTTCCCGTATCGCAGGACGACAGCACGAATAAACCCTATTCACTCGTATGCGATTTTTCCCTTACGGAAAAGACCTTACAGCTTGCACTAAACTGTGAACAGCTACAACCGTTTTTGAAATAGCTTTCAATGTGAGAGGACGGAAAGATACTTCGTCCTCTCGTATACCACAAATTATTGACAGATAATTTCCGAAGATAAAAATATTATTTTTATCTTGTAAAACATTCAAAAATATGGTACAATATGTGTGTATGCATAAAAAAGAAATATTAAGAGGTACAAATGGCTAAGCTGTATTTTAAATACGGCGCTATGGGTTCATCGAAGACCGCAAATGCGCTGATAACAAAATTCAATTATGAAGAGCGTGGTATGAAAGTATGGCTTATAAAGCCCTCACTTGACGACCGTGACGGTGCCGACAAGGTAAAATCAAGAATAGGACTTCAGGCGGATGCCTTTGTTATATCAAAGGATGCCGACATTTTTGAGGAATTCAAAAAATTCCGTGACTGTCACGTTATAATTGCTGACGAATGTCAGTTTTTCACAAAAGATCAGATAGAGCAGTTAAGACGTATCGTTGACGAACTGAAGCTTCCCGTACTCTGCTTCGGACTTCGTACGGACTTCCTTACGAATCTCTTTGAGGGAAGCCGCCGTCTTTTTGAAATTGCAGATTCGATAACGGAGATAAAAACAATATGCTCCTGCGGTGAAAAGGCTATCGTCAATGCACGTATAAACGAAAAAGGACAGGTCATAACCGAGGGCGGACAGATACTTATCGGCGGAAATGACTCATACATAGCCATGTGTCACGCTTGCTGGCAAAAAGCCATAAAAGAAACAAACAAGGGGTAAAATATGCTTAAATATGAGGTTCTTTCAAAAGAATTGAGCGATATTATCGAACACGAAAACAAGACCTCAACATATAAAAATATGGGGTTTGGTGACGAAGGTGTAATAAGACGTCAATCGGAAAATGACAGAGCGAACGTATGGCGCAAGCCGTTCATACGTGATATAGACAAGATAATGCACTGCCCTTATTTCAGCAGATACGCTGACAAAACACAGGTGTTTTCGTTCTACAAAAATGATGATATAACAAGAAGAAATCTCCATGTTCAGCTTGTTTCAAGAATTGCAAGAACAATAGGAAGCGCACTTCATTTGAATCTCGATCTTATCGAGGCTATAGCGCTCGGTCACGACATTGGCCATCCTGCCTTTGCACACACGGGCGAACGCCATCTGGACAAGCTTTATTCCGAGCACACAGGAAAGCATTTTTTGCATAATCTGCAATCTGTGAGGGTGCTTGATAAAATTTTCCCGTACAACATTTCACTTCAGACACTTCACGATATAGCAGCTCACAACGGAGAGCTTGAGCTTGAACTGTACGAGCCGGTTCCGATATCAAGTTTTGCGGAATTTGATGAGTTGATGGAAAAATGCACGGCAGATATATCGTTTTCAAACCATATGATGCCCTGCACTCTTGAAGGCGCTGTCGTCAGAATTTCGGATATAATCGCATATCTCGGTAAGGACAGGCAGGATGCAGTACGCACAAAGTTGCTTGATGAAGCTGATTTTTACGATGATGAGATAGGATCGTTAAACGCCGAGATAATCAACAATCTCGTTGTAAATATTATTGAAAACAGCTACGGCAAGCCCTACATTAAGCTTGACAGTAAGCATTTTGCTTCACTTCGTAAGCTAAAACGTGAAAACTACGAGAAAATATATAACCGCAAGGAATCAACAGATGTGTTTAATGCAACGGTTAAGCCGATGATGTCGGACATATACGGTCAACTGCTTGAGGATGTGATAAAGGGCAGAAAAGAATCTCCGATCTTCACTCACCACATTGCGCAGGTAAACCGCACACATTACAAGCGTGACATACCGTATGAAAAAACCGAACCGAATCAGCTCGTGGTTGACTATATCGCCAGCATGACAGACGATTACTTTATAGAGCTGCATCAGTTCTTATTCCCGAATTCCGATTATCCCGTTGTTTACCGCGGTTATTTTGATGATTAAGGAGATATTATGTTCGAAAAAATTTTAGAAGAAATAAAAAATGCGCACCGCATTATAATTCACCGTCACAAAAATCCCGACGGTGATGCGCTTGGCTGTCAGATAGGTCTTAAATACATTTTGAAAGAAAACTTTCCGGAAAAGGAAGTATATGCAGTCGGTGACGGAGCAGGCAGATATGCATTTATGAACGGCTCAGTTATGGATGAGGTTGACGACAGTCTTTATGCTGATGCCCTTGCAATAGTTCTCGACACATCAGCTTCCGCACTTATAAGCGATGACAGATACAAAACGGCAAAAAGAAGCGCAAGGATTGACCACCACATTTTCTGCGAAGAAATCGCAGACGTTGAGGTAACAAATACAAGCTATGAAAGCTGTTGCGGACTTATTACGGAATTTGCAGTTGAATCGGGCTTAAACCTTTCGCCCAACTCCGCAAAAGCGCTTTATACGGGAATGATCACGGATTCGGGCCGTTTCCGTTACGATTCAACCTCACACAACACGTTCCGCCTTGCATCGGAATTAATGAAGCAGGATTTTGACACAAACGATATTTTTTCAAACCTCTATGCTGATGACTTTGAATTTATCCGCTTGCGTGCAAAGTTCATTCTTAAAATCAACCTTACCGAATACGGTGTAGCGTACATTTACACAACAAAGGAAGAAGCCGAAGAATACGGTTTTGATACCTTTACCCTTTCAAGAAGCATGGTAAACACGATGGGCGACATCAGAGGCATTAACATCTGGGTGAACTTCACCGAAACCGATAGCGGTGTACTTACGGAAATACGCTCAAACAAACACAACATAAACCCCGTTGCGGTTAAGTACAGAGGCGGCGGTCACGCCAAGGCAAGCGGCGCAACGGTCAAGGACCGCGATGAAGCGATGGCGCTTCTTGAAGATCTTATCGCATACAATAAGAATATGGAGTAAATATGGCAAACGAAAATATGAAAAAGATCCTTGAAAAAATCAAGGAATACAAAAGAATTATAATTTTCCGTCACTTCCGTCCCGACGGTGATGCAATCGGCTCAACAAAGGGTTTGGCGGAAATACTCAAAGCAACATATCCCGAAAAGGAGATATATCTGCAAAATAACGATTTTTCAAAACATCTTGCTTTTTTGGGCGGTGAGGATGAACCCATTGACGATGAGCTTTACTCAGATGCGCTCGGTATTGCAATTGATACAGCTACTTACGAAAGGCTTTCAAATCCCAAGTACAAGCTGTGCCGTGAGCATATAAAGATCGACCACCATATCCCCGTTGAATCATATGCAGAATATGAATGGGTAGAGGAATTACGTTCCTCAGCGTGTGAGATGATAGCGGCATTTTACGACGAATTCAAGGACGAGCTTTGTATGACAGATCTCGCCGCATACTATATTTATACAGGTATGGTAACAGACTCGGGCCGTTTCCGTTACAGAGATGTCTCGGGTGAAACACTCCGTCTTGCAGGTACACTTCTGAAATTCAACATTGATACAGAAAAGCTTTATGCAAACCTTTATCTGCGTGAATTTGAGAGCTTTAAATTCGAATCACACGTACACAAGAAGATGAAAATATCCGAAAACGGTGTTGCATCTATCTATATTTCCCTGGCAATGCAGAAGGAATTTAATCTTTCAACAGAGGATGCAAGTGCGGCAATTTCCCATCTTGATTCCATAAAAGGCTCGCTTATCTGGATAGCATTTATTGAATGTGCCGACGGCTCTGTGAGAGTGCGTTTGCGCTCACGCTTCATCACAGTCAATTCCCTTGCAGAAAAATACCGTGGCGGCGGACACGCTTGTGCAGCAGGTGCTACCGTTTATTCCAGACGTGAAGCAAACAAGCTGATAAAGGAAGCTGACGCAATGCTCAAGCAATTCAAGGAAAACAACGAGGGTTGGTTATGAGAATACTTATAACGAACGATGACGGATATGATGCGCTCGGTATAAAGCTCCTGACATTTTGGGCAAGAAAGCTCGGTGATGTTACCGTCGTTGCACCCAAAACAGAGCAAAGTGGAACAAGCCACGCCATTGATTTTATTCATCCGACAGAAATAAAAAAGGTTCATTCCGAGGACGGGCTTACGGTATATTCAATGGCATCAACGCCTGCCGACTGCGTGCGTTTCGGGATACTCGGTCTTAATCAGAAATACGATGTTGTTCTATCCGGTATTAACAGAGGTGTAAATGTCGGCGAAGATATAGTTTATTCCGGAACGATAGGCGCAATATTTGAAGCCGCTAAAAACAAAACACCCGCCATTGCCTTTTCTGCATTCTTTGACGGGCAAACAGAAGCGGCGGAATATCTCGATGTGGCTTACAATTACATTCGTGATAATAATCTTTTAGATAAGAATCCGCTTTACAACGTAAATATACCGAAAAAAGCAACGGAAATACGTATGACGTATCAGGGCACACAGTATTTTTCTGACCGTTTTGAAAAAACGGGTGAGGATATGTATATACAAACTGGCGAGCAGATTCCCGATGAATGTCCTGATGACTTAAACCGTGACACCGTTGCGGTGCATAACGGAATAATTTCAATTACTCCCCTGCTCCATACAAGAACTAATTTTGAGATTTTCAAAAATCATTCCAAAACAGTAAAATTATAAAACGATCCCCTGCGGAAATTCCGCAGGGGATAATTTCATGCCGCTGTAAGGTCTTTCAAGACCGTTTCAACGTACGGCGTGGGGTTGCAGTTGTATTTATCGGAAATTTTTCCGCCGCCTGTTACATTTCCGAATATCTCTCCCCAACCGTTTTCATAGTTGAGATATTCACGGAAATCATTATAGTGATTATTCGTGTAGAAAAGATACTTTTCGTTTATGTCGATTATCTTGTTACCATTTGCATCAAATCTTGAATAAACGATTCGTGCAGCCCCTCGGGTTATTTTGATGCCGTCATTATACAAATACGGCTTGTACGACGGATCTCCTGTTGTTCCCGTTGTACCTATATCAAGCTCAAAATACTGAAGATCACCGCCGCATCCGCTTATATCGGGAAGCTCAGGCTCATACGGATATTTATCTGTATTTCCGATAAATTTCGAATGATTTACTCTCAAAAATCTTCCCCAAGGGTGTGTTTGGGGATTACCGCTTTTCTTGCTGACATAATTGGCAGGTATCTCACCGAAAGCAAAAATGTATGCGGCAACCTCTTCAAGTGTTACGTATGCGCCGTCCTTATAGATGCGGTTAACTGTTTTACCGTTTTCATCCACCACATAATATGTTTTTCCGTCATCGGAATATTTCCCTCCCGAATTACGTACGTAGAGTCCGTTCTGCATCGGTCGGTTGGTGCTTATGGTAGGATTTTCATTCTGCGATACAATAGAACCGGACATCAAAAAATGCTGTGTTCTGTAATATGCATCAGTTGCACTTACCGCAGGCTTGTAATTCGCATAAAACTCCGCTTTGTTGACACCGACATACGGATCAGTTTCAAAAACAGGTTCATCTTCCTCTATATCGGTTTTTGTATCATCAGTTTCGGGAATTGCTGTAGCTGCATCAGTTGCAACACCGCTTGTTTCCTGTTCTTCCTGAATACCGAGATTCGATGTATCCTTTCCTTCTTCCGTCTGTTCCGACTTCGTCTCATTTGCCGTATCCTCGGCAGGTTTTTCTGTTTGCTCATTTTTTTGTGTTTCTTCATTCGGTGCAGTTGTCACCGCCGAGGTTTGGTCAACATCATTCGGTGTGCATCCGCACAAAAGAAGCAACGATGCCAATAAAATCGAAAAAAATCTTTTCATTTTGCTAAAATCCTTTATTTTTTCTACAATTATACACCAAAAATATATAAATATCAAGTACAAAATTTTAAACATAAAAAACTGCCCGAAAAAATCGGGCAGTTTGCGTTTCAAAATAATTTAATACGTCGGATAACTTACTATTTGCTTTGTTGTGTGCACATCAGCGGAAACTGTGTTTTACCTGTGTTGTCTTGCGTAATATAATGTGTTCTTGAAGCGCAAATAGTTTCAAAATCGCTGTATGTGCCGAGAAAATATTTATCACCGTCAACGGTAGTTTCCCAAGCGAATGTTGCGCTGTTGTAAGTGTAAACGCAGTTTGTAGAATCAGCGTATCTGACCGCACTCTTTCCTTCGCTGTTTATATACACTTCGATGTATTTCTTTGCATCGTTGATATTAACAGCTATCTTGTATCCGTCCTGTGCAGATTCTAACTTTGCGGGAATAGCCTTAGAATAATCCTCTGTCACAGTGAGAAATCTCTCCTTATCGATGCCGCCATCAAGATAAAGCACCTTAGCCAAGTTCATTTGCATTGTGTAAAGCTTAAATTTATATCCATCTTCAAATTCAGGAGAAAACTCTACAGGTTCCGTGGTGCATTTCAGAAGAAAAGAAGGTTCCCTTTGATCCGGAGGACAATTGCAAATCGGTATAAAACTTATGTTGTCAAATGTACGGAATGCACCAAAAGAATGCGAACCCGAGATTGCGCCGCTATTGTTTTTCTCTAACCAATAAATCGTGTCCTCATGAGTTTTGAATTCACAGTTGGAATTATTGGCATATCGGAATGAAAAGAAATAAGTCTCCTCGCTATATACATCAATATATTTCTTTTCACCGTTAATCATAGCGGATATTTTGTATCCGTTTTTCGTCGGCTCAAATTTTACGGGAATTGCTTTTTCAAAGTCCTCAGTCGTTGTAAGTTGACCGTTTTCTACACCGCCGTCAAGGTAGAGTATTTTTTGAAGATTGCGTTGCTCAACATATAATCTGTAAACCGTCTCATCTTCGGGTGTTGTTGTGCTCTGCTCTTCTTCTGCATCGGGTGCATCCGTTTCCGGCACATTTGTTTCCGGTACGTCCGTCTCCGGTGCATCTGTTTCAGGTTGTTTCGTTTCGGAAATCTCGGATTCAATTTGATCCGTTTCGGGTTCTTGCGATTCTGTGCCTTCGTCCGTACTGAGCGTTTCGGTAATTGCATCTGTTTCCGTATCTTTTTCTGTGTTTACGCTTGTGTCAGCCGTTGTTTGTATGCCCGTATCATCGTCATCCTCACCGCAGGAAACAAGCGGTGTTATGCAAAATACAAGTACGAGCAATAGCGAGATCCATTTTTTCATATACGACTCCTTAAAAAAATATTATCGTTTGATAAGTTTTACATTTCCAAGAGACAAGCTTTATATGATAATTACGGAGTAATTTATTTAATTAATCATATAATATAACAAAAATTTATAAAATTCAAGTATAAAATGAAATTTTAACAAAAAAACTGCCCGACAAATCGGGCAGTTTTTTTTGAAATTATACAGCTACAAATTTAGCAACTGAATATTTTGTTGTGTCAGCAGCATTTGAAGAAGCGTAAGCTCTCATATCACTTCTTGTCAAATCTGTACCGATAAATCTTCCGAATTCAGCGGAAACGAGTGAACCTATTTCAGCATCAAATTTCCAAGTCTTTGCGGAAGCCTTATCTGTGTATGTTTTGAAAGCAGTTGTTTTATTTTGATCAAGAGAAAGATATGTCTTTACACCTGCATCCATGTAATAGAGATAGTACTCATCACCTGTAGCAGCTTCAACGTAAACGTCAAGTCCCTGAGCTTTAGCAGTAGCTGTGGTCAAAGAACCGCTCTTAACACCTGTGAAATACAATGCGCCGCTCGCATTATTAGATTGAATCTTGTATGCCTTGCCTGCTACGGGTGCATTACCTGCAACAGGGGGTGTGGGAGGAGTGGGGGGAGTTTCGGGTTCATCGGGATAAGGTGTGATCTCTTTTGTTGTCTTAACAAGCGGGAACTGATCCTTACCTGTGTTCTCTGCTGTGATGTAGGATGTCTTGGAAGCGCTTACAGTATTGAATGTGCTGTACGTTCCGAGATAGAAAGCTGTACCGTCAACAACTGTTTCCCAAGCCTTTGTATCCTTGTTTTCATTGAACACGCAGTTTGTTGTATCAGCATATCTGAGCGCGTCCTTGCCTGCTTCATTCTTGTACACATCAATGTACTTCTTAGCGCCATTGATAGTAACGGAAATCTTGTAACCGCCCTTAACAGCTTCAAACTTAGCAGTGATAGCCTTTGAGTAATCATCTGTCATTGTGAGGTATCTGTCCTGATCGATGCCGCCGTCAAGATAAAGAATCTTCTTGCTCTTTACCTGGTCAAGATAAAGTCTGTATGTGCCGTTATCAGCCGCAGGTGTTTTGTCATCATCAACAGGGGGTGCCGGGGGCTGTTCTGCAGGGTAAGGTGTGATCTGCTTTGTTGTCTTAACAAGCGGGAACTGTTCTTTACCTGTGTTCTCTGCTGTGATGTAAGATGTCTTGGAAGCACTAACTGTGAGGAACGTGTTGTATGTACCGAGATAGTAAGCTGTTCCGTCAACAGTTGTTTCCCAAGCCTTTGTTGTCTTGTTTTCGTTGAATACGCAGTTTGTGGAAGCAGCATATCTGATAGCTATCTTACCTTCAGCGTTTGTGTAAACGTCGATGTACTTCTTAGCGCCGTTAATTGTAACGGAGATCTTGTAACCGCCCTTAACAGCTTCAAACTTAGCGGGGATAGCCTTTGAATAATCCTCTGTCATTGTGAGGTATCTGTCCTGATCGATACCGCCGTCAATGTAAAGGATCTTCTTCTCCTTTACCTGGTCGATGTAAAGCTTGTATGTGCCGTTGTCATCTGCAGGAGTTGTATCTGTATTATTATTGTTGTTTGTATTATTATTGTTGTTT
>JAZRTS010000223.1:0-6834 GCA_045652135.1 Eubacteriales bacterium | reverse complement strand
CAGTGGATGCTCAAAATTACAGAGTATGCCGACAGACTTATCGACGACCTTGAGGGACTTGACTTTATTGAAAGAGTAAAGACGCAGGAGATAAACTGGATAGGACGTTCTTACGGCGCAGAGGTCAAGTTTGAAACAACTGCAGGCGATACGATAACTGTCTACACAACACGTCCCGACACGCTTTTCGGCGCAACATATATGGTTATCGCACCCGAGCACGCACTTGTTGAAAAGTGGAAGGATTCCCTTAAAAACTACGATGATATCATCAAATACAAGGAAGATGCCGCAAAGAAATCCGACTTTGAAAGAACGGAGCTTGTAAAGGACAAAACGGGCGTTATGCTTGACGGTGTCAAGGCAATTAACCCCGTAAACGGCAAGGAAATTCCGATATTCGTTTCCGACTACGTGCTTGCTACATACGGCACGGGCGCAATCATGGCAGTTCCCGCACACGACACGCGTGACTGGGAATTTGCAAAGAAATTCGACCTTCCCATAATCGAGGTCGTTGCAGGCGGCGACGTTCAGAACGAAGCGTTCACGGACGTTGAAACGGGTGTTATGGTAAATTCAGGCTTCCTTGACGGCTTGCAGGTTGCAGAGGCAAAGGAAGCGATAATCAAGTTCCTGACTGAAAAGGGCATAGGCGAAAAGAAGACGAACTATAAGCTCCGCGACTGGGTATTCTCCCGTCAGAGATACTGGGGCGAGCCCGTACCGCTTGTATATTGCGAAAAGTGCGGTTGGGTGCCGATTCCCGAAGAACAGCTTCCTTTAACACTTCCCGACGTTGAAGCGTATGAGCCGACAGACACGGGCGAATCCCCCCTTGCAAAGGCAACGGATTGGGTAAACACAACGTGTCCTGCCTGCGGCGGTCACGCAACAAGAGAAACTGACACGATGCCCAACTGGGCAGGCTCCTCGTGGTACTTCTTGCGCTACTGCGACCCGAAGAACAACGACGTTCTTGCCGCAAAGGAAGCGCTTGACTACTGGATGCCCGTTGACTGGTACAACGGAGGTATGGAGCACGTAACGCTTCACCTGCTTTACTCACGTTTCTGGGCGAAGTTCCTTTACGATATCGGCGTTCTTTCCTGCAAAGAGCCTTATCAGAAGCGTACGGCGCACGGTATGATCCTCGGTGAAAACGGCGAAAAGATGTCGAAGTCAAGAGGAAATGTCATCAACCCCGATGACATCGTAAGAGATTACGGCGCTGACTCGCTCCGTCTTTACGAAATGTTTATAGGCGACTTTGAAAAGTCCGCACCCTGGTCACAGGCAAGCATCAAGGGCTGTAAGAGATTTCTGGAAAGAGTTGCATCGCTTCCCGATATGGTCAAGGGTGAGGGTGTCACACCGAGCCTTGAGGTGTCGTTCCACAAGACGATTAAAAAGGTTACAGAGGATATTGACAATATGAAGTTCAACACGGCTATTGCCGCAATGATGAGCTTACTGAATGAAATATCCGATGCAGGCACACTTACAAAGGACGAGGCGAAGACTTACGTAACGCTTCTTTGTCCGTTTGCGCCGCACCTTTGTGAGGAGCTTTGGGAGTATTTCGGCGGCGAAGGCTTCTGTTCTTACGCAAAATGGCCCGAATTCGACGAAGCAAAGACGGTTGACAGCACGGTTGAAATCGGTGTTCAGATAAACGGTAAGATGAGAGGCACGATAACGATTCCCAAGGATTGCGATAAGGACACTGCTATGGCGTCAGTTATGGCAAACGAAAGAATTGCAGAACTTATCACGGGTAAGACTATAGTAAAAGAAATTTTCGTACCCGGAAAGATATTCAATATCGTTGTAAAATAAGTATTCGTCATATTTTTGTCGCATTTTCTGAAAAAAATAGAAAAAAATACTTGACAATTTGGCGTTTTCGTTATATAATAACTTTCAGATGTTTTGAGTGCGAAGGGAGGGAATATAAAATGGCAGAAGTCAGAGTTAAAGAAAACGAGACACTTGACAGTGCTCTTCGCAGATTTAAAAGACAGTGCGCACGTTCCGGAGTTCTTACGGAGCTCCGTAAGAGGGAGCATTACGAAAAGCCCAGCGTAAAGCGCAAGAAGAAGTCTGAGGCGGCAAGAAAGCGTAAGTATAAGTAATTTGCGCCTTGTCAATTAATTAGCTTTAACTTAAAAAGCACCTGTTTTGCAGGTGCTTTTTTCGTTTTTCATACCACATCAAAATACGTATATTGCAGGTGACGACGTACAAGCGGGGGTGTAGGTGAATATATGGGGCCGGCTCATTTAAGGACATTTGTGTGGAGCTTGCAGTTCGCAAAGCGAACTACTATGTACCGTCCCCTACAGAATAAATATTCAAGAAAGACACGGGGGCTTATTTTTGAAAGTTATTTCCAGAAATGAGCCACCTCCGATGTTTGAATCGCCGTTTAAACTGAGTGTTAACAAATTACCTCAAGTTACGACAATTTTTTTGTTCTGTATTGACATTATATTTCCTGTGTGCTATAATATAGACAACAAAAAATATCGGAGGACCTACAAATGAATATTTGCGCACAGAATTTTACTTCTTATCTTGATTCCAGAAATTTACGCTATGCAGTTCATGAGCTTGAAGATAACGACTGTCTTTTGATTTTCCCCTACGACGGCAAAACGGCTCAGTGCATTTTCTCAGGAGATAACGGCCAATATCTGGCACTTTACATTATGTATGAAGATGTTCCGGATAACAAGGTTGCAGACGTTATTTTCCTTTGCAACGAGCTTAATGCGAAATATAAATGGGCTACGTTCTTCGTAAACGAAAAGAAAGAGTTTACTCTTCATGACGATGCAATACTGAGCGCTGACACTGCGGCTGAAGAAGCATTTGAGCTTATGATCCGTATGTTCAATATCGCTGATTCAGTAAAAGCACCCCTTATGAAGACTATCTACGCTTAATGGTTTTCTTGCTCATCAAAGCGAAATTTGCCCGTTATGCAATTTCGCTTTGATGGGTTATTTTCAATTTTAATCTTAAAATAAAGGTATAGAAAAAATGAATATAATCAAGATTTCAATGCTTGTACGTTCTTCCGACGTTGTCTGGTCGTATAAGAAGGCGCACGAATGCGACTTCTGGGAGGACGTATTTTCTAATTTAAACGCGTCTTTTCCGGGACAGACTCCCTTGAGAAAGAAAAACGGCAATTTCCAGCACATTTTCTACGTGCTGACTGACGAAACGCTTGACGGTATAAAAGCTCCCGTAGAAGGCATCATAGAAAAGCTGCTTCCCGAAAAATCGCAGCGTGATATGGTAACGGTTTCGTTTGCGATACCTACTGTGGAGGAGCTGGAGCCGATAGTATCTTCATCTGATTCCCCCGAAAAAGAAAAATTCAAGGAAGCGGCAAGCGCCATCCCTGCTTCCGATGATGCAATTTCAACGTTCAAATCGTCTTTTTTTAAACAAATGGGCGATGAGGAATTGAATGAAGATGAAGAAAAGGGCGATGAGGAATTGAATGAAGATGAAAAAAAGAAATCTTCCTCTACTGAAAAAAAACCTGCTGCCATGACGCTTTCACAGCGTGCGGAGCAGATAAAAAAACTCAAGGCAGGGCTTCTTGAAAAGATAAAAGGTCAAAGACACGCCGTTGATGAGGTGGTGCAAAGTATATTCGAATGTGAGATGTTTTCCGCGCACGACGAAAAACACAAAGGACCGCTTGCAACGTTTCTCTTTACAGGTCCGTCGGGTGTCGGTAAAACGTTTCTTGCAGAACAGTGTGAAGATCTTCTGAAGCGTAAGCTTCAAGTCTACGACATGAGTGAATATTCCGACTATTTTGCAAGCAACAAATTCAACGGAGACCAGAACGCCCCCGCGTTGGTTACGGAATTTGCAAGGAAGTATCCGAACGGAATCCTTCTTTTTGATGAGATTGAAAAGGCGCATATAAATACCATCCATCTTTTCTTACAGATACTTGATAACGGAAGCATGATGGATTATAAGGTAGGCAGAGAGGTTTCGTTCAGAAACAATATCATCATAATGACTACCAATGCAGGTAAACAGCTGTATGAAGATGCCACTGTGTGCGATCTTTCCACAACGCCCAGAAGCGTTATCCTTGATGCATTGCGCACTGACACGAAGCCCGGAATCGGCGTACCGTATTTCCCGGAATGTATAACTACTCGTATGGCAAACGGCCACGTTATACTTTTTAATCATCTTGAGCCGTATGCTTTGCTTGAAATAGTCGAAAAAGAGATCAACCATCAGATAAGTCTGTTTGAAAAATCATCGGGAATCAAGGTGGATTATGATCCTAAGCTTCTGGCCGCCATTATGCTTTACCACGGCGGCGGTGTATCCGATGCAAGAACGCTCCGCGGACTTACGAAAAACATACTTATACGCGAGCTTCAGGAAATGGTGCTTCAGCTGTACAACAACCGCGCTGACAAAGCCGATTCGGTCAATAAAATTTCCGTTTGTATCGATACGGACGAAAATGATGAAATAAGCAATTTGTTTGTAAATCACAGTAAAATGTACGTTTCGGTATTTACCGAGGCTGACGGTGACAGCTTTAACGGTGATTCAAATACCGTATTCGACGTCACGGACAACGGCGACGCGTTCAAACGCAAAATACGCGGCGCGGCTGATTATATACTGCTCGATCCGCTTTGCGGCGTATCAAACAGCGAACGTATACCGAACGACGTGGAGGATATTACATCCGAGGGTATGAGAATGTTCGATTACGTGCGTGAATTCTCACCTGAGATCCCCGTATATATTCTCGACACGGCTCCCGATGAAAACCGTTCGTTTGAGACACTTTTGGCAAGAGGCGCAAAAGGCGTTATCAAATTTACACCGAACGACACGGATACGTTTAAAAAACAGCTTGAAGAACTTTCATTCAGCGCGCTTATCAACAACGCTGTATTCTCACTCGGACGTTCGGGTAAATTCCTGTCGTTCAACTGCGCGCAGTATATAGATGATACGGATTGCGCGATTATATCGTTTGAAAAGTTCCAGATAAAGAACGCGCACCTTGCGGAAGACAGCTCTATGATAGCGCGCAAGGGCGAAAACAATAACCTCAAATTTTCAGGCATTGCCGGCTGCAGAGCAGCAAAGAAGACCTTGCTGGAATACTGCGAGGCGCTGGACAATCCGAGAAAAATGCTCATTTCGGGCAAGCGTATGCCCAAGGGCGTATTGCTTTACGGCCCTCCCGGCACGGGAAAAACCATGCTCGCCAAGGCGATGGCAAACGAATGTAACGCAACGTTCTTTCCTATTTCCGCAACGACGTTCTTCGATAAATATGTCGGCGAAACTGAGCGTAATATACGCGAAATGTTCAGAAAAGCAAGAAAATATGCGCCTGCTGTAATATTTATCGACGAGGTCGATGCTATCGGACGTTTGAGAACAGGCGGTTCTTCAAGCGTACACAGCGAAAACGCCCTGAACGCATTTCTTGCGGAAATGGACGGCTTTGTAACAGACGAAAAACGCCCTGTATTTATTCTTGCGGCAACGAATTACGATATCGAAGGCAACAGCGGCAGAATACTCGATCCTGCGTTCGTCCGCAGATTTGACAGTAAAATACATATTCCGTTGCCCGATACCGAGGACAGATATGAGCTTATAGTTGCGTGTCTGAAAAAACACGGAATTCACTTTGGTAAAGACCACGAAACGATCGTACGCAATATGGCGGAACGCACCGGCGGTATGAACAATGCCGACCTTGCGATGATGCACGCCCAGTACGTCAGAATACTCGGTGACGATGAGCCCGACAGTAACAAATATATGGATACGCTGGACGCATTCAGATTCGGTGAAGTCAACAAAATGGATCCTGCGCATCTGCGTCAGACTGCATATCACGAGGCAGGTCACGCGCTTGTATGCAAGCTTTGCGGCACGACACCGTCGTTCCTCACGGTCGTATCGCGCGGAAACTTCGGCGGATTTATGGAAAGCGCTTCGGAAAGAGAACACGGCTCGTATACGTTTGATGAGCTGATGAACCGCGTTTGCCGCAGTCTGGCAGGCAGAGTGGCGGAAATTGAAGTTTACGGCGAGGCACTCGGCACAAATACGGGCGCAAGCTCGGATATAAAGAATGCGCGCGGTCTTATCCGTGCATGCCTTGAAGATTTTGCCATGGGCGAACGTCTTTTCATACATTGGACGGCAAAAGAGGCGGAGGAGCTCATACGCAAGCAGTATGAACGTACCGTGCAGATGATACGCGAGCACAGAGGCACGCTTGACCGTCTTACCGACCTCCTTGCGGAGAAAAAGAGCCTTGACAAAACTCAGCTTGAAGAATTCTTCGCATCTGAAAATATATAATAAAACTTATAAAACCGCTAAAAAAGCTCCGTTTGAAACGGAGCTTTTGTTTTTTATTCTTTAATTCCGCAACGAAAATACCTTTCCGTTTCGCGCGTGACCTCACAGCGCAGGGCAAAAACGCACGGCACGTTTACAAAAATCAAAGCGCAGGTGAAAAAGTCGGTCAGCTCCCACACGAATTCGGGTGCCGTCACCGCACCTACGGCGATGAAAATACAGTATAAAATCAGATAAAGCGTGGAAAAGCGTCGTTCGTGTGTCAGAAATTCAACACAGCAGATGCCGTAATATGACCAGCAAATGAGCGTTGCAAACGCAAAAAAAAGCACACAAACAGCGATTATATGATAAGCGGTATTTCCGAAGAAAAATCCGTACGCGCAGGCGGCTGTTGATATTCCGTCGTAGGGGTTCAAAACCGTCAGATGAGGGAGTGCAATA
>JAZRTS010000222.1:0-2018 GCA_045652135.1 Eubacteriales bacterium | reverse complement strand
AAGGAAGGTCATACCACCTATGAGGTTGTCGGGCATTTCAATCCCAACGCGCGAGAAAACCTTCTTCAGAAAATTTGGCGAATGATGAAAGAAGAAAGTTTACAATAAAACTTTCGCTTTAGCGTTGTAAAGTGTTGAAATATTTTTCGAGTTGTGTTATAATAAAGACAAGCGATAATACTGTATCGGTTGTCGGAAAGGAGAAAATTTGAGCAGACAACTGAATGAAAACAGAATAACGGCTCTCTACTGCCGTCTGTCCCAAGACGATGGACGTGAGGGAGAGAGCAATAGTATCGTCAACCAAAAAGCATTGATCAATGAATACGCAAGGAAGAACCGCTTCAAAAATTTACGATTCTTTGTAGACGACGGATACTCGGGAACGACTTTTGACCGCCCTGCCTTTCGTGAAATGGAGAAAATGATCGAAAACGGTGAGATAGGAACGGTCATCGTCAAGGATATGTCTCGTCTTGGCAGAAACTATCTGCAAGTGGGAATGTATACAGACATTGTGTTTCCCGAAAACGACGTAAGATTTATTGCTATAAACGATAACGTCGATTCCGCAGTACAGACCGAGTTCGATATGACGCCGATCCGCAACTTCTGCAATGAGCTTTACGCGAGAGATACTGCTAAAAAGATCAAGTCCTCTTTTGCAGTAAAAGGTAATCACGGAGAGCACCTTGCCACAAGACCGCCGTTGGGCTACAAGAAGGATGAGAAAAATCCAAACAAGTGGATAATCGATGAACCTGCCGCAGAAATCATACGAAAGATTTTTAAACTTTGTGTTAGCGGTATGGGACCTCAACAAATTGCGAAGCAATTAGAAGCAGAAAAAATCTTAACGCCTACCGCTTATCTATACCCCCTGTTTGGTGAGCTTGGTGATAGAGATCCTTACCATTGGGATCATAACACTATCGGCAAAATTCTTGAACGGCAAGAGTATGTCGGCAACACGGTCAACTTCAAAACTACCGCTAAAAACTACCGAAGCAAAAAGCGGGTGATGAACGACAAAGATAATCGAAAGACCTTTGAAGATACGCATCCCGCTATTATTGATGCGCATACTTTTGAAATCGTTCAAAAGATGCGGCAGAACAAGCGCAGAAGAACAGCGACAGGACGCTTTCAACTCTTTTCGGGCAAACTGTTTTGTGCGGATTGTGGAGCAAAGCTTCATTTCTCGGGTAGTAATACCAACGAAAAAGAAGACCATTACACTTGTGCAAACTATCGAAGCAATATGGGAACCTGCACGGCACATTATATCCGAAATTCCGTGCTATACGATTTGGTTTTCAAGCATATCAAGAGTATGCTCGTATATGTGCAGCAGTTTGAAGAAACCTTTGTACGTCGAGAGATTGAAAAGGCGGACAAGGAACGTCAAATAACCGTAGAGAACGCGAAAAAGGAAATCGTAGTATTGAAGCGTCGAGATGAAGAGCTTGACAGAATTTTCAAGCGAACCTACGAGGATATGGTGTCGGGTAGAATATCCGAAGCAAGATTTGACACTCTTTCTGCAGGGTACGAACAAGAGCAAGCGAATATAAAGCGCAAAATTCTTATGCTTGAAGATCTTGTAGAAAACGGTGAGGAGCAGGCGAAAGACTTGAAACAGTTACTTGTCAATGTTCGCAAATACACCGATCCCGAGGAGCTTACTCCCGAAATGTTGAATGATTTGGTTGATAAGATACTCGTCCACGCTCCCGACAAGAGCAGCGGACACAGAAAACAAAAGATTGAAATTTACTACAATGCTGTCGGTATTATTGATTTGCCTACCAATACGGGAAGCAAACAAGATTCCTCAGCTTCAAAATTAGCCGTATAAACGGAGAAAGTCCGTGTGACTCGAAAGCCACACGGACTTATACGGGAAAACTTCGTTATCGCTACTTAGCATATGGAAGGCACCCCTTTCGGAGAGATTTTTTTGGGGGTGACCGCTTAACGCGACACCCCCGCTTTTTTTATATCATTTCAATTTCACT
>JAZRTS010000221.1:0-4440 GCA_045652135.1 Eubacteriales bacterium | reverse complement strand
CTTATGACCACGATGGCATATCCCGTTGACTGATGCGTTTCGTTGCAACGTGCCTTTTCGGCATTGAGAAGCTTGTAAATGAGGAAATCGATGCGCTCGGACTCAAAAGAGTACAAACGCTTGACGGCAGAGTAATATTTGACGGTGAGATAACGGATATACCGAGGCTCAATATAAATTTAAGATATGCTCAGCGCGTGCTTATTCTTCTCGGCGAATTTGAAGCACGCACCTTTACAGAGCTGTTTGACGGTGTAAAGGCGTTACCGCTTGAGGAATTTGTCGGTAAAGATGATGCTTTTCCGGTTAAAGGGCACAGCATACGTTCAGCACTTTACTCTATTCCCGACTGTCAGAGCATAATCAAAAAAGCGTGTGTGGAGCGTTTGAAATCAAAATACGGAATTTCGTATTTTGAGGAAACGGGTGTGAAGTATCAGATAGAATTCTTCATTCTCAAGGATAATGTCCACATAATGATAGATACATCGGGAACACCCTTACATAAAAGAGGATACCGCCCGACGTCAAACGAAGCACCGATAAGAGAAACACTTGCCGCCGCCCTTGTTAAGCTCGCGCATACAAGGGAAGATGTGCTTTTCTGGGATCCTTTCTGCGGTTCGGGTACGATACCGATAGAGGCGGCAATGCTTATGACGAACACAGCGCCCGGTCTTAACCGTGAGTTTATCTCCGAAAATTTTCCGCAGATACCGAAAAAGTGCTGGTACGATGCGGTTACAGAAGCAAATGACAAAATAATACGGGATTGTAAGTTTGAAGCCTTCGCCTCCGATATTTCCCCCGAATGTGTTGAAATTACAAAGGCAAATGTTGTGCGTGCGGGAATGGAAAAATACATAAAGGTATTTTGCCGTGATGCACTTACCATCGAAACGTATGACAGACGGGGAACTGTAGTTTGCAATCCTCCGTACGGTGAACGTCTTATGTCGGCAGACGAGGTCGAAGCCCTTTACAGAAATATGGGTAAGGCTTGGCAGAGACTCGGCGCATGGCAGATATACGTAATATCCTCGTGTGAGGATTTTCAGCGTCTGTACGGACGCCGTGCCGACTCGGTGCGCCGTCTTTACAACGGTATGATAAGGTGCAATTATTACCAATATTTCAGAAATAAAAAGAAGATGTGAGTAAATGCACATAATGTATATGCGAAGGATGTAGAAAAACGTGTATTTTTGTAGATTTTACTATTGACAAGAGTCCGTTATCCGTGTTAAAATACTACTGTAAAAATATGTAAAGGAGGTAGTATTATGATAAAATTCGATGTTAAACTCGATACGATCGACAAGGTCTACGCTTTCGTTGCAACACTCACGAAATATGAGTATGAAGTTGACGTTGCATCAGGCAGATATCTCGTAAACGGCAAAAGCATAATGGGAATTTTCTCACTTGACTTGCTTTCACCCGTTGAGCTGACGATACACGCTGACAAAGCTGATGATCTTGTGGCAGAGCTTGCACCGTATATGGCGTAATGCCACGGTGCATTTTCTTCTTTTTTGATACTAAAACGGCAACCCTGTGCATAAAATGGTAATACATCTATCAGGGGGGCTGAAAATGATAAATAAAAAAACTTTTTTGTGTTTTGTACTCTGCATTATTCTCACGGTAAGCTTTGCGCTTCATCCGTTCTGTGCAGAGCTTTCAGGACAGTACGATGCAAAAAGCGTAATTCTGATCGAAGCGCAAACAGGCAAGGTGCTTTATGAGGACAACGCCGATGAGCCTTTACCTCCCGCATCCGTCACAAAGATAATGACACTGCTTCTTATCTGCGAGGCGCTTGACAGAGGGGACATAAAGCTCACCGACGAAGTGCCCGTCAGCGAAAATGCGGCATCTATGGGCGGTTCGCAGGTCTTTTTGAAGGTCGGCGAAAAAATGACGGTTGACGAAATGCTGAAGTCGATAACCGTGGCATCTGCAAACGACTGCGCCGTTGCAATGGCGGAGTTTATTGCAGGAAGCGAGGTGTCGTTCGTTTCAAAGATGAATGAGCGTGCCGAACAGCTCGGCATGACGAATACGTATTTTGAAAATCCTACGGGGCTTGATGATACGGTAAAAAAGCACCTCACCTCGGCACGTGATATTGCAATAATGTCACGTGAGCTTTTGAAGCATTCCGTGATATTTGATTATACCACCATCTGGATGGATACAATAAGAAACGGACAGTTCGGACTTACCAATACGAATAAGCTGATAAGATTTTACGACGGTGCAAACGGGCTCAAAACAGGCTCAACGGCAAAAGCGAAGTTCTGTATTTCAGCAGCTGCAAAGCGTGACGGAATGCAGCTTATATGCGTTGTCATGGCATCGTCAACGAGCAGTGCGAGAAATGAGTGCGCAAAGCTATTGCTTGACCACGGCTTTGCAAATTACGGTGTTGTCAGTTATTTTCCAGCAAGCCTTCCGCCGATTGCGGTAAAGGGTGCGGTTGCGGATGAGGTGTCCGTGTCACACACGGGATTTTCAACGCTTTTGGGTAAATCGGACACGAAAAAGGTAACTTACGAAATTGATGTTCCCGAAAGCCTTACAGCTCCGATAGAAAAGGGGCAGACGGTCGGAAGCATTAAATATATATTGAACGGTGAGGTCATCGGACAGAGCGACATTACAGCAGACGGCGATGTTCCCCGTATAGGATTTTTTCAGATGCTTACATATATGATAAGGTCCTTTTTGTTCAGTTAAACATTGAAAGGAAAATAAAAAAATGGCAGTTAAACTTAAAACAAAGCATTTAAACGGATTTGTCGGTGAGCATGAGCTTGCTTCCATCTCCCCTGCGCTTTACGCGGCGGCTGATACGCTTAAAAACGGCACAGGCGCAGGAAATGATTTCACAGGTTGGGTAGATCACCCCGTAAACTACGATAAGGAAGAATATGCACGCATCAAGGCGGCGGCTGAAAAGATAAAGAAAAGCTGTGACGTTTTTGTTGTTATCGGTATCGGCGGCTCCTACCTCGGCGCGCGTGCGGCAATAGAATTCGTAAAAAGCCCCCTGTATAATAATATGAAAAAGGATACACCCGACATATACTTTGCAGGTAACACGATAAGCGCATCTGCAACAGCAGAGCTTCTTGAAATATGCCGTGACCGTGACGTTTGCATAAACGTTATCAGTAAGTCCGGTACAACAACAGAGCCTGCTATCGCTTTTCGCCTTTTCAGAGAGCTTATTGAAAAGAAGTACGGCGAAGAGGGCGCTAAGGAAAGAATCTTCATCACAACTGACAAATGCAGAGGCACTCTTAAAGCATTTGCTGACGAAAAGGGATATGAAACATTCGTCGTTCCCGATGATATCGGCGGAAGATATTCAGTCCTTACGGCTGTAGGACTTCTTCCCATCGCTGTAAGCGGCGCTGACATCGATGCTATGATGAACGGCGCAGCTGACGCACGTGAGCTTATGAAGAATGCTCCTGTCGAAGAAAACCCCGCACTTGCTTATGCGGCATACAGAAATATCCTTTACAGAAAGGGAAAGACAACAGAAATTCTTGCAGCTTACGAGCCTTCGTTTGCAATGATGTGCGAATGGTGGAAGCAGCTCTACGGCGAAAGCGAGGGCAAGGACGGCAAGGGTATTTTCCCTGCATCCGTTATCTTCTCAACAGACCTTCACTCCCTCGGTCAGTATATCCAGATGGGTATGAGAAATCTGTTTGAAACGGTTGTTACGTTTGCTTCATCCCGTGACGGAATCGAGGTTCCTTACGATCCTGCTAACATTGACGGTCTTAACTTCCTTGCTTCCAAGTCGCTTTACTACGTAAACAGCATGGCTGAAGCCGGTACGGTTCTTGCACACGTTGACGGCGGTGTGCCCAATATGATGATCGAGATCGATGCAAGAGACGAATATAATTACGGATATCTTGTATACTTCTTTGAGTATGCTTGCGGTGTTTCCGGCTATCTTCTCGGTGTAAATCCGTTCGATCAGCCCGGTGTTGAAGCGTACAAAAAGAATATGTTTGCGCTTTTAGGTAAGCCCGGATATGAAGAAATGCAGGCGGATCTTATCGAAAGACTCAACAAATAATCGCAATTATAGGCAATTTGAATAAAAAACAATTTAGTTTTTTGAAAAAAGTTATAATTTTTTTATAAAAACCCTTGCAAAAATCGGAAAAATATTGTATAGTATAGTTAGGGTAAATAACTACAATTCAGGAGGATGTTCATTATGTTAAAATTGATTGCAGGCGTAAAAGGTACAGGTAAAACAAAGCAGCTTATCGAGCTTACCAACAAGGCGCTTATCGATTCTCACGGTTCGGTAGTATGTCTTGAACAGGGTACAAAGCTTATTCACGATATCAAGCACCAGATCCGCCTTATAGACACAAGCGAATATATGATCTGTGACGGTCAGTC
>JAZRTS010000220.1:0-1965 GCA_045652135.1 Eubacteriales bacterium | reverse complement strand
TACGCTATAAGGAACGCTTCCGTCAAGACTATACTGGGCGTCAAAAGGATACATCGTGGTATCAACGTATTTGAAAACTATATCTTCACCATTGAATTTGAAGGTTATGTCAGACATTCCTTCTTTAACGTATTCTTTTTTATAAAGCTGCTTTGGCTTGCTTGAAACGTAGTCAACGGCAAATACAGTTCCCGCAGAAAGAATGGCTATGAGTAAAACTATCGCCGTGATTATTATTCCTTTTTTCTTAGTGAACATATCAGTTACCTCCGTTCAGCATCAGATTATAAACTGCCTCGGGATATCGTGTTGCCACCCGGACAGAGTTTACTGTTTGTGTACGTTGCGCTTCGTTAAGTTGGTTATTTGTCGAAAGTCGATTACAAGCAACAACAAAAGCCTCACGAACAGAATCTCCTTGCGTAATTCTGTCCGAAAAATACTCATACCAAATCTGTGACATAGTCACTGTGTTTGTAAAACCTATTACTACATCCGCTCCTCTATCGTAAGCCGCTTGAGCAAGAGATATATCACCTGTTCCCGCCGGTCTTGCTGCTCCCGAGCAACCTAAGAAGGCTACAATATCGGCGTTGAAAAGTTCGTTGGCAGCCATATTATCAACACCCGAATCAGGAATAATAACGGCATCATTTGCTCCGATATTATCCGGAGGATTGTTTGCGTAAAGAGTATACGAGTTTCCGTTAATAGTGTTAAAATACATTTCCCCCGGACTTCCGTGACCTAACATTGAGACAACGGTATGTGTTTTCATTGCGCTGACAACCGTTAATGGATCCGAGGTGTCACTGTAAAAATTCATCAACCCATATCGGTTGTAATTTGCCTGCGTTGCATTTACGTGAGTTGATACTATCGCTTCCACCGGAACGCTCCAATTCGTTCTTGCTGTATAATAGTACCTTGAAAACCTATAGTTTTGTGTGTTATACGTTTCCGTATCGACTTTTGGATTTACGCCGCGTATGGCATATAGCTCGATGGTATAGTCTCCCTTAGGGTAATCATTCCAATTTATATTAAGCTCAAATCCGTGGCTACCGCTTACAGTGTTGCCGTTTCCGTCTTCTATTTCAACATCGGCAACATTTGCAATAAGCGCGTGTCCATACTGCACTCCCGTGGTATTATTCTTGATATACACGTGAGCTTGAATTGTAGCGTTGGGGTTTATCGGATCGTATGCGTAACCCACTATCCTTGAGAAGGAGACCTCTTTAATAGCTCCTCTAGGCTGGATTATATCCTCTCTTTCGATGTAGCCGCGTTTGTATCCGCCGCCATCCAAGGGGTACTGGATATAATACCACAGCGCGTCCTCCTGCAAAATAGTAAAGGTATCACTTGCATATACGCTGCCTATTTGCAACGAGGAGGTATTGCTTCTGTTATATACCGTTTGAGTGCTTGTTACCTTCGAAGAGAATGAAGTGTACCCAATTGAGCCTACACCCGAGACCGATACGGATGAAACAGGAACATAGCCTCTTTTGTATCCGGAATAGCTTCCGCTTGATACAGTATATTCTATATAGTAATCCGTGCCCTCCTGCCAATATACCTTTACGGCTTCGCCGCTTGAAACTGAGCCTATGCTCATACCGTTTCCTTGGCTGCTCGGCAGGCAATAAACAGTTCTGGCGCTTGTCATCGTGCCGTTTTTATGAGTGGGTAAGGCGGCGACACCTATGGTAGGGACTATCCCTGCCGTCAGTATAAACAGCATCGCCAATATTAAAATGAATGAAAGTGAGCGTTTTGAATTCGAAAGAATTTTTATTTTCATAAATAAAAAACTCCTTTCCGAGCCGGTAAAAAGGCACAAACTTCCCCCTTGTCCGCAGCTCGCATTTTGAAAAAACAAACTGCGAAATGGGTTGGGTTTTAATTTGTGTCGGTGCACCGGTTTGAAAGGAGACTCGTGTCGAAAGGGATTCTTTC
>JAZRTS010000219.1:0-12052 GCA_045652135.1 Eubacteriales bacterium | reverse complement strand
GAAAAGGTTCCCACAGAGCTTGCGGCTATGCTTCAGTCACACAGCCGTATAACATCTGACGCTGTTGACCTTGAAAACCCCGATTACGACGTTGACGTTCTCGTTATCGGCGGCGGCGGGGCAGGTTCATCTGCGGCAATTGGAGCAGACGAAGCGGGCGCTGATGTTATGATCGTAACAAAGCTCCGTATAGGCGATGCCAACACAATGATGGCAGAGGGCGGTATTCAGGCGGGAGATAAAGAAAATGACTCCCCTGCAATACACTTTGTAGATGCTTTCGGCGGCGGTCACTATGCGGCTAAAAGAGAGCTTCTTTCAAAGCTCGTTTGCGATGCTCCCGAGGCTATAAAGTGGCTTAACGAGCTCGGTGTTGAGTTCGATAAGGATGCAGACGGCAATATGATAACAACTCACGGCGGCGGTACATCCCGCAAGCGTATGCATGCCGCAAAGGACTATTCCGGCGCTGAAATCATGCGGACACTCCGTGACGAGGTTCTCAACAGAGGAATTCCCGTTGTAGACTTTACATCGGCTATCGAGCTTATTCTTGATGAAAACGGCAACGCCGCAGGCGCTGTGCTTCTCAATATGGAAACACAGGAAATGCTCGTTGCAAGAGCAAAGACGGTCATCATCGCAACAGGCGGCGCAGGACGTATGCATTATCAGGGCTTCCCCACATCCAACCACTACGGCGCAACGGCTGACGGTCTTGTGCTCGGTTACAGAGTAGGCGCAAAGCTTCTTTATGCAGATACACTTCAGTACCATCCCACGGGTGCGGCATATCCCGAACAGATCTTCGGCGCACTTGTTACCGAAAAGGTACGTTCACTCGGCGCTAAGCTTATAAACGCAAAGGGCGAAGCATTTATGCATCCCCTTGAAACTCGTGACGTATCTGCGGCTTCCATTATTCGTGAATGTAATGCAAGAGGCAACGGCGTTGACACAGGAAACGGTCTCGGCGTATGGCTTGACACACCTATGATAGAAAAAATAGGCGGAGAGGGAACTATTGAAGCAAGAATCCCCGCAATGATGAGAATGTTCGGTAAGTACGGTATAGATATCCGTAAAGAGCCTATTCTCGTTTACCCCACGCTTCACTACCAGAACGGCGGTCTTGATATAACTGCTGACTGTATGACAACAAATGTTGAAAACCTGTTCGTTGCAGGTGAGGCTGTCGGCGGTATCCACGGTCGTAACCGTCTTATGGGTAACTCACTTCTCGATATTATCGTATTCGGAAGAAGCGCAGGTAAGAGCGCAGCGGCTAAATGCAAGGATGTTAAGGTCGGTAAGCTGACACTTGCTCACATTGACAGCTTTGAAAAGGAAATTGCCTCAGCAGGCATTGAAACAAACTCTGTATCCCCCAAGCTTTTGCCGGATTACAGAAGAAAGTAATATATTCGGAAAAGAGGTCATTTTAAAATGAATTTGTTTGGCGGAGTAATTCCCGTTACAGGTGTTTCATTTGTTCTGTTTTGCGTATTTGCCGTTCTTTTTATCGGCTATGCGCTCGGAAGGATCACAATAAAGGGCGTTTGCCTCGGCGATGCAGGCGTATTCGTTATTGCGCTTTTGTTCGGTGCAATATTCAAGGATACGATTTTCGGTGAGGGTGCAAAGTACGGAGAAATATTTATCGAAGCGCTTGATGTTATAGAAAGTCTCGGACTTATACTGTTTGTAACATCCGTTGGTTTTATTGCAGGCCCTAAATTCTTCGGAAATATGAAGAAGAACTTTAAGTCTTATGTTTTGCTCGGTCTTGTTATAATCATCGCAGGCGGTGCTTCTGCGGCGGCTTGTATCGGTATGGGCGAGGTTGTAGGATACGGCGCAAGCATCTCCGATCAGGACGGATTTGTTGCAATGATAGTCGGTCTTCTTTCAGGCTCACTTACATCAACTCCCGCATTTTCAGCGGCTAAAGCAACTGTTGATTCCGCTTACACGTCTCTCGTATCTGTCGGCCACGGTATTGCTTATATCTTCGGTGTTATCGGCGTTGTGCTTTTCGTGCAGCTTGTTCCGAAGCTTTCAAAGGCTGATATGGATGCTGAACGCGCAAAGCTTGTTCAGGTAGATTCAGCAAGCAAAAAGAGCTTTGTGGGTAAGCTGTTCAATATCGATGAACACGGATTTGCTGTGTTCTCGCTTGCCGCAGTTCTCGGTACATTTGTCGGAAAGATAAAAATTCCGCTCAGCGCAGAAGGCCTTGACGGAACGTGCTTCTCCCTTACAACAACGGGCGGATGTCTCCTCGTTTCCCTTATCATCGGTCACTTTGGCAGAGCAGGTAAGGTAAACCTTATGCCCGACACACATACTCTCAAGCTTTTCAGAGAGCTTGGCTTGGTGCTGTTCCTTGTCGGTGCAGGTATCCCCGGCGGTGTTGACTTCGTTGCAAACTTTGACCCGATGTACTTTGTATACGGTATTATTATGACGATAGTTCCCATGATAATCGGATTTATATTTGCAAAGTATGTTTTGAAGCTTTCGCTTCTCAACAACCTCGGTGCGATTACGGGCGGTATGACGAGTACTCCCGCACTCGGTACACTTATCGGTGTTGCTAAAACAGAAGACGTTGCGGCAGCTTATGCGGCAACATATCCGATAGCACTCATCGCTGTCGTCCTCGTGTCACAGTTCTTGATAATTTTATTCTGACATTTTTAAAAGTTGCGGTAATTATAAACGGTTACCGCAACTTTTATTGACAGAATGCTTTGACTGTTTTGGAATAATTACAAAGGAGGTGTTTTTGTGAAGATAAGTGTTATTGTTCCCGTGTACAACGTAGAGGAATTTTTGGTTAAATGTGTTGAAAGTATTAAAAATCAGACATACAGTAATCTTGAAATAATACTTGTGGATGACGGAAGTACAGACGGTTCACCTGCAATTTGCGATGAAATAGCTGAAACTGATAAAAGAATACGTGTTATACATAAGCCCAACGGCGGTCTGTCATCAGCACGCAACGCAGGCCTTGACGTTATGACGGGGGACTACGTTGCATTTGTGGACAGTGACGATTTTATCCATCCGCAAATGTACGAAGTTCTTTTGAGGATATTAGTCGATAATGATGCGGATATTGCAGGTTGTCAGTATTCTTTTGTTGGTATCAAAGAAAATGTTGATTATGAAAAAATTTCAGAGCCATTCGATATCGATGAAACAATAATATGTAAAGAGGCGCTTGCCGATCTTACAAAATACTGTCATTCGGTAAGCCTTACGTCTGCTTGTATGAGATTGTGCAAATCAGAGTTATTTGATAACCTTCGATTTATGGAAGGGTACACAGAAGAGGACTCTTTGCTTTTGTCTTATTTGTGGGAAAAGGCAGGTAAGATTGTTAGAACAAAGCAAAAAATGTATTATTGGACGGAAAGATACGGAAGCATTACAAGACAGGGATTTACACCGAAAAAGTTTGATTTTATCATGGTGAGTTATGTGAGAAGCAAATTTTTCGAGGAAAGGCGTTTGGAAAAAATGAAAACGCACTTTTCAAAGGAATTTATGAACCGAACCGTTGGATATTACTGTAACGCAAAGCATTACGGATTTGAAAAAGAATTTTCGAAGTATCGCAAATTATATAATAAAAATTGGTTTAAATACTTTTTCACAAGCGGTTTTTGCTTCAATGAGTATATTATGCATTTGTGCTTCCGATTACATATTCCTTATGGTGAAAAGATTTATAAAAAACTGAATCCTGATTGGTTAAGCAGATATTAAAATATCCTTGCTTTGAATTTTTACCGTTCAAAGCAAGGATATTTCATTATTGTGTTTGCATGCCGTAAAGACCTGTCGTAGGGTCGGCAAACAGCGGAATGTGCGGCGGGGTGAAAGTGAAAATGATGAACAAAACCGCAATTAAGCACAGTGTTATAATAGATACAGTGTTGCATTTGCAGTACATATTTTCATTGAAAAGCCGTGTTTCGTAAATATATACGATAGCGGCGGTGATGAAAAATATTGCAATATTCAACCAGTCGGGCGACTTGCCGAAAGCGCCGTTGTATGTGTAGTAAATAACGGGAATCAGTAACAGGGCAAGCAAAATACCTTTTAGCTTTATTTTCCAAAAGCAGCTGTATTTTTCCTTTAGATATATGTTTTCTATTATCGCAAAAATAAACATAGGAACGAAGATTAACTTCATATGCTCCCAGATAGATTCGTTTGTTGCAGAAAAGGGAGCTGACCATATACTTTTTCCCGTCCAATCGTACAAGAAGTGTAAAAGCGTTCCGATTACGGAAGTAAATATAAAACCGATTAATTGCCAAAGCGTCATATTTCGTTTGCTCATATCTATACCTCAAAGAAAGTATTTATGTTTATTTTATTCAAAATTACAAATACTTATTCCGAAAATAAACCGTTGACTAATTTAAATGCGTGTGATATAATTTTCAAAAAACAATACGGAGGGCTTATGGAAAACGAGGTTATAAAAACACTTACCGAAAGGCGAAGCATCAGAAGATATACGAAAAAACAGGTTGAAGAAGAAAAACTTGAGCTTATTTTAAAAGCGGGAACGTATGCGCCTACCGGTATGGGAAGCCAGTCGCCCGTTATGGTGGTCGTTCAGGATCCAGAAACAATAAGTATTTTGAGCCGACTTAACGCAAAGGCTATGGGCTCATCAGGTGATCCGTTTTACGGTGCGCCGACGGTCGTTATTGTGTTGGCAGACAAAAATGTGTGGACTTGTGTTGAGGACGGAAGCCTTGTTATGGGCAATCTTATGAATGCCGCATTCTCGCTTGGAGTGGATTCTTGCTGGATACACCGTGCAAAGGAAGTTTTTGAAACAAAAGAGGGAAAAGAGCTTCTGAAAAAATGGGGTATCGGAGAAAATTATATCGGGGTCGGCAACTGTATTTTAGGCTACAGAGACGGTGGACTCCCTTCTGCAAGAATGAGAAAGAATAACTATATTTACAGAGTGTGATATTGAAAAAGAATCTTGTCATTTGACAAGGTTCTTTTTATATGCCGATGATGTCTGCGTGTCTAATTCAGCGGGCAAGTTGACAATAAAAGACATAGTGTGTAAATTAAATGTAAAATTCACAAATGACGTCTTGTTTTGAATTGACAAAAATTACTGTGGGTTGTATAATGAAATCAAAGATAATATACATATTTAATGTATAAATTCGGTACGCAGGAGGAAATATGAAAAAACTCATTCGTTTGACAGCGTGGTGTCTGGCAATCATAATGGTTGCGGCGATAATACCTTTTCAGGCAATTGCCGCCGTGTCGGTACCATCGAGTGTAAAATCGGTTGTATTTGATGCAACATATTATGCGAACAAATATGCCGACCTTAAAGCCGCATTCGGTACGGACGCTACACGTCTTTACAATCACTTTATCAACAACGGCATAAAAGAGGGCCGTCAGGCAAGCCCTATGTTCAGCGTTGACTATTATTTGACGAAAAACAGCGACCTGAAAGCAGCTTTTGGTTCCAACCGTGAAAATGCGATAAATCACTTCTTTTCGTACGGTGTGAACGAAGCACGTGTGACAGCGGCTCCCGTTGACCTCGGAACGAACATCAACGTGAGAATTTCCATGGCAACGGGCGGTATGAATTTGGGCTATTCCGGCACAAACGTAATCACAGTAACACCTGTTTTAGGGGCTGACCAGTCGTGGAAGCTCACAAGACAGAGCGACGGAAGCTATAAGATCACAAACAATGCAACAGGCAAGGTGCTTGACGTTTATGCGGCATCACGTGCTTCCGGCGCAAACGTTGATCTTTATGAAAGCAACGACACGAATGCACAGCGTTGGTTCATTTATCAGAACACAAACGGCACGTATACTCTCCGTGCAAAATGCGGCACGACGTGCGCTTTGACGGTAAGCGGTAACTCAACTGTAGCAGGCGCAAACGTTCAGATGAACACATATAACGGTGCGGCAGGTCAGCAGTTCAAGATTGCGGAAGTAAGTGAAACTGAATCTATTAAGCCTGCTGATATCGGAAGCAATTTCTGGGGCAATATCAGAGGTGTAGGTTCTAACTATAACATTGCACTTTCAGGCGATACAGCTCTTATCCGTTATCCCAATACAGGCTACAACCAGATATGGAGATTCATTCGTTTCTCTGACGGAAGCTATGAGATAACTAACCTTAAAAACGGTAAATCTCTTGACTGTGCGGCAGGCTCGGGCGCTCCCGGAACTGCAGTAAACACGTATCTTTCCAATAACACCAACGCTCAGAGATGGTTCATTTATGAGGTTAACGGCAATTATATGCTCGTTCCCAAATGTACGACAGAATGTGCGCTTGAGGTAGTTGGCGGCGGTACGGCAAGCGGAACAAAGCTTCAGCTTGCGAAATATTCCGAATCTTCCAAGGCACAGCAGTTCAAGGTTATCAAGCTCACAAAGAGTGAGACAGAAAAGAATCTTGCAATAAGCGAAATTTGCGCAACACCCTCAAACGGTGCGTACGAGTTTATGGAGATCATAAACACATCCGATAAGACAGTGAACCTCAATCAGTACTCACTTTACAGATTCGGATTTGCAAACAGCGGTAAGTACGAAAGTAACGGATACAATGCCGTTCTCGGCCTTGCATCAGGCACAGGCTCCGATACATCGCTTACATCTCTTGATAAGATAAACCTTTCATCCTGCAACGTAAGCGTTAAGCCCAACAGTATGGTTGTTCTTTGGTTTGTATCTTATGCAAACAGATCGCTCACAGTTGACAATTTCAAGTCATATTGGACCTCACAGGGCAGTAATATGACAAACGTCACCGTTGTTCCCGTTGCTGTTCACGACGGCAAGGCGGATCTTTATGCCGCAAAGAGCATAAACAGCGGCTGCGGCACGGGATTTTTGCCCGATATGAAGGCGATATCTGCATTTTCACTTATCAAGAATACAGCTCTTAATACAAGACTTGAAAACGGTACGGTTCTTAAAAACCTTACTGCAACGACAGACGCTCCGCTTGCATACAATATGACGGCAGAGCTTCAGAACAGAGCTGATTCTATTGCAATTCACATTGTAGAACCGACAGTGTCGGAGGACGGCTCACGTAACTTCTACAACTATGTTGATTATGAGGCGTATGCACACGCATCAACGCAGGCACAGAAGGAGCCTATGCGCACATATACACACGTGTTTGCGGCAGTTCCTTATCCTGCTCAGGTTATGGGCTCGTATACAACCTCAGGCTATCCCACAACGCTTAATCAGTATATCAATCTCAATTCTGCAGGTGAAACGAATGTTGTTACCATAGGCGTTGATAATGGCATATATAAGGCAAAGGGAACTCCCGGTACAAGATCATGTGCTCAGTTTGCCTGCCTTGACGTAACGGGCGCATCTGCTGATGCTTCGGGTAACGTAACCTTTACAGGTAAGTTTGAGTACGATCAGTACAGCAAGATAGGCTTTGTTATCACAACTATCGACACTGCAACGGGCGCAACGATTGCAAAGAAAACAGTTAATACAACTACATTCAAAGCAATAGACGGCGGATACTCATATTCAGTTAAGGTCAGCGGTCTTCCCGTTAATGACGGAAGCGTTGTTCTTTCCGTAGTTCCTTATGCTATATATTCTGCGACAGGAACACGTATTAACGGTATCGCAGAAGAGATCAGATGTCCTCTTGTAAGCGCTACTATCAGCGGCAAGAGCATCGAAGGTCTTAAGGTAACATACCTTGCAAATGAAGCAAATGCTCCCGCAAACGATATAACCGGTATCATTGAAGCAGTTGAGCTTCTCGCTAACGACATTGAATACTACACAGGCGTTGAGGTTGAAACAGGCATCTACGATCCGAGAGCAACTTATCCCCAGATCGTTATCGCAACATCGGGTTCAGGCTCCGGCGGTGATGCGCTTGTTGCAAACAACAAGACAGTTGGCGCTAACCAGTACAGCATCATCAGCAAGACAACGGGAGAAATCTACGTTGTAGGCGGTAACACTATTGCGGTTGAATTTGCTTCCCAGCAGTTAGTAGAGCTTCTCAAGAACGCAACAGGCACAGTAGAGCTTACAAGCATTTGCGCAGACGCGCCCAAGACACTCAATACAAAGAACGATCACCTCGCACTTACAGACGGAGCAGAGTACAGAATAATGACTCTCAATATGCTCTGGTACAGCAGTCTTCCCGATACAAGCAGATACGACAGAATGATTGAGTTTATCAACTACTATTCTCCCGACGTTATCGGCTTCCAGGAATGCTGTGCTGAGAATATGAACAGATTTATTCCTATGCTCAAGGCTCAGGGATATACTGTAATCCAGCAGGACGTATTCACAGGCACAAGCGGCGACAACAACAAGTCCCCGATCGCATACAAGACTTCCAAGTTCTCTTGCGTTGAAAAGGGCTGGAAGCAGTTGCCCGGCGGAAGCAAGTTCTTCGGTGTAACATGGGCTGTTCTCAAGGATAAGACAACATCCAAGACATTTGCCGTAACTTCATCCCACTTCTTTAACGAAGGCGTACTTGCAGATAAGGTAATTATCCGTCAGGATAACACAAAGATGATACTTTCTATCACGAATGATATCATCAGTAGACGCGGCTGCGAAGTTATCAATATGGGTGACTTCAATATGCGTTCGTTTGACGAAGCTTACCACATGATGGTAGACAGCGGTGTTCTTGAAGATACAAGATTCACATCTTTCAGAAACGGCATTATGCTGCGTGAAGGTCACGAGCTCAATTCAACAGAGCGTGCAGAAGGCTCACCTTCAAGAACGATCGACTTCTTCTTCGCAACATCCAAGGTGAATGCGCTCCGTACAAGAGCAGTTATCAATATGACATCTGCAACTACTACGGACCACTTCCCCATATACACGGATATTTCATTTGTTAAATAATAACTGAAAATATTAAAACAGCGCACCCGATATAAGCGGGTGCGCTGTTTGTTATGCTGATTACGGTAATAAAATGACATCGCAGAAGTTGAAATGTGTACTGTGCTTTTAATAACATTATTGGCGTGACCATTTATTATTTACTTAATTGTATCTTGACTTATTTTATAAACCGTGATACTATATTATGTTGAGGGGATATGAGTATCCCATAATTAAACACTTTAATATATCAAGGAGGGTACATTGTAAATGTCCAAGAATTTCAAGAGAGTTATGATGCTTTGTCTTGCTTTGATAACTGTCTTTTCTGCGATTCCTTTCGGTTCTGTTGCTGCAACTGATTGGATTTCCGCAAACGTGAAATCCGCTGTATTCGATGCGAATTACTATGCGGCTAACAACAAAGACGTTGTCAATGCGCTGGGTACATCGACAAGCGCGCTTTATAATCACTTTTTGCAGTACGGCGGAAAAGAGGGAAGACAGGGAAGCCCCATTTTCCATTCCAAGTATTATCTTGCAAATAATGCCGATCTCAAGGCGGCATTCGGCACAAATAATGTAAACGGTATCAATCACTTCGGCTCGTACGGATATAAGGAGCCTAACCGTAAGGTTGCAAAGGTTGAAAACCTCGGTGACTCGTTTGCGGTCAGAATAACTGCATCGGGCGCTAAAGTCATAGGACTTTCGGGTGATGATACGGCACTTGAAACAGAATCCTCTTCTGATGATTCACAGATATGGATATTCACACGCAATTCCGACGAAACTTATACCGTCACAAACAAGTCAACGGGTAAAGTGCTTGACGTTTATGCGGCAAGTACATCGTCCGGTACAAAAATACACACGTATGCAGGAAACGAAAGTAATGCGCAGAAGTGGTACATATTCAAGTACAGCACGGGTAAGTATATACTCCGTTCAAAGTGTGCGCCCACATGCGTTATGACCGTTTCCGGAAGCAAATTGCTTTCTTCAACATACACAGGCGCATCATCTCAGATATTCACTTTGGTTCAAGTGGAAATTACAACACCTGAGCAGGATCCTTCCGATACAGTACCTGAGGAAAAACCCGAAGTGACGCCGACACCCGAGGAGAAACCCGAAGTAACACCGACACCCGAAGAAAAGCCTGAAGAAACGCCCGAAGAAGAACAGGGCCTCGGAACGGATTTCTACGCAAGAATCATGGGTGTTTCGTCAAAGAAATACTTAGATATTTCCGGCGACAACGTAGTTATAAACACGGTTAAAAACATAAGAACACAGGTATGGCACTTCAAGCTCAATTCAGACGGTGCATACACGATAACGAACAGAAGCACGGGAAAGGTGCTTGACGTATATGCGGCAGGCACTGCAAACGGCACAAACGTTCAGACGTACGCAAGCAACAATACGGCTGCTCAGCGTTGGTTTGTAAAAGAAATGGACGGACAGTATGTGCTTGAACCGAAAAATGCTCCCTCAAAGGCACTTGACGTTTATGCAAATGCGACGGCTGACGGTTCAAATGTTCAGATATACCAGTACAACGGTACGGCGGCGCAGAAATATACTATTCTGAAGCTCAACGAGGATGAGTATACGGAAAACACCGTATGGTATGCAACAAAGAGCATCACGGTTGAAGCAGGTAAATCTTGCGATCTTAACAAGTTCCACGTTCAGTTTGCCAAGAATTCCGCAATTACAGACGGTAAGGATATAACATGGAGTTCAAGCCAGATCACTGTGACTTCGGGAAATGTTATCACACCTGAAAAGGGTACGTATAAGATAAATGCAAAATGCGGATCGTCATCTGTAACCGTCACAGTTCTGGCGGTTGAAGATCAACCCGTTTTGTACCAACTTTCACCCCACCCCGAAATGCTCGGTAACAGCTACGTTATCAAGACGAAAAACGACAAGCTCATCGTTATCGACGGCGGCGGTAAGCACTACAACGAAAAGGGATTTATTTATGAGGAGCTTCAGCGCATAAGCGGTAAAGAAGTTCCCGAGGTTGAGGCTTGGTTCCTTTCACATCCGCACGATGACCATATGACGGAATTTACGCATCTTGTAAACAATACCTCAAATGAGATAGTGATTAAAAATGTTTATTTGAATTTCCCGTCAAAATCGTTTATGGCATCGAGTGAAAACGGTATGTACAGCTACATGCGCGAGGAGGTAAGAACGGCTTATGATAAGCTGTTCGGAAGCGGCTCGTTTGATGCTGTCAACGGAAAAACAGCATTCGAGGGCGACATTATCAATATCGACGGGGTTGAATTTGAAATACTTCTGACGGTAACGGATGCTGAAAAAGAAACGAATATAAACGATACTTCAATGATATTCAGAGCTACTATCGAAGGTCAGACAGTGCTTTTCCTCGGTGATGCTTATACGGCAGAGGGCGACAGACTTCTGCAGAAGTACGGAAGCGCATTGAAAAGCGATATTGTTCAGATGTCCCACCACGGTCAGGCGGGTGTAAGAAAAGAGGTATATCAGGCGATAGCCCCCACAGTGTGCCTCTGGCCGTCGGGAGATTGGGTATATGAAAATCATTCAGGAACACTTCAGACGTTCAATGACCGTCAGTGGATGTCCGATATGGGTGTCAAATACCACCTTATAACGGGACTTTATATGACTCAGTCGCTCTATTTCCCCATTGATTACAGCGCATTGCCCGTAATCGATCCCGCACATTGAAAATACGAAATTTGCAAAACTACAGAGATAAATGAATATGAATAAAAAAAGTTTTGTTTTAAAGACATTGACGGTTCTTCTTTCGTTTTCACTTGTACTTGCTTCGCTGTGCGCAGCGCTTACGGCTTCGGCGGATACAAAAAACGAAAAAACAGCATCGCCCTTTCATATCAGAAACGGTATGATAGTGAACATCAAGGCAGGTACGAAAGCGTATTATATCATCGATGCGTTTGCTGATGACGTTTGCAGTGTAAAGGATCACGACGGCAAAGCTGTCAAGAGTAACGCGATCGTTGCAAGCGGATATACGCTTGTTAATTCCACCACGTCAGAAACACTCAAAATCATTGTAAACGGAGAT
>JAZRTS010000218.1:0-1130 GCA_045652135.1 Eubacteriales bacterium | reverse complement strand
GTCCTCCGTACCAAATAAGGTTTGGAAGACTGCTCTTTATCTTCGTCTTTCCCGTGATGACGGAACTGAGACGGAGAGTAACTCTATTGCGTCGCAACGAGAAATTTTAAAAGAATATCTAAAACGCTGTCCTGATATGGAACTAGTTGAGATTTATTCTGATGACGGTTACAGCGGTACAAATTTTGACCGTCCTGATTTTATCAGAATGATGGAGGACGTTTATTCCGGCAAAATCAACTGTATCGTTGTAAAAGATCTTTCGCGTTTTGGACGAAACTATATTGAGATAGGAAATTATCTCGATAATATTTTCGTTCGTTATCGTGTTCGGTTTGTAGCGATAAATAATAATTACGACAATTTAAGCACAGGTAACAATGTGGTTAGCAATTTGCTGACTTTGAGTATTACCAACGTTACAAACGAATCTCAGGCGGCGAGTACGTCTGTTAACGTGCGAGGTACGCTGAATTTAAGACGCCAGCAAGGCAAGTTTATCGGTTCTTTTCCGACCTACGGATACCTAAAAGACCCGGATGATAAACATCATCTTATTATTGATGAGGAAACCGCACCGATAGTGCGAATGATTTTTGAACGCTTTATTGCGGGTGAAAGTATAATAGGCATTACTAAAGACCTAAACGAAATGGGTATACCAAATCCGTCAATGTATAAAAAGCAGAAGGGACTAAACTACAAACATCCGTCCGGCAGAAGCAATGACGGTTTGTGGCCCGATAGTTCGGTGCGCCGAATTTTGCAAAACCGAATGTATGTCGGCGATATGGTGCAGGGCAAGAATACTACCTATAGTTATAAAATTAAGCAATGCCGTGCAATCCCGAAAGATGAGTGGATTATTGTCGAGGGGACCCATGAGCCTATTATCAGCCACGAAACCTTTGACAATGCACAAGCACTGTTTAACAAGCATATCCGAAAAAGTCCCAAAAAGAAAAACGTTGATTTGTTTTCGGGAATTGTGCGGTGTGCAGACTGTAAGCGTGTAATGAACAAAAAGACCAATCAGCACACTTATGGCACTTATCATTATTACCGTTGTGTTACAGCACGAAAGATGAAAAAATCAGCCTGCACAAACCACACCATACGCATTGACAAGT
>JAZRTS010000217.1:0-6876 GCA_045652135.1 Eubacteriales bacterium | reverse complement strand
AGGCTGTTTTCGGGCTCATCAAGTAAGTACAGCGCATTTTCCTTTATTTCCTTTGTGAAATACGAAAATGCACTTTCTCCGTTCGATGCGGTATACAGATCCTTTTTCCCAAGTCTTGCTGTGACGTATGAGTTTTTTGTCCCACGTTTTGCGTTCATTACACGCTTGAATTCCTCGTAATCATCAAGGGATGTAAGATTTTCTATCGGTGTTTCACGGGTGATGTAATACTCATAAAACAGCTCCTCGCGCCGTCTGTCAACACCCTTGTTTATCGCGCGTATATCAAGCATAAAATCAAACACGTCATCACTTGAAATATACTTGCTTCCATCGGGGATATCCACAGCAGAATATTCGCACATATCCGTGTATACATTGAAAAGCGGCGCATCGTTAAAAAGTGATGTTCGCTCCAAATTAAGCTTTTCGCATATAACGTTGAGAAGTGTTGATTTACCTGAACCGTTACTGCCGCAGAACATCGTCACAGGCTCAAATTCAATTTTTCCAAACTGCTTTTGAGGGAAAAGCTTGAACGGATATGGGGTGTCTGTATAACAGCTCATATTAAGCTGGTGCGTTCCGACATTTAAAATAACACTGTCCTCGTCCTTTTCGCTCGGCAGTTTAAATGACTTTAAATAAACCATTACTCACCTATATACGTGAATCTTTTGTATTCAACACCGTCTTTGGTAACTGTATCAAACCACATCGAAAGAGGGCGCACCCAGATACCGCCGTCACCGTAAAGCGCCTTATATACAACCATTTCTTCAAGTGTTTCGGAATGTCGGGCTGTACCTATGACCTCATACTCATTACCTTTAAAATGTCGGTATCTTCCCTTTTTTATCTCGTTCACGGTTATTTTTTTCCTTTCAGATATTCAATGGCGGAAAACGACGCTTTCATTCCCGTATATACAGCTGTTGCGATTTGTTTCGGTGATAAAGTACAGTCACCTGCGGCAAATATACCCGGGATGGACGTTTTCATATTTTCGTCAGTAACGATAACACCGCGAGTTTCCGAAATACCGATGCGAATGGCAAAATCTGATGCGCTCGGCACACCGTTTGCAATAAATACACCGTCAAACGGAATTTCATCACCGTTTTCAAATACAACTCCGCCGACTGTTTCATCGCCCGTAATATGCGATATTTTATCGGTTATTACCTTGAATTTGTCACTTGTTATATCCTTGCCGTTTGACAAAAGCGTGACTTTTCCGCATACACCCGACAGCACATCTGCTTCGTGGTGCGCAAACTCACCGTCTCCGATAACGGCGACATTTTTGCCCTTGAAGAAAAATCCGTCGCAAACGGCGCATTTACTCACACCTCTGCCTTCAAATTCTTCCTCACCTTTTATTTTCTTACCCTTGATACCGCTTCCCGTTGCAATAACAACAGTTTTTGCGTAAAGCTTACCTTCACTTGTTTCAAGTGCAAATACGTCTTCAAAGTCAAGTGACAAAACTTGCCCTTTGAAAATTCTGACACCGAGCCTTTCGGCTTGTGCGATTCCCTTTTCATAAAGCTCTTTGCCCGAAACGGTATCAAATCCGTAGTAATTTTCAATTTTATCGGTTTTTAAAAGCGATGAACGTCCGTCATCAATAACAGCGCAGGAAAAGCCTGCGCGCGCTATATAAACTGCGGCGGTGATACCCGCAGGACCACCGCCGATTATAATAGAGTCAAATCTCATTTTCTTATCTTTCTCTGAATAAATTTAACCGTTTCAACAATCGGTATAACGATTATCGCCAAAGCAATTGCAACACCGTATTCAGCAAGGCTTATATGCTCAAAGCCGAACGCTGTGCTGATACCGGGCAGATAGATAACCGCTGTTGTAAGGATAAACGAAAGCGCCATAGCACCGTAAAGGAACACGTTGTGAGTCTTTATTGAGAAAACTGATGCTTTGACGGAACGCATATTGAAGGAATGGAATATTTCAGCCATTGACATTGTTAAAAATGCCATCGTCATACCGTCGGAACTTGTTTCAAGCGACCAAACACCTGCTTCCATATAATGTCCCACAAGATACGAAATAACTGTGATAGCGGCAACCATAACACCTTGATAAACAACGTCAACACCAACACCGCCCGAAAAGATTCCGTCTTTTGGATTTCTCGGCTTACGCTTCATAACGTCAGATTCGCCCTTTTCCATACCGAGGGCAAGCGCAGGGAAGCAGTCCGTTATGAGGTTTATCCAAAGCAAATGTATCGGCTTGAGAAGTGTAAAGCCGAGAAGCGTTGCCGTGAATATTGCCACGACCTCGCTGAGGTTCGAGGAAAGCAAGAACTGAATGGACTTTCTGATGTTGTCATATATTCTTCTTCCTTCACCGACAGCCGTAACTATAGTTGCAAAGTTATCGTCTGCCAAAACCATATCGGCAACGTTCTTTGTAACGTCAGTACCTGTGATACCCATACCGATACCTATGTCGGCACTCTTTATTGAAGGCGCATCGTTTACACCGTCTCCCGTCATAGCTGTTATACAGCCTCTTGAACGCCAAGCATTTACTATCTTGACCTTGTGCTCAGGCTGAACACGCGCATATACGGAATATCTGTCAACTATTTTTGCAAATTCTTCATCGGTATATTCATCGAGCGCGGCACCTGTTATAGCCTGCGATGCATCGGTTATGATGCCAAGTTCCTTGGCGATTGCTGTTGCGGTGTTTATATGGTCACCCGTTATCATAACGGGACGTACACCTGCTTCCTTACACTGTGCAATAGCCGCCTTTACCTCGGGACGGACAGGGTCTATCATTCCGTAGTGACCGATGAATATGAGGTCATTTTCATTATTTTCACAAGTAAGCTCGGAGGGCATCTCATCGTACACTCTGTATGCGCCCGAAAGCACACGCAAAGCGGAGTCTGCCATAGCCTTATTTTCGCCCGCAACTCTTGCAATTATGTCATCGGTAAGCGGAATAACATTTTCGCCGTCGAGATAATATTTGCAATGCTTCAGTATTTCATCAGGCGCACCCTTTGTAAACTGAATGTATTTTTCGCCGTTCTTATGAACGGTAGTCATCATTTTTCTGTTGGAATCAAACGGAAGCTCGCCAACTCTCGGCATATCTGCTTCAATAATTCCCTTTTCAAGTCCAAGCGTGTATGCGTAATTTACAAGGGCACATTCTGTAGGCTCACCCGTTGCATTCTTCGTTTCGTCAAGCACAGCATCGGAGCAAAGTGCCATACATTTTGCAAGGAGCGTCTGATTCTTCGTTTCTTCCTTGACAACAGTCATCTTGTTCTGTGTAAGCGTACCCGTTTTATCCGAACAGATTATCTGTGTACAGCCGAGTGTTTCAACTGCTGTAAGCTGTCTTATAACAGCATTACGCTTCGACATCTTTGTAACGCCCATCGAAAGTACGATCGTAACTACAGTTGCAAGGCCTTCGGGGATTGCGGCAACCGCAAGCGAAACAGCAACCATGAACGAATCAAGAAGAACGTCAAGCTTACCGTTCATAAGCTCTGCCAGGGCATTTTCCGTTGTGAAGAAGCCAAACAGGAATATAAATATACTTATGCCTATAACGAGGTACGTCAGAATCTTTGAAAGCTCCGCAAGCTTCATCTGAAGGGGTGTCTTACCTTCCTTTGCATTAGCAAGTGCATCGGCAATTTTACCCATTTCGGTGTTCATACCGGTTTCGGTAACGACTGCAACGCCTCTGCCGTATACTACGGTCGAGCCCATATATACCATATTTTTTCTGTCGCCGAGAGGAACATTGTCACAAGCGGGAAGCGCATCCGCCGTCTTGTTAACGGGAACACTTTCCCCTGTCAGTGCCGCTTCCTCAGCCTTGAGGCTGGCACATTCAATGAGTCTTGCATCTGCAGGAACGGAGTCGCCCGCTTCGAGGATTATGACATCACCCGGCACAAGCTCATCAGTCTTTACGTGCATTAAGATGCCGTTACGCATTACCTTTGCATTGGCAGCGGTCATTTCCTGAAGCGCTTCTATTGCCGCCTCAGCTTTGCTTTCCTGCACCACTCCGAGAACTGCATTTATTATTACGACCGCACCAATTATAAAAACGTCGGTGAATCCTTCGCCACCCTCGCCTTCAACGATAGCAAGAAAGGCTGAAACCGCCGCTGCAACGATAAGAATTATCGTCATCGGGTCGGCAAGCTGCTTTAAAAATCTATGAATAAGCGATTCTTTTTTCGCTTCCTTTAATTTATTCTTCCCATACTTTTCAAGTCTTACTTTAGCCTCACTTTCCGCAAGACCGTTTTTGGATGTGCTAAGTGAGATCACTGTCTCGTCGGCAGTTTTAAAATAGTATTCCATTTTCATACCCTTTCGTAAAATATTTGCCGTAATATTCAAAAAGGACTCATACATTTTTCAATGTATGAGTCTCATTTTTTAATGATAAACCAAGCTTTCGCCGGGGATGTTGACTTATCGAACGCCTTCGGCGCAAACTACTCCCTCAAAATATTAAGTTTACAATGGAGCTGGTGGAGGGATTTGAACCCTCGGCCTATTGATTACGAATCAATTGCGCTACCCCTGCGCCACACCAGCAAATTTAGGTGTTGACAAATCGAAAATACGTGGTATAATCGTTACAACGGAACAAATTATACCATCTTTTTTCGGTTTTGTCAATATTATTTCGGAAAAATGTGTAAAAAAACAAGGAGCATTATGCCAAAACTCACAGATATATCATACGTCAAAAAATTGATGGAAGAAAACGGTCTGACCTTTTTAAAAAAGTTCGGCCAGAATTTTCTTATTAACGAAAGTGTACCTTTAAGAACTGCGGAAATGTGCGAAGATGACACATCTTGCGGTGTTATAGAAATAGGTCCCGGAATCGGAACGCTTACCTCAAAGCTTGCCGAAAGATTTAAAAAGGTCGTGGCAATTGAGATAGATACAAGACTATTGCCTGTACTTGACACAACTCTTGCCGAATACGATAACGTAACCGTTATAAACGGAGATGTTATGGACTGTGATATAAATGATCTTATAAATGAACATTTCGAAGGTATGGATGTTTGCGTATGCGCAAATCTTCCCTACTACATAACAACCCCCATTGTTATGAAGCTTTTGGAATCCTCCGCAAGACTCAAAAGCATAACTATACTTATACAAAAAGAGGTTGCCGACAGACTTTGCGCAAAAGCAGGAAGCGCCGAATACGGTGCAATAACGGCATCTGTTGCATATTATGCCGAGGCTAAAAAGCTGTTCAACGTATCGGCAGGCTCGTTTATGCCGGCTCCCAAGGTTGATTCAACAGTCGTAAAGCTGTCACTTTACGACAAAAAACCCGTAAACCCATTAAACGAAGAATTGATGTTCAAAATAATAAAGGCTGCATTTTTACAAAGAAGAAAAACGCTTTCAAATGCCGTTTCAAATACAGTCGGCATTTCAAAATCAACCGTCGGCGACATTCTTGAAGAAATGGGACTTCCGCGTGACGTACGCGGTGAAAGACTTTCCGTAGCCGATTTTGCACAATTTTCCGACATATTGCATACGTATATGAAAAATCCCTCCGACACATAATATTGTCGGAGGTTTTTTATGCGTTTATTCACTTTTATATTAATTTCATTTATTTTGTTTTTTCTTATGGGATGTGAAAACAGATCGTCTGATATTGACGGACAATGGAAAAGATTCGACACCGTATGGAAATTTGAAAACGGTACGGCTTATATAAACGGCACGGAATATGAGTTTTATACAGACAGTGAGCGATTATTTTTAAAAAACGGTGAAAAACACAGGGAAATTCCGTATTTTATAAGCGGCGACACACTTGAAATAAACGGTTTTAAATTCAACAGGCTCGCAGATGAAAATGCACCAAAAAATAATTTACCTTTTTCATAAAAAATTTTACATCATTTGTAAGAAATCAAAAATTGTTGAGCGTAATATTATTTACGGTAAATTTGATGTATTCTTAATAATTAACTTTTTGAAACTTAATACGCTGTATCATACAATTTTAAAAAAGAAAAAGGAAAACAATGAAATTAAATTTTATCACACGTTTTATTAAGCAGGGCTTTCGCTTAAACACTCGGCAAAAAATTGCAATTGCACTTTTTCTTGTGTTCATCGCAATATGCGTTGCTTGTTATATCATATTCGGAAACAAGCTGCTGGAGATCGTCTCAGAGCCGGTTGTTTTCAGAGAATGGCTTGATAAATTCGGAAAATATGACGAGGTTGTATTCATTGCCCTGCGCACATCACAAACACTTATAAAATTTATTCCCGCGGAGCCGCTTGAAATAGCATCGGGGTATGCCTGGGGTGCTGTATGGGGTGCTGTTTACTGCATTTTCGGAAATCTTATAGGAACGGTGATTATATGGATATTTGCACGGAAATACGGACGCAGATTTGTCGAATTTTTCATCCCTCTTGAAACGGTTGAATCGTTTTTTAAATTCAAAAACACGTCAAATATATACTTACTTCTATTCTTTTTCTACGTAATTCCGGGGCTTCCAAAAGACATTTTCACATATATTTCAGGACTTTTACCTATAAAGTTTTTGCCGTTTATCATAGTGACAGGCATTGCAAGAATACCGTCAGTGCTGTCGTCAACCGTTTGCGGTGCAACACTTGCGGAAAAAAATTATTTTTTATCGGCAATGATACTTATAATTACGGTTTTACTTGCCGTAATCGGAAGTGTGATATACGCTTTTTATATAAAAAGAAAAAACAGCAACAAATAAAATGAGCGATGCCGGATGAAGTCGGAACGTAGCCATGTCGTTCTGTGGGCCAAGGTGTTGGACTTCCC
>JAZRTS010000216.1:0-1664 GCA_045652135.1 Eubacteriales bacterium | reverse complement strand
CTCTTCTGCCGTGGGTGCGGCCCGGTGCCGCGCCCTTTACCTTTTGCAAAAAATAGTGTAAAATAGTATTGACTCTGACGTAACGTTATAGTGTATACTCATAGCCGAGGTGAAGATATGAAACTACAGATCAAAGAATTTGCCGAGCTCACCGGTGTCAGCGTGCGCACACTGCATTATTACGACGAGATCGGTTTGCTGAAGCCGAGCCATGTTGACGAACAAAACGGCTATCGCTTTTACGACGAAGGTTCTTTGGAACGGATGCAGGAGATCTTGTTCTACCGTGAGCTGGATTTTTCTTTGAAAAGCATTGCGGAGATCCTCGCCTCGCCGAATTACGATAAACAAAAAGCGCTTGCGGAGCAGAAGCGGTTGCTGACCATTAAGAAAAATCGGCTCACACGGCTGATTGCAGCTCTGGAACAAGCAGAAAAAGGAGAGATTACGATGAGCGCATTTGACAACAGCGAATACGAGACTGCCCGTCAGCAGTACGAGAACGAGGCAAAACAGCGTTGGGGTGACACCGACGCCTACAAAGAGAGCCGGACAAAGACAGCCGACTACTCCAAAGATAAATGGAACGACGTGCTCGGTGGGCTGAACGGTGTTTTTGCAGAGTTTGCCGAGTGCAAGAACTGCGGCGATAACTCCGACAGCGACACGGCACAGCGACTCGTAAAGAAACTACAGGACTATATTACAACGAATTTTTATCACTGCACCGATGACATCCTCGCAGGGCTTGGACAGATGTACGTCTGTGACGAGCGGTTCAAGAACAACATCGACAAACACGGCGAAGGAACTGCGGAATTCGTTGCTGAAGCTATCAAAATTTATTGCGGAAAGTAAAAAGTAAGTTATCGGTTTTTTCACAGATTCACTCTACCCAAAACGGGTAGAGTGAATCTGTTGACATAGGACTGTTCTTTCGTTATAATAAAAACAAGAAGGCGTATGAGTATCTAAACGGCCGGACATAAAACAGGTGTGTTTGCATTTAACTATGCAAGTGGTTTTGTTCAAACACGAATGATTTATGTAACGCATTTTATATACTTGTGCCCGAATGGAGCGCACGGAATACGTGGGCTTTTTCGGGCTATCTTTATGCCTTCTTATAGAAAACTATAAGGAGGTTGTTTTTATTATGAACAACGAAATGCTGGAAATGATCCAGGGGCAAATCGGATACCGTTTTAAAAATCCCGATTTGTTGCAACAAGCGTTTGTAAGACGCTCGTATTCAAAAATGAACGGAGGTGAAAATAACGAGGTCTTAGAGTTCATCGGAGATAAGGCACTGGATTTTATCATCGTCAAAAAGCTTGTAGAAAAATACGGTTCATTTGCAAATGAGTATGAGGATTACGATTCGCGAGAAGATTGCAATGAATTTATTTCCGAACATAGTGAAGGAAAGCTTACCGAAATAAAGAAAAAACTCGTTTGTCGCGAAATGTTGGCAAGCAGAATCAGACTTTTCGGATTTCAATACGAACTGATTATGGGCAAAAGCGATAGCGATCAAAATGTTCATGAACGAGATTCTGTACAGGAGGACTTGTTTGAAGCAATTATTGGCGCAGTTGTACTTGACTCGAATTGGAATATTGATGCGTTAACTACGGTTGTTGATTTAATGTTAGAACCAGATT
>JAZRTS010000215.1:0-14417 GCA_045652135.1 Eubacteriales bacterium | reverse complement strand
CTTTCTGATATCGTTCAATCTTTTAAAAGATATTCAACCGTTGAATATACGAAAATGGTGAAAAAAGGAATATTGCCGCTATTTGATAAAAAAATATGGCAACGCTCGTTTCATGTTCATATTATCCGTAATCAAAAGGATTACGAAAAAATTGCAAAGTATATTTACGAAAATCCCATCAAGTGGAAAAACGATTGCTTTTATAATAATTGATAAAATTACCAAAGCGTATGGAAACTTTACTTCCAAACACTTTGTGGATTTTTAATTATCTAATTTTATGTCGAATTTAACCTGCCATCATATTGATAAGACATTCTAAATCGGTATCGTTGATAACACCGTCGCAGTTGATGTCCGCATATTCGGTATATTCAACGGCATTTCCTGAAATTATTTGTTTTTTTATTCTTATGAGGTCTTTTCCATTTATGATGCCGTCACATGTTGTATCACCGCCGACGATAATGCCGATACTGTCCATAACCTTTTTATCACGCACAAGCTGTACGACACAGCCTGATGTGATGATATCATCGTCAGAAAGTTGTTTTGCCATACCGTCGTCAAATACATAAACGGTGTAAAACATTGAATACGGCGCGGAAAACTCAGCAACTGTTGTGCCTGCTTTCAGAGGTTTTGTCATAATACTCGGCTCAGTCGGTTTTACAAACACATTCATGGTAAATGACTGATCCTCATACGATACCGTCACTTCCTGATGTCCAAACGTACATTTGTCATAGCCCGAAACGGTGAAATCCTCAACCTCCTCAAAGTGGCGGTCGGAGTAAAAGAGGGCAACGTGCATATTCTCAACGTCAAGCTCCTCACCGTAGGCATACGTAGTCTTTGGTGTTTTTGTAAGAGTTTTAAGAGATTCAACGGTTACGGGCGTGTAATTGTACGTAAGCTTGCCCGATGTGATACTGTCGTTATATTCATCAATCTGTATCTTTGCCCACTGCGCTTCCGTGCCGCAATAGTATACGTCGGTTATCGCATCACAGCGCCAGAAGGCGGAGTCACCGATCTTTGTAACGCTTGCAGGGATAATAACACTTGTGATGTTACTGCATTTATAGAACATATCCTCGGGGATAGCTGTGATACCGTCCGCAATTTTAACTGCGCTTATCGTGTCACGGTATTTGTAAAAGGGAAGCTCGGTAACACTTGGTACACATTTTCCGTTGATGATAACCGTGCCGTTTTCAAGTAACGCCCATTCCGCTGTGCCGAGCTTGCCGATTGCAACGTATGATGCTGTTTCTTCTTCATCACTGCCGCCTTCGATATTTACACCGTAAATGATCTCTGCATTTTTAAGGTAATCGTTACCGCTCGTTTTAACAACCTCATTCCACTCCGTTTCACTTCCTGCGTAGTATACCTTTTTAATTGAATAACAGCCCGAAAAAGCATTATCGTTTATCTTCACAAGGCTTTTCGGCAAAGTCACCGTTTCAATGTTGTAACAATCGTAAAATGCATCAGAACCAATAACTTCAACACTCTCGGGTATAACAACTGATGTTATACATTCTGCATCGTAAAAAGCGTAGTCTTTTATTTTAGTCACTCCAATGGGAATATCAAGATGTGTTACAACCTCGCCGTTTAAATAAAGCTTACTGTTACTATTTTGAGAAAGCGGATTTGAATTAGCGCTATCAAATGTGATATTGCACCAGCTTTCAAGATTCGTTATATATACAGACGTTATGTCGGGGCAATTACCAAATGCATAGTACCCTATACATGTAACACTTTCTGGTATTGTAACAGATGACAGATTTGAACACCCGGAAAATGCATCGTTACCAATGATTTCGACACCGCTGGGAATCATAACCGATATAAAGCTCGAGCAACCGTTGAATGTACCGCTATATAAGTATGTAATATTTTTAGGAATGGAAATAGAAACAAGGCTAGAACAACCACTAAATGCGTTGTCGCCTATGAGTGTAACAGTATCTGGAATAGTAATGGATAATAATTTAGAACACACCATAAATGCATTCCAACCTATTTCTGTTACACCATCGGGAATTGTTATAGATGTTATGCTTAAACACCCCTCAAATGCACAGGGGTTTATGGTTGTTATTTCGTTAGGTATTGTAAGGTCTTTTACAAGCTCACCGTTAAGATACAGGTTTGCACCGTTACAAAGCGGGTTGGAATCGGTATCAACAAAATTTATACCGCACCATTTTGCAATGTCTGTGATATATACCTTAACAAGGCTTGAACAACCGTAAAATGCACCATCGCCTATACTTGTAACACTGTCGGGTATCGTCACCGATGTGAGGTTTGAACAATTATAAAATGCACAGCGTTTTATTTCTGTTACCCCGTCGGGAATTGTAAGGTCTTTTACAAGCTCACCGTTAAGATACAGGTTTGCACCGTTACAAAGCGGGTTGGAATCGTCACCACGAAAACTTATACCGCACCATTTTTCAATATCAGTAATATATACATCTGAAAGTTTCGAACAATTTTTAAATGCGTATATACCAATATTACTAACACTACTTGGGATTGTAACCAAAGTAAGATTGGAACATCCTTCAAATGCATATCCGCTGATGCTTTCAACGCCGTCGTTAAGAATAACAGCTTTTATTTTTGTTTTATTATTTATCCACGGAATGATAGAAGAAGAAAATATTTCATACTCTGTCATACTCCCTGTCCCACTTATTTCAAGCACACCATCGATGTCGAGTTGCCAAGTTAGTTTTCCACCACAAGTTCCAGCAGCTATTTTGGGTGATAAAAAACTGATTTCTTTATTTCCACACACCGAACAATTTCGCTCATATGTGCCTCCATCGTTTCGTCCCCATTCGCCATAAATATGAGAATAATGATTAAAATATATTGTGGAATTTAATATGGAATGATTTAACATTCCGACTGAAATTTCTTTCCATTCATTTTCTTGACCGCTATAATATATATCGAGTTTCGAACAGCCTTCAAAGGCATAATCTCCTATATAATTAACACTTACTGGAATGGATATACTTTTAAGGCTTGAACAAAAATTGAATGTAAATGTTTCTATTTCTGTTATATTGTGAGGTATACTTATCGTTGTGAGTTTTTCGCAAAACGAAAATGCACCACTACCAATATTTGCAATATCTAAACCTAATTTTACATTCTCCAGCGATATACAATTGGAAAATGCATAATTGCCTATACTTGTAACACCGTCACCTATTATAACTGTTTTTATATCTCTGCTTTTGTTGTGCCACAAAACATTATATGCTGAATAATCGTACATAGATCCTGTACCGCTTATTTCAAGAGTACCGTCGCTGAAAAGCTTCCATGTGAGGTTAGCTCCGCATGTGCCGGATTCTACAACGTCCCCTGTTGCATTTGATACAGTCGGTATCGCACTTGATACATTTTTCGTATCTTCTTTTTGTGTATTTATTTCTGCAGTTTCGGCCGTATATTCGTCTTGTGTTTTATAGTCTTCCACATCATCGGTCTTCGCTGTCATATGTACCGACGAAAGCAAAAAGGAAGCGACTGTTAAAACTGAAATAAAACGTCTGAACTTCATTTTGCTGTTCTCCTTAAATATGTTTGCTTTTTTATCATAATCGTACTGCTATTCACCAAAAATTTCAATATAGATGTTGTAAATTTTGTTAAATTTCTGTCTTGCGTTTATGTGTCACGTTATTCGTAGATGCCGAGGGGATGGCGACTCAACATCCCGTTTGATATCTGTTTTGCTCATTTATTCGGAATATAAAAACAAAAACGGCGGAAACAAACCACCGTCTTATATAATGTTGGACTTTTATTCAAGTATATTCGTGGTAATGTAATCAACACCCCACGCAACAAGCTTTTCGGCTGTTGCGGGATCGTCAACTGTCCACACGTTTACCTTTATTCCAAGGTCGTGGAGCATTTTGTGATTTTCTTCGGTAATAGAAGGAAAATGAGCATCAAGATCGAGCTTGTAATCTTTCATCCAACCGATAGTGCGCTCGCTTATCTCGCCCGTCAAAAACTGTGCGGGCTGATCGGGGTAAAGTTCACGCAAAAAGATAAGATCCTGAATATGGAAAGAAATGAATATGACACCGTCAAGATAATCTTCCTCTTTGATAATATCAACGATTTCCGCAACCTGTTCCTTTGTGAATATTGTCTTAAGCTCAAGAACGGCAATCTTTTCATACTTTTTGCACACTCTTATGTATTCCGAAAGCAAAGGAATGCGCAGGTCGGTTCTCGGTGTATTGCCGTCAATGTCGTAAAGCTTTACGCTTTTTATAAGGTCGTACGTTGAATTTTCAATAACGATGTTGTCCTGTCCGACACGCCCCGTTGAATCATCGTGGATTACAACGTATTTACCGTCAGCTGTTCTGTGAACGTCTGTTTCGATACCAAAATACGATCTGTTACCTGCCGCAATAAATGCGGATAAGGTGTTTTCTCTTTCAAGTCCGCTGACACCTCTGTGTGCTACCATAAGCGCCGAGCCTTTGTTTATTTTGACTGTATTCATTTTTAATTTCCTCACTTTAACGTTTCGTATTTTATATCTTTTTGATAAGGATGTCGTTGTATTTCATCATACAGATGTTTTCTTCGTACTGACCGATATTTTTGGTGTTGACGCGTCCGATGATATTGTTGACGATCATTGTCATATGGTCACATCCGCATTCGTATGCGTGCGGATAACCACCGCCAAAACGTGGATTGACCTCGGAAATATAATATTTACCGTCAACATCAAATATGTCGATATCTATCTGTCCTGACCAACCGCTTTTTTTGACGAAATCTTCTATGAGGGTAAAAAGCTTTTCATCTTTAAAAGAAACGGCTTTATCGGTTTCGCCTGCTCTCATGACTATCTTCTTTTTTGTGAAGATGGAAACGACCTCGCCGCTCAGCATATCTATGTATACATCTGCGCCTATTTCCTGACCGTCCAGAAATTCCTGTATCATCAGGTTATCGTTATGCGCAAAGAGCAGTTCCACGGTTTCCTTGTCGTATACCTTCGATATTGCAATGCTTGCGCTTCCGCGAACGGGTTTTACGAAAACGGGATACGTAATCTTTCCGCTTTCAACGTCATTGTAAAACAGTTCTTTGTCGGTATAGCTTTTAGCGCACGGAAATCCGTTTTCCGTCAGCCAGTTGAACATTTCCATTTTGTCAAGTGCACGCTCACACAGTTCATACGATGATCCTACTACCGTTACGCCGACGTCAGCGAAAGCCTTTTCGTGCTTGGCGAGAAGTGAAAGCTCAGGATCTATCAATGACAGTATGCAATTAATATTTTCCTTTTTGCATATATCGAGTATAATGTCAATGTAACCGTCAGCGCTTATTCTGGGAACTTTGTAAAATTTGTCAGCCTCGTATATGGCAGGAGCGAGCTCGCTCATATCGGTTACCGTAACTTTACCGTTTTCTCCAAGCGCATTTTTGAAATATCGTACTATTTTATTGCGTGTTCCCACACTTAATATCAAAACGTTCATTTTTATATTTCCTTCAAATAATCGAAAAATAACGGTGTTCCGCCTGTATGGATAAACAGAACGTTTTTACCGCATATATCGGATTTTTTTAAATATTCCTTCATTCCCCAAAAAGCTTTCCCCGTATAGGTTCTGTTCAAAGGAATGCCGTATTTTACGAGCACTTTTTTTATGGTATCGTCTATTTCGGCGGTGTATTTTCCGTATCCGCCTGTTATATAATCGTCCGTGAAGTTAACGTGCATCGAATAATCTTTGCTTGAACCCAAGGATGCCATATACTCATTTACGCTGTCCAGGATGACCTTACCGCCACGCTCCTTGTTGCGTGCTATGCTTATACCGACTATTTCATTCGTTGCGTTCTTCAGGATTTTTCCGCAAATTAATCCTGCCTGTGTTGTGCCCGTTCCTGAAGCGTGAAAGATATAATCAAACTTAATACCGTTTTTGTTCTCGTAGTCCGTGATTTCCGAAAAACAGTCAACGTATGCTTGAGTACCGAGATTACCGTGTCCGCCGCCCATAATAAAGTAAGGGTTATGCCCCTGCTTGCGCAAGTCGTCCATAACATTATTTATAGTTTGCGAAACGGAGGAAAGGGGAGTACGGATCACTTCGGCACCGAAGCAATCGACCATTTTCAGATTAAAGGTCTTTTCTTCATCACCTTCCGGGGATATGACAACGCACTTTAGTCCTGTTGAAGCTGCCATATTTGCAATAATTCTGCAATGATTTGAGCTGTTGCTTCCGTAAGTAACCACACAGTCCGATTTTTCCTTTTTAATTTCTTCAAAGAAATATACCGCTTTTCTCGCTTTGTTTCCTCCAAAAGAAAACGGTAAAAGGTCGTCGCGCTTTATATACAGATCGTTACCGTTTAACTGTTCCAGCTTCTGTATTAAGGTTGGGTTCAATTGCTTGATTTCTGCGGTATTCATCAAAATCCTCCAGAGCGTTAAGTGAAATATCATCAGATGACAAAACGGATTTTACCGTGTCGATGATGATTTTTATATCAAGAAAAAGAGATACGTTTTCTGTATACTCAACGTCAAGTTCAAATCGCTTTTCCCAGCTGACCATATTTCTTCCGCTGACCTGAGCCAATCCGGTAAGACCGGGACGTACGTCGTGTCGGCGGCGTTCTTCTTCTGTATAATAAGGAAGATATCTGACGAGCAAAGGACGCGGTCCAACGATGGACATATCACCCTTCAGAATATTCCAAAGCTCGGGAATTTCGTCAAGTGAAGTGCTTCTGAGAAATTTTCCGTATTTGGTTATACGCAATTCATCGGGCAAAAGATTTCCGTTTGCGTCTTTTTCATTACTCATTGTTCTGAATTTTACAAGCTTGAATATTTTTTCTTTTCCCGTTTTTTTATCGGTTTTACCCGGGCGTAACTGCGTGAAAAACGGATTGCCTTTGACCGCCACGGCGCCGACTGCAGTCAAAATGATAAATATCGGCGACAAAACCAGCAAAGCCATAAATGACAGAAAAAAATCCAATAATCTTTTAAGATATTTTGCGTACATAATATGTAGACCTCAATTTTTAAAACATACCGTAGAAAATTGGTAATATAATATTTATTACACACATTATAATACTTGCACTACATATTGTCAAGCAAAAAATTATATTTTGTTTGTTTTTGTAATTAATTTCCGTACAAGGTCGAGCGGAATTATAAGTGAAGAAATCAGTAATACGAAAACAAGCTCATATACGCTGAGCGGTGCGCATCTGAATATGTTTCCGCCAAAGTACATAAGTCCGAGCTGTACGGCTATAACAAGCAGAATTATCGGCATGAAAAAGCGGTTTTCTTTCAAATGTGAGAACAGATTCAGTCTGTGTGTTCTTGCGTTGAAACAGTTGAAGATTCCGCAAAAAACAAAAAGTCCGAAAAATCCGCAGTAAAATTCTTGCGTCTTTCCTCCGAAGAATGACGAAACAAAATCAGACGTAAGATACCACAGCATCAGAGCCACACACACAGCGCCGCAGTAAAAAATGTTGTATATCATAGGTTTTGTAAGTACGGTATCTCCACGGCCTGATGGCGGTATTTTCATATATTCTTCACGTGCTTGCTCACCTGCGAACGCAAGACCGGCCAAAGTATCCATGATGATGTTTATCCACAACATCTGAAGTACGGTTACGGGTGTTTCACACCCTATGAGCGGCGCGAAAAGCGATATACCGACGGCACAGAAATTCATCGTCAACTGAAACAACAGAAATTTTTTAATGCTTCTGAAGATCGTTCGGCCGTACGTTACGGCTTTTGCTATAGAGGATATATTATCGTCAAGTATTATAATATCCGATGCTTGCTTTGCAACGTCAGATGCAGAACCCGGAGCAAATCCTATGTCTGCGCGCTTAAGGGCAGGGGAATCGTTTATTCCGTCACCCGTCATTCCGGTTACAAGTCCGTCTTCCATGCATATCCTGACGAGCCTGCTTTTGTCATCGGGATAAGCACGCGCAACTGCGGCAATATCCGGAAGTATCTGCCGAAGTTCATTATCGGTAAGATTTGCCATTTCTGCGCCGGTAACGATACGACGGCGCTTCGATGTGACAATACCTGCTTGAAGTGCTATGGCTTTTGCGGTTTCAGGACCGTCACCCGTTATCATAACGACATCAACGCTTGCACCGTGAAGACGCGATACGGCGCTTTTTGCCTCGCTTCTTAACCCATCTTTCATAACGGCGGCGCATATGAGTGTGAGATTTTTTTCGTCTGTGTCAGAATATGCCAGAAGCACAACCCGACATGCCATCTGCGCTTTTTCTTTAATGGCTTTTAAAAATGAAGGATCGATCGGTACGGTGTTTCCGTTTTTATCGATGCCTTTACTGCATCTTGAAATAAGTACCTCATACGCTCCTTTTATGTAGAATCGTTGTTTTTCTCCTTTTTGAACAAGTGCGGATGAAAACTTTCTTTCACTTGTAAATTCTGTTTGTTCTTTGAGCGTAATTCCGTCGGCACACTTCGGATCAGCTGAGGCAAAAAGCGCTCTGTCGGTGCTGTTACCGCCGATTATTTCAACGCCGTTCGTTTTGCACGACGTGTTTATCCTTGCACATTCGCTGAAAGGTATATACGCATCTGTGCGTTTGAATTGTGAAAGTGATAACGTATTGCAGTTTGAAAGTATGACTTCGGTAACATTCGGATTTCCGTACGTAAGCGTTCCGGTTTTATCTGTAAAAAGTATGTTCATACAGCCTGCCGTTTCAATACCTACGGGCTTTCGAACGAGTACGTTGTCGTTTTTCATTTTCTTGATATTTGCCGACAAAACGACGCCTATCATCATAGGAAGTCCTTCGGGAGCCGCTACCACGACGACTGTCAAGGCAAGTGTAAGCGCGTGAAGAAGCGCGCCGAACAAAAGTGACGGCGTTGAGATAAATGATGCAATAAGCTCGCTGTTGTAAGCGTTATCTATAATTACGGTGTTGAAAATGTCTGCGAACGCTACGAAAAAAGCGGAAAGAAATCCGAGCTTACTTATAGTTTTTGCGAGTTTTCCGAGCTTCTCTTTAAGAGGACTTTCGACGCTTTTCATTTGCAGTTCTCCTGCTATTTTGCCGTAATACGTCGCGTCACCGACCTGCATAACGCGCATAATGCCATCGCCCTCGCAAACAACAGCACCGGCAAAAAGAGTGTTTTGTGCTGAAATATCACCGAATTTATCCCCCTTGACAGGGAGCTTTGTTACTTCACGGCTTTCACCGTTGAGTGCTGCTTGATTTACGTTTATCCGTCCGCTTATTATCACACCGTCAGCACATATTTTTTCACCCGGTATCAGCATTACAAGATCACCGCATACTATCTCTGATGACGGTACGGTACAGAGCGTTCCGTTCCTTATTACCGTAGACGTACTTTTTTCGCTTTCTTCGAGAAGCGATAAAAACGCTCCCTCCGAACCGTATTCCGACGCGGCTGAAATGAGCGTCGAAATGAGTATTGCAGACACTATGCCAATCGCTTCGTAAGGGTTAAAATCACGAAGCCAGAATATTGCGTTCAAAAATAAAGCAAACAGTAATATCTTGATTATAGGATCGTTAAATGAGTATATAAACTGCTTTACAAAGGAGTGGCGTTTGTACTTTGTCACGGTGTTTGTACCGTATTTCTCGGCTGATATTTTGACTTCTTCGGAAGAAAGTCCCTTTAAATTTTCGTATGTAACCATTGAAAATCTCCCAAAAAATGAAATTATTTTAAATCTTGTTTATTGCAATATCATAAACCGTATGGTAAAATGCAAATATATCAAGTGTATTATGTTTATTCACAAGATAAAAATAAAATGAATGGGTTCAAGGTTTTCAGAATGACTAAAAAGGGTAAAATAGCAATTATATCGGCGGCATCTGTTATCGTTCTAACGGCAATCGTTTATTTTATACTTGCGTGCGCTTTTGTGTACAGCGAATCGTATTCGCAAAATGAAGGGATGGGCTTTTTCGGAAAGGTTACGCACAGTGCCTCGGATGTTATTTCGGGTCCGCCGTCGCTTATATGGCGCAAAGTGGTGTATAACGTTACGGGAAGCGTGTCCGGAGAAAACGTTAAAAGCGGTGAAAACGGCTTTTTATTTCCCGTGAAAAACGATAGCTTCAATTATCGTGCTGATTTTCTCGGCGAATACGCGTATACGGACGAACAGCATAAAAAAATCACGGATAATCTTACAAAAATAAGCGCTGAATATGAAAAAAGCGGTGCGGATTATTATCTTTACATAATTCCCAACAGCCAGAGCGTATACGATGGTATCGCACCCTTCGGAGATGCATTATCTGAAAATACACGTGCAAATGGACTTGTGCGTTATCTGAAAGATAATACGCAGATCAATGTCGATATCCTTTCTGATGAACTCAAGGCCGTGAAAGACGACACGGTTTTATATCATAATACGGCAAATGAGATTAACGGTGTGGGCGCGTATTACGTTTATGACAGTATAAAAGCGAAAATGCCCAATGACATTAAGGATAGCGCGCTTGACGTTGATTTTGATTCTCTCGGAGTTGCTTTAACAGAAACCGACGGCAAAGATCTTGCTGTTCGCATAGGACTTGAAAAAACGGTCAAGAATAACACGTATACGGTAGATATCAGTTCTCTTGAAGAAAGATATACCGCAAAAGAAAAAGACGGAATTACCGTATCTTCTCTTAAATCATCCACAGGTGTTTCGGGTACTTCCTCTGTATTGCTTCAGATACCGTCACAAAGCGAGCGGTCAATGCTCAAAACGTATTTTGCATCAACGTATACGGATGTTACGGTTACACCCGATATTTTGTTTTATAGTCCTGCAAAATCCGTATCGGCTGTCGTTCAGGTGATAAGGGAAGATGAGATTAACATATTCCTTGACGATTCCGCAGTATCTTCATACGATGGCGGTGAAGAAAGCAGCACCGAAACCGCAAAACCCATGATATATACGTCGTTGTGCGTGGAACGCGGAACTACTGTCATATTCGGCAAAGCTGAGGACGGTGCGGTGATAGAGGCAACATCAGGCGGCAAAACGTCAAGCGTCGTATGCTGTGACGGATTGTTTATCGTATCAGTTGAAAACGGTACGCGCAGTATAACAGTTACGGCAAAAAAAGACGGTAAGAACGTATCTTCCCCTGTGTCTGTTAATCCGTCAAACGTTCTTGCGCAAAGTGATACTGTAATAGTCGGAACAGGCTCAAGGCTTTATTATACTGAAACAATAAGAGATTTCACAAAGCAGAATACATTTTCCGATAAACAGCTCACGTATTTACAGCGTCAGCTTACTATACAGCTTAGCGAAATAAGAAAGTTTACGGGTAAAGACACGGAGCTGATAATTCTGTGCGCACCAAACCCTGCAACGATATACGGAAAAGACGAACTTCCCGAAGAGATAACGTCACGCGTATCAAAGAAGAATACAAGCAGACTTGAGATGTTCACGGAGAAAATATCTGAAGTAAATGGAATTACGGCAATTGATATTTCCGATGTTATGACAGAAAATAAGGATATAGGAAAGCTTTATTACCAGACCGATACACATTGGACTGAACTGGGGGCATACTTCGGTTACCGTGCAATTATGGAAAAAGTGGCTGAAAAGCACCCTCTTGCTATGCCGTATAGTCTTGATGATTTCAAAATAAGATACAACGAGGATATTGGCGGTGACCTTGCAGGATTTCTCGATATTGACAAGAGAATTAAGGAAAATGTACCGCACCTTGTGCTGAAATCGGAAAGTCAAATGAATGAAAAATATGATAAGCCCGATACTATATCACGCCCCGAGGGTGTTGATGATATTGTATTCACTGTAGATAATGCAGATCTTCCTTCGGCATATATGGTGAGAGATTCGTATGCAATGCAGCTAATTCCTCAAATAGGCGAGCATTTTTCAGAGCTTTATGCCGAGGAAATGTGGAACTATGAAATTGATTACAAAGTCCTGCGCGAGCTTAAACCGGACTATGTGATATATGTTATTGCGGAGAGGAATATAGGCCCTATATTTATGAATTGATATGAAATTTAAATGGTCAAGCATATATAATTTTTTGCTGATGACATTCGGCGCCGTTATATACGGCGTCGGTGTCGTGATTTTCTTTGACGGTAACAACATAGCACCGGGCGGTGTTTCCGGTATTTCTATCATACTTGACAAAACCGTCGGGATCATGAGCACCGGTACGTGGTCATTCGTTATCAATATACCGATACTGTTGCTCGGCGCTGTTAAGTTTGGCGGAAGATTTATTCTTTCAACGGTGTATACCGTTACACTGTCGTCGTTTGTTATGGATACCGCTGCAAGATTTAATATTGTATTGACAGATGATGTATTGCTCGCCGCAATATTCGGCGCGCTTTTAACCGGGGTAGGAATAGGACTTGTGTTCAGATCAGGGGCGACGACAGGCGGTTCTGACATAATAATAAGAATACTTCGCTTAAAATACAGACACATAAGTACGGGAAGCCTTTTCTTCGGTATCGATTGTGCAATAATTGTAATTTCGGCAGTTGCTTTCGGTAATATTTCTTCAGCACTTTATGCCTCCGTCGCATCGTTTTTGCAGACGCGTATAATAAATACTGTGCTGTACGGTACGGATTCTGCAAGGCTTGTATATATAATTTCGGAAAAATCAGATGCAATATCAAAAAGATTGCTTCTTGAGCTTGAAACAGGTGTAACGATACTTGACGGACACGGAGCATATACGAATTCTGAAAAAGAGGTTATTATGTGCGTATTGCCTCCTAAAAATTTGCCAAAAGCAAAAGACATAGTGCGCTGTGAGGATGAAGAAGCGTTCCTTGTTGTAACTTCCGCAACTTCTGTATTCGGTGAAGGATACAAGAAAAATATTGAAGAGGAAATATAAGATGATAAACTACGAAAATGTAAAAGCAATGTGGCTGTCCCAGTTTGATATGTGGTCGATATATTGTAAAGACGGACAGCAAAGGCCGAAGGAGGAATTTATACCTCTTGTGAAAACGGTTTTTGATAAGCTTGTCGATACGGGTATCAACACGGCGATCATTCAGACAAGACCGAATGCGGACAGTATGTATCCGTCTGAATATTATACGATGAGTAAGTACGTTGTCGGCGCATACGGCAGGGAAGCAAATTACGATCCTTTGAGAATAATCATTGACGAAGCGCATAAGCGTAATATCTCAATACACGCATGGATAAATCCTCTGCGCTGTATGACGGAAGAGGAAATAAAGAGTGTTTCAGAGGATTTTGCTATAGGAAAATGGTATAATGATAAAGATATAAACGGCAAAATGATAGTTCAGGTGGGAAGAAATTTCTATCTTGATCCTGCTTATGAAGAGGTAAGAAATCTTATCGTTGACGGTGCTTCGGAGCTTCTCGATCTTTACGATGTTGACGGATTACATATGGACGATTATTTTTATCCGACAACCGACGAAAGCTTTGACAGCTTTTCTTACGGTAAGTACGTAAAAGAGGGAGGTGAGCTTTCGCTCGCCGACTTCAGACGTGAAAGCCTTGATAAGCTCGTTTCCTCGCTTTATTCAATGACAAAGTCAAAAAATGAAAAGCTGTGGTTCGGCATCAGCCCTGCAGGGGTAATATCGCAGGTGCTTGATAAACATTATGCAAATGTCGTGAAATGGTGTTCTGAGGATGGATTTATTGACTATATTTGTCCGCAGGTTTATTTCGGTATTGAGCATCCCACGTGTCCGTTTATGAAGCTTTGCGATGATTGGCAGGCTATGATAACGAATAAAAATGTGCGTCTTATTATCGGTATGACACTCGGAAAAGCGTACGCAGAAAAGGATGAGTATGCAAAAGATGCCTCCGATGAGTGGAAAAACAATAAAGACGTAATGTACAGATGTCTTGATTATGCAAGAAATCTGAAGCTTTACGCAGGCGTTGCATATTTCTGCTATCAGTATTTTTATGATTCATTAACCGGCGAAGAAAAGCCGAATACACAGAAGGAAAGGGAAAAGCTCATACCGCTTTTGAAAAGTATTTAAAATATTTTTTTTGGAGATTTTTTTGCAAAAGGTATTGACAAAAACAAGAAGTTGTGATATACTGAACAAACAGTGAAAGGCAGCGTGCCGGAGTGGCGGAACAGGCAGACGCCCGAGACTTAAAATCTCGTGGGATTATATCCCGTACCGGTTCGAGCCCGGTTTCCGGCACCATTTCATTAAGCCAAGTCGGAGGCCAAGCGGTCTTAGGAAGACAAGAGGCAAGTCCAACTCCTTGGGTGGC
>JAZRTS010000214.1:0-6283 GCA_045652135.1 Eubacteriales bacterium | reverse complement strand
AATGCTCGAAAAAGAAGAAAAAGAAACTAATTTTGACGATACGTATGTCAAAGGTCATTACATTCTTACAGCTGACATTTCCTTAAACGACACCTCCGATTTTGCAAACTGGAGCAAAACAGCCCCCAAATACGGCTGGACGCCTATCGGAGCAAACGTATCGGTAAATTCTTTCGCAGGTATCTTTGACGGTGCGGGCCACAAGATAACAGGTATGTTTATCGATGTGGACGGTTACGCAGCAAACGGTTACGGTCTGTTTGCCAAATTAAAAGATGCGACAGTAAAAAACCTTACCGTAGAACAGTCATACATCCGCATATCAGGCGGCGGTGACTGCGGAACGATCGCAGGATATTGTTTTAAATCAAGCATTGAAAACTGTACTGTCAACAGCACAATTGAGCTTTACAACAATATAAACGCAGGCGGTATTTCGGGCAACAGCGGTAACATTTCAAACTGCACGTATGCAGGTACAATAACACAGCTCGACGACGGTTTTTCACAAATCGGCGGTATCTCCGGTTACAACAGCGATGTAATTTCGAACTGTGAATTCACAGGCACTCTCACGGGCAAAGGCGAAACAGGCGGTATCGTCAGCTCCGGTAAAACTGTCGAAAACTGCACAAACAAAGGTACTGTCACAGGTGAAAGCGCAGGTGGTATTATCAGTACATTATACATTGCAGGAACAAATCTTGAACTCGAGGTAACACATCATACCATTAAAAATTGCATCAACGAAGGCAAGGTAAACGCCAAAAAACTTGCAGGCGGTATTGTCGGCTTGCTCGGCAACGATGAATCCGACATTTCCATAACCGTTTCGGGCTGCGAAAACAAGGGTGAATTAACCTCTGAGGACAGCGCCGCAGGTATAATTGCAAAACTTTCAGTTGAGCGCTCAGATCTTATCACAATTGAAAACTGCACGAACCACGTTGATATTTCCGCCCATAATCAGGTAGGTGGCATCATCGGTGCAATTCACGGCGGTGCCGTTAACCAATGCGGAAAAGCAGTCATTTCTGGCTGTAAGAATCTCGGAAACATCACAGCTGAAGAACAGAAAGCAGCAGGTGTTGTTGCAGACTTGTTCATTATGGGCGCAACCACAGATCTGGAGCTTACATTTGATAACTGCTCAAATGAAGGAAACGTAAGTGCTAAAAACTACGCAGGCGGCGTTATCGGCTTTTCAAACGTAGGCTTTAATGCAAGCACTAACGAATCTTTAAATATTTCCGAAAATACAAAGCTCACGGTAAACAAGTGTACAAACAGCGGAAAAATAGTTACAACCACGTACAATACAATGGCAGGCGGTATTATATCCGTACTCGGTCTGGGCAACATCAAAACAGAGATAAAGGACTGTGTAAACACAGGTGAAGTTGCAATTGAATTTACTCTTACAGATGAACAGATAGCTGACCTGCAAGGCTCCGATTGGACAACCATTCACCAGATCGCAGGCGGTATCGTCGGACGTATCGGTGATGCTTTGAAGCTCACGGTTGCTGAAACCGAAAAACAGAGCGAAAGCAATATAAACACACCCGACGGCAAAATACAGATAACAGGCTGTCAGAGCACGGGCAAAATAACCGCCCCCGATTACAGCTTTATCCTCAACAAGTGGGAAAAGCCGTTGTTTGTAAATTACCTCGGCGGTGTTGTGGGTCAGTGCAGCGCAACCGATCTTTATGCTTTCGGTGCTGAAAACTGTACTTATTCCAATACAGACCGCGGCTTCGGTGACGTATCGTATAACGACTTCGGCGCTAAAAACTAAACGTTACAAAGCTTATCTATTTAATGATCGAGGAGCTGCAAAAAGCAGCTCCTCAAATTTTAATTATTCCGGAGAAGGCAGATGAAATTTTTTAAAAAACGTGTACATCCGGCGCAAACATTGCCAAACGGCAAAAAAGCACTCACGAAAAGCGTGGTAGATCACGATTTTTTCGGGCTGAAAAATCCTTGGTGGTCTTATATCCTTTCTTTGATATTTCTCGGTGCAATAATCGCGTTTTCGTATTATTTTTCCCCCGTTTGCTACTTATGCGCCGCTGTTGCCGCGTGGAATATTTTCAAAGAAATATTTAACGACAGAAAAAGAAGAAAAAAGGAATATTTTATAATATTGCGTCCGTGTCACGAAAAAAAGATCTTGACGTATGATGACTCCCCTGACGAGTATTCGCTGTGGTTTCTGAATCAAAAAGAGGATCTCTACGTTGCGGTGACCGTTGATAAAGAATACTACGACAAAACGGAAGCAGGCGAAGAATTTTATATTGTATTCGCACCTGATGAAAAATACCCGTGGCTTTGGTACAGAACGAGCGAATGGGAATTGGATACCGAAAGCTGGAAATAAAAAATTTACTCTTGAAAGACTGTTATTATTGTGATAAAATAATAACGGTCTTTTATGCTGAAATTATTACAATCAGGGGTAATTGCATGGGTAATATCGTACTCGGCGTGTGGCTTGCCGCAAAATACAAGGCAGGGCATACACTTCCAAAACGACTTTTGGACAAATTCGGTTCTTTTGAAAACATATACCGCGCAACGGCGGATGATTATACGAACGCAGGATTTTCAATAAGCGAGGTTTCACCCCTGCTCGGCAAATCCACGGATTACGCAAAAGGTGTGTGCGAATTCTGCGCCAACACAAACACCGATATAATTCTGTATGGAGATGCAAAATATCCGAAGATACTTTACGATATGCCCGACTGTCCGCTCGTGCTGTTTTGTAAAGGCGATATTTCAGGCTTAAATAAACACACGTGTATCACCATGGTTGGTACGAGGAATATGACACCCGACGGTGCGCTGATAGCGCACCGCATATCCTTCGAAGCCGCAAGCCGCGGCGCGGTTATAATAAGCGGATTTGCAAAAGGCATTGATACAGTGGCGCACGCAGGCGCACTCGATGCAAACGGATTCACCGTCGCGGTACTCGGATGCGGAATAGACGTCGAATATCCGCTTGAAAATATGCAGCTTAAACAAAAAATACTGTCATCAAAAGGCGCTGTCATAACACAGTTTTTCCCGACGGAAGAACCGAAAGCATCAAATTTTCCGATAAGAAATAAGCTTTTAAGCGCACTTTCACACTGCACCGCAGTTATAGAAGCGCCACTCGGAAGCGGAGCGCTTCTCACGGCAAGTTATGCAAACGCACAGGGCAAAAAGGTGTATACCGTTCCCGGCTCAATAATGCAGCCGACATTCGAAGGAAACAATTATCTTCTTAAAGAAGGCATCGGCGCGGTACTTGATGTTCAAGATATTTTGCAGGGATTGTCGGTTCTGTTTCCGAATACGTGCGGTATTCATCCGCCCGAAAAAGAATATTTTATTCCGCCAGAGCTTGCAAAAGCAGTAAACGATATGTCACGCGGAAGCATCGGTAAAAACAAACCTGTTGTCAGCCGCGCTGATGAGCTTAACGGAATACACCGCGAAATATACGAAAAGATACTCAAGGGTGACGTGCATAATGCCGAAGAACTTGTAGGCGAAGGCATGTCACTCGGCAAAACTCTCTACATACTGACACAGCTTGAAGCCGAGGGCTTTATAAACGTGATCCCCGGCGGAGGTTATACGGTCAAAAATACATAATAAAAAAAGTTGGCTTATCGGATTTTCCGAAAGTCAACTTTTTTACATAAATCATTCCGCTTGCAGCCTTATTTTATCTGAAAGATTAGAATATTTCCACAGGAAATATGTGCAAGCCTCAAGCAGTTGACCTTGTCAACTGCCGGTGTATCGGAACGATACACCTTGCCCGATGGCGGTAGGCTTTGCCTACCGTGGGGGCAGACGGGCGCACCGTCAACAAGACCGAATTAAATTAATAATACACAAGGAGAGCTTGTGCGAAAAAACTCACGACGGTGAATAGATATGTATTTAACGCGACTTGTAGGACAGGTATCAATCACTTCGCTGTGCGAAGTGGACTCCCGTTTTGAACCCATTTTCGTTCGTTTCATTCAAACGTGGCGCCGCCGTTTTAAACCCATTTCCATTCATTCAATTCGAGGCAGCATTGTATAAACAGCACCTGAAAATTCATATCACAAGACAACCAATTCCCGCCATAATGGCAGAAAATACGGGAAACCCTATCACTGTAAAGCACCATTTCATTATTAAAACTTTTTTGGGTATGTACGGCTTTAAATCTTCGGTGCCCTTTATTTCCCATGCTTGTGTGTGGCCTACCCAATACCAATCTATAAATAAGCGGTCAAATACACCCATTATCCATAAAATCGCCGTCATCTGCCAAAATCCGCTTTGAAATCCCTCGGCACCGTTAATGTAATATACCATAAACGGAACAACGGTAAAAACGGGAATAAACAATGCGCAGGACATAATAATAAAGCTCTTTTTGATCTTCTTTTCGGTGGTATACCCAAGCTCAACAACTCTTTTTTGCACGTCTGCTTCGTAAAGCGCAACTCCGCCGACAGCACCGTCGGAAATCGCAACAACACACGTTATCAGAAGTATAAAACACATAACGATTCCTTCAATGATTATAAGCATATCTGCACTCCTTAATTAATCTTCTATCGTAACTACGTCAAACAACAACGCTCTGAAATCCTCGCCTATCTCGCGGTCAAAATGCCAATGCCCGAAAAACCATTTTTTGAACCTGACCTCGTGCATCACCCATTCGAGAAATCCCGTAAGCTCCGCATCATGCATATCGGGATATTCACCCATACGGCGGATGATCTCACGCGGTGCCGTGTGGGTGATGATGTAATCAACACACCGACTGCATTTATCAAGGTTTTCTGTCGCATATTTGTATTCGTTTACGCTCGGTAGCTCTTGCCGCCACCATGAAAAGCCCTCAAGTCGTGTAGCTCTGTCGATACTGTACGCACCGCCCATAATGAAAAAACGCTTGCCGTCAATGTCGTAAACGTTACCGCGCATAAGCTGAAAAATGTTTTTTCTTATTTTGCGTACGCGTCCGCCGTGCCAGTCAACTTCTCGGTATTCGGAAAGAACGGTAAAATTCTCGTGATTGCCGTCACAAAAGCAGATAGTGTAAGGCTTTTCGGATAAGGCATCAAGTGATGCGTTTTCTTCCTCATCATCTCTGTAAACAAACCCGAAATCGCCGCATATTATCAGATAATCGTCTTCGGTCCACTCCGATTCGCCCGGCATTTTCTCATCGGAAAACCTCTCTATATATCCATGCATGTCACCTGTTATGTATACCATAAAAACCTCTTTTTTTGTGTGAATATATTAAACCATCAACGAAAGCTCGATGCCGACAACACCGTATTTTTTCTGATCGATTTCTGAGTAGTATTCATTCATGTCGGAATAATGCGCATTTCCGACGTTGTCTTCCGTGTACCCGCACCTTGTAAGCGGTAAGTTTTCATATAATTCTTTAAACGAATCAAAACGGTGCAAAGCAAGAACTTCAGCTGTGATGACATCGCCCGTCTGTATGTTGGTAAATTCTATATAATCACCAACCTTGATTTTTTGCCGTTTTTCATCAAACAGCCTCAGCTCTATCGTTTTATTTCCGCTTTTTATCATCTCAAACGGAAACGGTTTAAGCTTCATATAATGCTTCATATTTTCCCCTTCTATCTATTTTATTCAAAATACGTATACTGATGTGAGTTAGTACCCACAACAACCAATTTTCACCCGATTTCGCTCATTTTCCGTGGGCGTCACAATTCACTTTTGTGAATTTGACGGATGTGCATACAAACAAAACTCCGATAATCCGCAAAGTAGCAATGCACACCGTCAGTTTCGCTTTGCGAAACGTGACGCCCACAGAAGGCACGTTTGAGATAAAGAAATTAATAAATATACCGCTATGTAGTATAATACCATTATGTAGTATAATACCATGGCAAGCTGTATGGTAGATATATTTGCACTATGTGCCAATATAATATAATCTCCGTTCAGAACAAACGGAGATTATGATTTAAGAAATAGTATTATTGAATAAAAAACAAAAAGGCCATACTATTGCACAGCCCCTGTTAGCAAATATTAAACGGTATGCAGAGCACACCGCAGAAAAATGAATCATATATTATGTTCATTGAAAACCGAATAAAGGAAACGAAAACTCAAAAATTCTTGAATTCAAGGTTATCTGTGATTTGTTCTCACAAGAGAACCATTGGAAGTTCAAGCCCTCGGTCTATTAGTATCGCTCAGCTCAATGCATTAC
>JAZRTS010000213.1:0-11319 GCA_045652135.1 Eubacteriales bacterium | reverse complement strand
ATGACGGCGACACTGTATATCTGCTTCAGGACATTACGCTCGGTGAACAAATAACATTGTCAAAGGATATTACCATAAAAGGCTATCATTCCATTACAAGAGCTACATCCTATAGCGGTGCCTTGTTTGAAATCTCAGACGGTGCATCCGTAATACTCGACAACGGCATCGTTATTGATTCGAATCATAATTGGATTTTGGATGCAGATGCTTACGATGCAGGTATAGAAGAATTCAAAAACAATTCAAGTAAACGTTTTGATGGTTTGTTTGTAACCAAAATACCGGAAGCACCTTCCAAAAGCACCGCATTCAACGTAGTCGGTTCTTTGACTATAAACAATGCTACAATCAAAAACAATGTCGGTCTTGTTTTTAATGTTCCGACTACCGGAACACTTACTATAAATGACGGAGCATTAATTACACACAACCTAAGTGACAACCATGCGATACTATCCAGCTACGGCGAAGTATTTATCAACGGCGGCGAAATAAGTGATAATTTCGGCAATGATAACGGTGGTCTTATGTGTGTCAGCGGCGGAAGTATTACCATGACGGGTGGGAGAATAATTAATAACCGTGCCATAAATTCAAATGGATCGATACTGCAGTTAGCTAACGCAACATTTAATATGCAAGGTGGCGAAATATGCCGCAATATCGGCACGCTTCCCGGAGCGAACAATTCTCGTTGTGCGCCAATTGCACTCTATACCAACGGAATTATGAATATGACCGGAGGCAGAATATGCCATAATATGGGTCTAACAACCGGTGGTGTAGATGTCTTCAGAGGTTCCGACACCAAATTGATTGTCAGCGGCGGATATATCATCGAAAATGAATGTATACTTGAGCATCATATTGTGGCACTCAAACTGCACAACTATAGTGATAGTAGCGATGTTTACTACAACACCGGTTCTATGATGATAACCGGTGGTGTTTTCACTCAAAATATTGAAGCACAGTATGAAAGATTTATGGTTGACAATGAAGGCAATAAATATGGTTCTCAGGTTGAATTTGATACAGTAAACAATAAAGAATTTACTTATTTTACTGTTACCGAAAAAATCGCAAGAATAGAGCGCACCGGCGAAATATTCCCAAGTATCAGTGCTGCGGCAGCGGCAGCACAAGACAATGACGTTATCACCGTTTTATGCGATCACGAAATTGTAAATGATTCAGAAATCATATCAAAAAATCTCACTGTGGATCTTAACGGTCATACCATATTCGGATGGGAAAATATTGTTAACAAAAACAATAATATTTTAAATGGAAAGAATTTAAAATATTCCGTTGAGAATATGTTCACCGTCAGCGGTGAAGTCGTATTCACAAACGGCTCACTCGACGCAAGTTCACAGGATGATGCTGCTGTGTTCACGGTCATAGATAACGGTAAAATTACCGTTAAAGACGGTATATACCGTGCTGACGGCAATCTTGCAACAGTTGAAAGCGGTGAGCTTTGCATCGAAAACGGATATTTTGACACGACACTTGTTGACGGCAAATATGCGCTTGACTGCAACGATGCAAACTACGCAAACGGTACGGCTAACATTGTAACGCTCGGCGGTACTTACACAAACTTTGACCCTGAAGACAACGGTGCGGAGGGAGATGAAACAGACTTCTGTACACCTCAGCTTGCAACACGTGACAACAATGACAGCTCCTGGACTGTAGTTCCTGCCGATCCCGTTTGTTGGAACACCGATACAGGCATTGTATACAAGAAGGTCGATTTAGCCATGAAAGAGGTCGTAACAGGACAGACCGTACAGCTTTTGAAGTCTGCGCCTGCAACAACGGTATTTTTGGACGGTACAAAATTTGACCTTAACGGATTCACACTTACAGCAGATGCACTTGTCGGCAACAGTGCATCGAGTATTTATGACAGCGCAAACAATTCCGAGAACGGTTATCTTGCAACAGGTATGCTGAAAACAGACAAATCAAGCCTTATACTTTCCGAAAGCAACGGTGCTGTGCCGGTATATGTCCCCAGCGAAAACGGATACATCTTTGTTGATTTTTTGTTCAACTCACAAAACGTTCAAATGGATGAAATTTCAAGAATCAATCTTCTCGCCACATCAAGAACGATGCAGGTCATCAATCTTCTTAAAAACGGAAGCGCCGACAACGATGTACAGATAATTATCCGTTTGACAGTAAACGGCGGAGAAACAGACGAAGAAACACAGAATTTTGCATTCAACGAAAATACAATAAAAAACGTAATGCGATCCAACAAGGGCAAATTCAATTTATTTGACCGTATGTTTTACGCAAACTTTACAGGCGTTGAGGAATTTACAAGCGTTACGGCACGTGCCGCTGTAATTGCACACGGTCAGGTCATTGACCTCGGCTCCGAGCTTATCTTGAAATGATACAGGAGAAAAAAGAAATGAAAGAATATATTAAACCCGAAGCAGAGCTTACCGTCTTTGAATCTGAAGATATAACTGCAGTTACCGACCTTTATAAGATAAACTTTGACGGTGGTGATATAAGCAATATCCTCAACTTAGGCGAAGAATGGTTCGTATAACCAAATCACAAAAAACATCGGCAATGCCGATGTTTTTTATTTAAATAAATTATTTGATTATACAAACCTCTGTGCGTAGCCGCAACGACGGCACAGCTCCTCGGACGCCTTGCCGCATTTGAAGCCGTCAACAATATTTTCAGCTCTTTCGGAAGACAGAATATCTTTTATATTTTCATTGAAAATGTTACCGAGAGCCACCACACCGTCGCTGTCAAGACAGCACGGAACGACAGTTCCGTCGGACAGAATTCCGAATTGGTCTTTCAGCCCATAACAGAAAAATTTGTCGCCTTTGATGTCTGCATTGATATCAGGCCACTCAAAACGCTTGCCCCATTCAAGATAGATCTTATCTCGTATCTTTACACCCCGAGTGTTTTCTTTCCATTCTCCCGAGATATTTTCTTTGAGCAGTTGCATCGATATGTCATTTTTGCCCCCGTCACAGCCTTTGTTCCAAAGGCGAAAAACGACGATAATTCCCTTTTCTGCGGCTTCCTTTGCAAACTCCGCAAGCTCATTTACATATCTTTTATGAGCATCGTCAGTTCCGTTTTCGAAGCTGTGCAGGGAAATATTCACTTTATGTAAACCTGCTTGCAACAGCTCTGTTTTGCGTTTTTTCAAAAGCGTGCCGTTTGTGGTTATGATCGACTTAAAGCCTCTTTCACCCGCTGTTGTAATGAATTCGGGAAGCTCGGAATGTGTCAGCGGCTCACCCATCAGATGATAATAAATATATTCTGTCTGCCCCTTTAATTTATCGAGAACAAGAGTGAATTCATCAAGGCTCATTTGCCTTTTTTCCCTTTTGTGTCCGTGACAAAACGAACAATTCATATTACATATATTTGTGATTTCTATATAAACCTTATTGTACATCTTTCCCCCTATGTGCAGCCGTTTACATTACTCTCATTTAAATGATAACTCGGAAAACCATTGTTCTGTAATTTTTTCGGGATCATATTTGATATTTACAAGCACATCGCCGTAAACAAAAGCGATAATATTTTCGGTGTCCGCTTTAAGCTCACATATCATAGCTGTAACTTCACGGTCTGCAAGCTTGATGTGCTTGTTATATACATTTTCGTATCCTTCCAAGATATTGTCTATATTGATGGCATCGGGCGCAATCGCCTTTATTGCTTCGGAAGCCGTCAAATTTTCATCGGCAATACTTTCAGGTAAATACGTCACCCGTATAGAAAATTCTTGTCCGTTATATACGGGAAAATACCATACCCAAGGCAATCCGTAAAGCTCACTGACCAAAAATATGATATTGAAAAAGCCTTCTCTATTTCGGTAAGCAATTTCCTTATTATTGATCATCGGTCTTGGAAAAGCTCTGTTTTTATTCACTTTATCAACAAAGTATGTATACTCCTCGCCTAAAACACTCTTTAATCCCTTGATCGTATCGCCGAAGCTCAAAAAATCACTTTTTCGAAATGCTCTTATCATATCCTCATAAGTATCAAAATCGAATGTGGTTTGATAAATTCCCGGGGAATCATTGCCAAACGAAGGATTGTTTGACGGTAATAAGCCCTCAAAACCGTCTTTTCTAACTTTCGGAATAACAACACTTATTATCAAAGCAACGCACGCCGCCAAGGACACCCATTTTATCAATATACGTTTATTTGACTTCCTTTTCCGCTCCAAATCTTGCTTCATAATGAAGTATCTATCTAAAATATCACCGTCGAGTTCGGTAATGGCATTTACTAATTTTTTCTCTGTCATAATTTATACCCCTCACTTTCAAGCAATTTTAAAAGACCTTGCTTAATTTTTTTGATCTCACGTTTTACCGTTGAAACACTGCAACCAAGTTCTTCACTGATCTTACCAAGAGAGTCGGAAATATAATATCGGCTGACAAAAATATACATTTGCTTATTTGGTAAAGATCTAACGTAATTACTTATTATCTTTGCAAGCTCTTTCGTTTCCATTTCTGACTGTGTATCGTCTTTGTCTGCTATAAAATCCTCAAGCTCCGAAAGTGATACCGCAAATTCCGACACGATGCGCTTTTGACGTTTGTTTATGTAAAAACGGTTAATTGCAACACGCCGCATAATTACAGTAAGGAACGATTTCAGAATAACAGGTCTTGCCTCCGGAATTGAATTCCATGCGCCCATGTATGTGTCATTCAGACACTCCTCACTGTCCCACGCATCGAATACAATGTTCTTGGCAATAGAAAGCAGAAATTTTTTATACTTTATATCAGTTTGTTTTATTGCTTGCTGATCACGCCGCCAATACAGCTCAACGATTTCCCCGTCGCTCATTATAATATTTTGGAGCTTCATAACATTCCTCCCTTGAAAGTTATTTAAAAATCCCTTCATAAATAACAGTCAAGTTTTTTTATAAAACGGCTCACATTTTTTGAAATTTCTTGTTTTATATTATAACATATTATCGAAAAAAATGTATGAACTATATAAAAACCAATGACTTTCTGACATATAAAATACAGCCCCACCAGAAGCGATGAGGCTGTGTAAGGATATATTCACTTTATGTAAGCCCACTTTCAAGAGCTCCTTTTTTCGCTTATTCAAAAGCGTGCCGTTGGTGGTTATGATTGACTTAAAGCCACTTTCACCCGCTGTTTTAATGAATTCGGGAAGCTCGGGATGCGTCAGCGGCTCACCCATCAGATGATAATAAATATATTCTGTCTGCCCCTTTAATTTATCGAGAACAAGAGTGAATTCATCAAGGCTCATTTGCCTTTTTTCCCTTTTGTGTCCGTGACAAAACGAACAGTTCATATTACATATATTTGTGATCTCTACATAAACCTTATTGTACATCTTTTTCCGTCTTTTTACGTTTTACCCTGATAATAATTTCAAACACCAAGAAAATAATCAGATATGCGCATAATATAAAACAAATAACATCTGCATTCCATTCATCATATCTTACCGTGCGATCATCTGCAAAATAATGTGTCCATCGAACATCGTGAGCCGCATCCGAAAAAAAGGTAGGAAAAACATACAACATATTTCGGATACCGGGCAAAAGTAATATTTCTCTTTCTTCTTTATATTTCACAATGAAAATTATGCCAATTATAATATCTGCAAGCATACACCCCAATGCCACACAAGCTACGATATTATATACTGTATTGACACCGTCATATGTACGAAGATACGGACCCAGTAACCCAATTACCGCTGCCGAAACTATCAGAACAAACTGGATCACGTTCATTTTCTTTAAATTTTTGCAAGTATACTTTTCCCTTTTTAAGAAAAATGTTCCTGCTGTTATCCATCTCATATAAGGCGATCTTAACACAATAAAAATAATGACCAACGGCAAGAAAATGAACTTCGAGAAAATGGTAAAATAGTAGTACGGTGCTGTGACGCTTTCAATATAGTCAGATTCAAACGGTATCAAAGGAATCGATGCTGCTATCGATGCCAATACAGTGAAAAATGTTATAAACGAATACGAGCCGAGCATCTTGCGAAATTTTTGTGCCGTCGTTTCATCAACGTCTTCAAAAAGCTCGTTATTCGCAACGTCTCTCGCCTTATTCAAACCAATCACCGCAATAACGAATGAAGCCACTTCAAAAAGCATCATCACCGAAAAACCGATAACAGGGCGGTAAAAACCGTATGATATACCAAACATACACACAAGTCCGGCAACAGCTACCGCCATAGATATCCAGAACGACATTTTGAAGCCGGACGCCGAACGATTTATAATAGCTTTTAATTGTTTTTCCGCTTTGGGCGGATTCTTCTCTGATACGGGCTCGCACGAAATACGCTCGCCTTTTAAAAGCTCATCGCAAGTGACATCAAAAATTTCCGCAAGCGCAGGAATCAATGATATGTCGGGAGCACATTCATTTCGCTCCCAGCGGCTGACAGCTTTGTTGGAAATATTAAGTTTGTCTGCCAGCTCCTGCTGTGTCATACCGTTCGCCTTACGCAAAACGGCAATAAATGTTCCTATAGTTTTTTTCTCCATATATCCCTCCGTGAAAACAGTAACCGCGTTACATTTGATGCTTTATTCTACCGTATGGCGACAAAAAATCAAAGACCGTAAATCGGGATTCTGTCTCGCAAAGCGAGAATTCGTCTATTTCCCGCCATTTTAAGAAATTTATCACTTCACTTCATCATTCATTATACCAGAAATAAGAACAAATACAAGAGCCTGACAAGGATTTTCTGAAAGTTTATAACACAGATATCGGAAAGGGCGAGCGTTAAATACGCTCGCCCTTTGAATTATCACCGTGCTTTATCAAAAGCACACTCTTACAAAATCCTTGCCGTATTCATTATACTCACCGGAAAAGATATACGTTGCTTCATAATCGCCTAACAGTTCAAGCAAAGCATCTCGATCGATAGCCTTGCACTCGTCAGATCCGTATTCAATGATATAGTAAGCATCATCGTAGTAATCTTGATATCCTTTGGTATAGAAACACCACGTCACTCTGACAACTCCGATAATACCGCTTTCCGTCTTGGCATACCAACCGAAAACTCCGCTTGTTGTATTTCGCAGCTTTTCTTGATTGTTAAAATGCGGCGGTGCTACCGATCCTCTTTTCAAAGCTCCTTTGACCGACTCAAATGCAGAGGGCAGGTCGGGCAGGCAGTTCATATCTTCTTCGTTAAAACGTGCCTTTGTATAAGCATAGGTATCTTGGTCTGTGTCGGTCCATTCTTTACTCCATACGCTGACTTCTTCATTAGTTGCAAAACCGTTTATATATCTGACGGCGTGAAATTTAACCTTCGACGAAAGGAATAATTTATCCGATGAAAAAGCAGGAACAAATAACCCGTTTTCAAAAGATTTAATTGTTTCTAAAACGTTTGCAGCCTCACCAGATATATCATTCAATAAATTCACATAAAAATTATTTCCCCAGCCATCATCTTCTTGCTGACTAATAGTTTCTGCCTGTGCAATAGTGTCTATAATCAGTGCACCTTTTGTTACTTCGATCCAAGCTTTATTTGCGTTCCAAAGCCTTTCATCGAAATTTCCGTCAGAATCGAATGCTACAAAGTTCCCCCCCATAAGATGATAACCATAAATCCGATATCCGAAAAGAACGAGATTTAATTGCTCGGCTTTACCTTGTGTTTTATTATACATCACCGAATACTCATATCCAAACTGTGCCATATTTTTGATTACAAAACTATCATATATCGAGAAATCAGTCATAAAAGCGACGGGAACCATATAATAGAATTCTTCTGTCATTTCCTGTCCTCTCAATAATTTGACGGTTTTCATTTTCAAAAGACGATATTCGTACTGATTCCAATCATCAAAAAAAGTATAAGTATCGGGAAGTGTTTCTATAAGTTGAGCCGTCACGGAAATACCTGCCGGATTTGCTTCCAAACTGGCGCTTAACGGCATACCACTACTGCTTTCGTTACCATAATAGTGTGGTGCAGAAGATGGTGTCTGAATATTCACAATAGGAATATTGAAACCGTTATCGGGATCATCCTCTCTCAGCATAGGCACAACAATGACTGCGCTGACGATCAGCAAGAAACAAGCCGCGATTGCTCCAAAGCGAAGCCATACGCTTTTGGGCTTTTTATTTTTCTGTCTGAACCTATCCTTTTGCAAGGTATATTTTTCAACAAGATCGGGATCAAGGTGATTCAGCCCTTCATTCCATTCTTTCTTTTTCATATAGAATAACCCTCACTTTCGAGTTTTTCTTTCAAGGCACGTCTGATGGCGGCAAGTTCCTTGTTCACCATCGAACGGCTCAAGTTCAGATCATCGGCAATCGTATCAATGGGATCTGCTACATAGTAACGACTCATAAATATGAATTGTTTGCGCTCGGAAAGTGAGCGCACAAAATCGCTGATGACACGACCAAGTCTTTCCGCATCGAAATCTGCATCAACATCCTCATTACCGGCTACGAAATCTTCAAGCTCGGAGAGAGATACTGTCATTTCGGAAGGTATTACGTTCTGTCTGAATTTACTGTGGTAGCGTTTGATTGCACTTCTTCGTGTGATCGTCGTCAGAAATGCTTTCAGCACGTTCGGTCTTGATGGCGGCATGGCGTTCCAAGCACCGAGGTATGTATCATTCAAGCATTCTTCACAGTCAAGCTGATCGTGAACTACGTTATAAGCGATGGAAAACAGATATTTCTTGTATTTGAAATCAGTTTCCTCAATCGCTTTTTCATCGCGTTCCCAATATAGCTCAACGATTTTTTCGTCATTCATCGGCACTCTCGCCGTTTGTTTGCTTTGAAGTTCCATAACTCGCCTCCTTCCTTGCGTTTTTGAAAGGCCCTTCATAAATAGTAGTACGAAAAAAATTGAAAGTGTGTAATGATTTTTGAAAGTTTTTTGGATTTTTTATATTATAACATATTTTTGGCTGAATTTCAAATAGGGCGAGCGCTAAATACGCTCGCCCTACTCAATATTGGTATCAATTAACCCACTTCGTCAACATCCCCATAGTTTCGATGATTATCTTTTTGGCTTTCGAAATACTCATCATATCCACTGACCTCTATTGCCGGCACGTAAGTTTTTGCGTAAGTGACGATACCGTGTTCATCTTTGCCGATAATACATTTGTAAAAAGCATAGAACGGAATGCACCTATTCCCATTTTTATCGGAAACGTACTCTAAATTGACAAAAGTATAATCACTAAAATCGACTTCGGGCTGTGCAGCCATGCAAAGCGGACAGGAATGACCGCCAAACACATATCCTTTCTCAAGAAGATATTCAGCTTCTTCCAATGTTAACATTTTTGCTTTAGCATCGACCTTATAATAGTCATTACATTTTTGAGCAGTTTGATAAAGTGAAACCCCCGACAGAAAAGCTTCCTCTTTAGAGCCGCCCCAATTACAATAAGTGCCACTGCCCCAATCTGTATAAAAGGTTAACAAAATATAGTCAGATGTCATAGGCTCTTTGGAGAAGTTTGTAGGAAAAATAGTTTCTTCCGTTGAATACAGATAAACTGTTATCGTTCTTAACTGTTGATACGAATAATCTCTGCAGATCTTGATATCCGTATAATGTTTGCCAAATGAAGTACACACATATGTGATTGTATTCTCCAACTTTTCCTTTATTTGCTCGTCGGTATCAGATTCTAAAATTGAAACTTTTTCACCATTGATTTCTAACCGTCTTTCACCAATACTGTAACAATAGAAATATAATGAATTGTTTAGTGCTGTGAAACGAACACCTTTTTTATTTCCGCTTACTTCTGCCTCAAAAAAAGCATCACCATTTGGCATTTCATCTTTTTTAATTTCATAGTTTTTTTCATTGATTCCGAAAAGCTCCGTAGCGGAATCCAAATACTTGACAATAAAATCATTCAAATTGCTTTTGGAGGGAGTTTTTTTGTTTGTCGAATAGATAGGCAAGAATTCAGCATTTGGTAATGGAGTAATTCCTAAATATTCCGGCGAGGATGTGTATATTTTGGTGTATTGATTTGTGCCATTTCTGTCCTTTAGTGCATCAAACACATTACCAACGTCATATGCGCTTAATACAACGTTTCTGACATTTGAATCGATCATAGGAGCCCATGGTTCACCGTTGGGAATATAAGGTTCGACCCCCGGATTATCCTCTCGCAGCATCGGCACAACAATGACTGCGCTGACGATCAGCAAAAAGCAAGCTGCGATCGATCCAAAGCGAAGCCATACGCTTTTGTTTTTTTTGTTCTTCTGTCTGGACCTATCATTTTGCAAGGTGTATTTTTCAACTAGGGCGGGATCAAGATAATTCAGATCTTCATTTACTTTTGTGCTCTCATACACATCTTCGACCATATCGAAATCAATGTAATTAAGTGCATCAGATATATTTTCCTTTTTCATAAATCAAAGCCCTCCTTTGTAAGATATTCTTTCAGTTTGTTTCTAACACGAAAGAGAACAGACGTCACCTTGCTTTCACTCATACCAAAAGAAATTGCGGTATCAGCAATAGAACTCATGTACCAATATCTCTTGATGAATACTCGCCTCTGTTCAATAGGCAAGTTTCGCAAGAACCGATTGATTGTATCGGTTAGATCAATATTGGATGCAAGATCTTCACTTCCACTACCATCGGGGATACACTCTGCAAGCTCATCAAGTACAAGAAGATACTGTCCGCCACCGCGCTTTTGTGCTTTGTTCTGCTCAAGCCGATTGAGAGAAAGTTGTCTTGTTATCCGTCCAAGAAAAGCTTTCAAAGGACTTGGTCTCTCGGGCGGAATTGAATTCCACGCTTTCAAATATGTGTCATTTACAATTTCTTTTGCATCTTCTTCGTCTTGAAGAATCTCCTTTGCAATATAGTGAAAATATCGACCGTATTTTTTATCGGTTTCTTTAATTGCTTCTTCGGAACGTTCCCAATACAATTCCACAATTTTTTCGTCTGTCATAATGATCCCCCCTTCGTATTTATTTGAAAGCCTTTCATACTACTATACAGGAAAACATAGCTTCACATTGCATCGTTATAAAAATTATATCATATTTTTTCAAAAAAAATGTGAACTGATATAAAAATATGGGTGCCGCCGAAATGACACCGTCATACACAAACAACGGCAGAAAATTACATTCCTGCCGTTGTTTATTATTCTGTTTAGTATCAAAACGGTATCAAAAATCCGCCGCA
>JAZRTS010000212.1:0-4935 GCA_045652135.1 Eubacteriales bacterium | reverse complement strand
TTGCCTCTTGTCTTCCTAAGACCGCTTGGCCTCCGACTTCGCAATCCTCGCCAAGAGGTACGGTAAAGGTGGTGGGCTCCATGTTCTTGGAAAGAGTGATTTCCTTCATGCACTCGTCATCCGCACCGATCATCAGAGTAGATTCGTCCTGAACGATCATACTGCTGTTGTCCTTTTGCATTGCAACGGTGAACGTAACCGAGGTATATCCGCTGTCTTTAATATTTGCCATGGCGAATGCGGATTCGTGTGCTTCACCCGAGCCTGCAAGGGCAATTACAGTGAGCCCCCAACCACCCCAAAAGTGGGTGCCAAGTACGCCCGCGCCTCCAACGCCTGCCATATCCAGTTCCATATGGATATTGGTTTTCAGCAAAATTCCCTTGTTATAGGTCTTGCCGCCTACAGTAAAGGTGTTTTTGTTGGTAGTACCGTCGTAGTAGCCATCCTGTACGCCTACTGCTCCGATCTGAGTGCTGATATGAGAATTGTAAACGTCGTAGAAGCCGAAGGTGTCGATTAAGTCACAGGATTTACCGAAGTCCTCGGGTTTTCTTTCGGGGAACAGATCGGTTTCAACATATCCTTCGGGATATGCAACAAGATTTGCAATACCGACTACGGGACGCTCCATAAGTTGGTTGGTAAGTTTACCGGAAACAAATTCAAGATGCTTACAGCCCGTAACGTCAACAACATACTCTTGCGGAAGCATCGTACACTTAACGTCAATGGTTTTGATAAGATTTCCGTCTGCATAGATCTCGATCTGCTCGTTTTCGTAAACGTTGCGGTTGGAAATATGTCCCGCAACGAAGGATATTGTATTATATTTTCCACCGAGATTAAAGGCAGCATAAGCGGGCTTAGAGGAAAGCACGTTGTGGGATGCGTGCAGCATCACACCTTCGTTGAACTTCACACCGCCCATAGAGAAGGTCTTGAACTGGGTTGAGCCGTCAAGAACTGCATCGTCTTGCATATTACTGAGCACGCCAAACACACCGAGCTCAGAAATCATCTTGACAGGCCTGTCGGGGAAGTTTTGGGAAGAACCCGTAATATTTTCTAAAGCTTCCTTGGTGGTTGCCAAGTAAGCATCAGCTATACCGTAAAAACAGCCTGTTGCATTTCCGAAGTTTTCATTTCCTTCGTCGGTCATCCAACCGAATTTAAGCTGATGACAGCCGGTTACGTCAAGAGTAACCTTTCTCGGCAACTCGTGTGTAGAATACTTTTCCTCGTGAATGACTTTGCCATCGGCATAGACCGTCAGCCATGCAGATCCCTCATCGTGGGTGGTGGTTCTGTCTGCTGCTCCTGCGGTGAAGGTCAGATAGTTGTATTTACCCTCAAGGTTGAAATAGATATCTTCCTCGTCATCGGTAACTACTCCCATCGAAACGTAAGTCGCAATGACGTTCTCGTATTTGGTGCCGCTCATATTGATGTAGTTTCTGCCTTCGGATTCTTCGCTGATATTGGGATAATACACCGCACCCGAAGTGCCGGGAATCAAATAGGGCTTAAGATCCTTAATAAGCTGTACAGGCTCGCTGCCGGCAGGTGCGGTAACGTGTCCTGTTTCGTGAGCTTCGCCTTCCCAGACAGTCAGTTCCAGCACGGGAACGCCATTGGGAGATAATTCTCTGCCGCCTGTTACCATCTTAAAGGTGAATTTCTGTGCGCCGGAAACATTGTATGTATATCTAACCGGAACCTGATAGTTGGAGAACAGAACCTCATCAACCATTTTATCATCTGCCCAGAACTGAAGACCGACCTTAACTTCCTTTGCCTGTCCAGGCAGAGTAGGAGGAGAGCAGGAATATGAGCTACTGTAAGCCGGAACTTCATTGCCGTTCTCATCGGTTTTCATCTCAATTTTACCGCATTGGCCACCGATTACAAAGCTGATGTTCTCATAAAGTCCATCAAGGGGCAGGTCGACCTGGGCGTTTTCGTCGCCTGTCTGCTGTGCACGGAACACAAATCCGCCATGATAAGCGTGACCACCCATCCATAAAGTGTCAGTAGCTTTTTCGTATTTGTACACTTCAATTCCGCCTGTTACGCAAACGGGATCGTGCTTATTGACGTAGTAATTCTCAAGATACGGGGGATCAAACACATCCTCCGGTGTGTCATCACCGCCAAAAAGTCCGCATCCTGCAAGGGTTGATGTGAGCATCGCCACGCAGAGCAGCAGTGCCGTTAATTTCATAAATCTTTTCATTAGGTGTATTCCTCCTGTAATGTTATTTGGCTAAAATCTCTTTCATCTTTCCCGAAAAAGAGATATACAAATCCGTCAAGTGTATCAAGGAAATCCATCTCGTTGTCGAGGGGATCGTACTGAAATAGGAGCTTCGGCGGCTCATCTGCGTAGTTCCAATCGCTCGGCACTCCGAAGAGCTTGGTGCAAACCTCATTCTCGTCTACCTCGGAAAACTCCATTAGGTACGCCTCGGTGTATTTCTCATATTCCTCCACGGCGGCGTTGAAATCGTCGATGGCAAGCTCGGGCTCGCCGTCGTGATATCGCACATCCGCGCCGAGATGATATTTTCCGTCCTCGGTGCGTAGGAAAATATAGAGATAACCCGTGTGAGGCAGTCTGTTTTCCTTATCAAGCTCGGCGATATCGGATAGCTTGATCTGACAGAAAAACAGCTCGTCATCATAAAAGTCGCCATTCCACGCAAGGGGAACGGTGGGTGTTCCGAAGAATTTACTTGCTCCGAGGTCATAGCCTTCGGGGGCTTTTTTTACTGTAATCTTAATTGCTTTGCCCATACGCATCACCCCCTATTCGATTAACTCAAAGTTCAAGTCGTCGGTCGCTTCCCATGACGGTCCGTCATCACTTGTACAGCGACAGCTATCCTCAAAGCCAATGAAACCGCCTTTTCGCAGCCATTGCGGCTCATGCTCCGTCACCACTCCGTTAACTTGAGAAACCGCCGATATCGTAACGCCGTTCTCTTCCACCGATAGAATCCGAAAGCTGCGAAATGCGTGGAAAATACCGAACATCTCCACGGTATCGTATTCACCCACTTTGGGCTCAATCTCAACAATCTCACCGAAAATACCAGATGAAGGTCTCCGCGCGCCCATATCGCTATATCTTTTAACTTTCAGTTTCATAATCAGTCATCCTCTTTCTTGCGTTCCGCTCTTTCGAATCATTCTATATTTTCGATGCGAAAGCTCTCCTTGCAATCTTGACACAGCCACATATCGGGGGCTATATCGATCATGACGTTGTCGCCGTACTTGGTTACGGCACCGCTGCCGTCCAAGCAAACGACGTTTTCACTTCCGCATTTCGGACATTTTACTTTCTTATTTAACGTTAAATTTGAGTCCATCGTCATAGTATTCATCTTCACCCGAGAAGCACTTTGTTTTGCCGACCTCGTGATCGTCAATGACAAATCCGATCTTTTGCACCTCGAAGGCAGAAAATTCAAGGTCTTTTGCACTTAAATAGCCGTTCATCACGCCGTCGATCCATACGCACTCATCGTAGTGACACCATTTGCCGTGTGAATAGCAGGTTCTTGCGCCAACGCCGTGCTCCTTGCCATTTACGACCTCGCCTTCGTATTCCACCTTGAAGTCGTTTCCAACGGTATCGCTCAAGGTAGATACTTTAGACTGATCCATTTCTCTGTATCCGGGGAATCCAAATGCCTCAAAGAAAATTTCAAGTGCTTTCTTGGCATCCATTGCACTGAGCCCGTCCTTCATAAGAAGTCCGTGCGCCTTGACAGCGTATTCTTTGAAGTTGTACGCATCATTGATCATTTCAATGAGCGCACTTCTTGCCTTGCCGTAAAGCAGAGCCTCAAACAGATTGGCATCACGGTCGCCATCAGTAAGTTTTGCGAGTTTACCGCCGCTTTTTTTCTTATCAAACATATTTTCAAAGCCCTTATCACCTTTGCAGAGCTCTCTGATTGCCGGGATAATGTCCATTATAAAATCCTCCTTAAATAAAATCACCAAGAACCGGTGACCAAGGCTCTTCCTTGACGTTGTTCGTGATGGTTTCATTTCCGAACTTACGAACAAACCCGAGTCCTTTTTCGGCAGTTATAGCAGGACGGTAATCCTCATCAAGATAGCGAATGCGCATATCCTTGTCAACGTATAACCATCTGAAGGAATAGCCTGTATCGGGACCGGTATATACGTTTTTGGAGAAGGGATATTCGTCTCCAAGATCATAGTCGCCGGGAGCATAGGGCAGCATTTTATACGTCAACTCGCTTTTCTCACCGTTTTCGGTTTGCTTTGTAACCTTGGCGTAAACGTTCAATATTCGTTTGGAGGTGCATACCTTCATGATATGGCTGACCTCATAGGTAAAGGAATCTCCCTCAATTTCGTCTCTGCGTTCTTCGACTATCTTGAAGATGGCAACACCGTTTCGTAGCGGCAAAGTATGGATTTCGTCCTTTCCGCTGTCAAGATAAGAGCCGTCAACAACGAAGGAAACCGTATCGTCGGTTACGTCAACGATTTCAAAGCTACTATCCGAGGGGGCTTCCGCATACAGCTTTTCCATCTCGGCATAAGGAATCTTGCCTTTTCTGATATCGGTACGATAGGCGGATTTGCCCGATCCACCGAAGGTTTCGTACATACGAATAATTGTTATACAAGGTTTATCCATAATTCTTCTCCTGTTTGATAAATCAGCGTGTTTCAGCAGATCTTCGACTCCAACTTCCACACTAACGGCTCTGCCGCAATCAAGGCATACCGTTTTTTCGGGGCGTCGGTTAAATGGATTGCCGTTTTCGCCGCCAACCGTTTGGGTACGGTGTGATCCGCAAAAGGGACACTTAGGTTTCACTTTCGACGCCTCCTTTTTGTGTTCAAGTCGGATCGTAGCCATGTCGTTCTGTGGGCCAAGGAGTTGGA
>JAZRTS010000211.1:0-14202 GCA_045652135.1 Eubacteriales bacterium | reverse complement strand
CCTGCTAAAAAAACGCTTTTAAACAAAGCAAAAAACGGCAAAAAAAGAACGGTGTATATATACAACCGCGAAGAAAATTATATATTGAAGCTGATAACGCATCTGCTTCATGAATACGATAGCATTTTTGCACCCAATCTGTATTCATTCAGAAAAGAATACGGTGTCAAAAATGCGGCAAGAAACATACTGAAAACGAAGAATTTAAGCGATTATTACGTATACAAGCTTGATATAAGCAATTATTTTAATTCCGTTGATGTGGATAAGCTTTTACCGAAATTAAAAAGCGTTCTGAAAAACGATACGGCACTTTACACATTTATCGTGTCATTACTGCAGTTTCCGTATGCCGTGTATGACGGAGAACCTGTATATGAAAGCAGAGGGATAATGGCAGGTGTGCCTACATCATCCTTTCTTGCTAATTTGTATCTTTCCGACCTTGACAGCTATTTTTACAGCGAAGATGTGCTTTATATTCGATATTCGGATGATATATTGGTATTTTCAAAATCGTATGAAAAACTGCAAAAGCACAAAGCGTATATAAAAAATTCGCTTGAAATGCACGGTCTTTCGGTTAACGAAAAGAAAGAATGTCTTTCACATCCGCACGAAGAATGGACTTTCTTGGGCTTTTCATACAAAGATGGCATACTTGATGTTTCTTCTGTATCAGTCGAAAAATTAAAGCATAAGATGCGAAGAAAATCAAGAGCCTTGAAGCGTTGGGCTGACAGAAATAATGTTGAGCCGTCCAAAGCGGCAGCCGTTTTTATCAGGAGATTCAACGAAAAATTTTTCAGCAATCCCGACGAAAATGACCTTACCTGGGCACGTTGGTTTTTCCCTGTTATAAATACTGACAGGTCATTACATAATATTGATCTGTATATGCAAGACTGCATACGGTACATCGCAACGGGCAAAAGAAATAAATCCCGCTTTAATTTTTCGTATTCCGATATGAAAAAATTAGGTTATACAAGCCTTGTCAACGAATATTATAAGCATTCTGACAAAAAGATTGAGCGATGACTCTTTTGATTATTTTTTCAAATCCTTTTTCATCCAGATATGAAGACAGCCTTGAACTTCGTCGGGCTTTCCTTCTTCTGAGTAACCGAGCATTTTGTAGAAAAGCAATGCGGAACACTGTGAGTGAAGCATAAGACCGTCACCGCCGATACAGCGGATGTGCTCCTCGGCAGCTTTGACGAGCTGCGAGCCTAAGCCTTGGCCTCTGTATTCCTTCAAAACGGCAAGTCTGCCCAAGATATATGCATTTCCCTCTTTGAAAACACGGCACGTGCCGACAGGGATCATATCATCGTTGTAAAGTAAAAAATGAACCGCTATATCATCAATTTTATCAGGGACATCAACAAGTCCCTGCTCCTTGCAAAAAACGGTATCTCTTGCCGCCATTGCATCATTAGGAAGTTTATTATATTTTTCAATTTTCATTCTTTCAATTTTACTTTCTGTTTTGATATTTTAAAAATTAAAGATAAACAAATGTGCAAAATCATTGTATCACGTATAAAACTTTATGTCAAGAACGATTATTTTCAGTTTCCCTGCAACGCTAAAAAAGTTTTTGAGTAAAATTTCAAAAATATATTGACAAATAAAAAAAACTATGATATAATATCTCCCGTTGACAAGAGATGTCAATATCTCTTGGGCTTTTAGCTCAGTTGGTTAGAGCAACCGGCTCATAACCGGTCGGTCCGGGGTTCGAGTCCCTGAAGGCCCACCATAAATAAACAAAAATCGGATCTCCGATTTTTGTTTTATAAAGGGGTATAGCTCAGTTGGTAGAGCAGTGGTCTCCAAAACCACGTGTCCTGAGTTCGAGTCTTAGTGCCCCTGCCAAGTCTTTAGGTCGATTTAGATCCGACCGAGAAAAAACGAGAAAAGCGGAGATTTCTCCGCTTTTTTCGCGCCTAACTTTTTTTGAATTTCCATAGATCCATTTTCGATTTTTCTTCGAGTCGAAGGATTCGAACTGCCGAAATGGCAAAAAGTTTATAAATTTACACAATGAATAAATCGGAGACCATCGTATGTATTTAGAATCAAAGTTAACAGTATTTCTCTCTCACTCTCATCACGATATTGAAAAAGTAAGAAAAATTAGAAACATTTTGGAAACGTTGAACTGTGAACCGCTAACTTTTTTCTTAAAATGTTTAGACGATAAAAATGCCGAATTAGAGGAATTTATTAAAAAGGAAATTGAGGCAAGAAACATTTTTATTTATTGCAAGTCCCAAAATGCTGAAAAAAGTGAGTGGGTACAAAAGGAACTGGAGCATATAAAATCATTCGATTCCAGTCGATTGTACATTTTGGATTTGGATGAATCGTTCGAAATAGGATTGGTTTGTGTTTTGAATGAAATTGTAAAAATTCTACACCGAAATACAATAATCATTTGGGGAGCCAGGTCGGAAAACACTTTAATCTCCGACAAATTAACGGAGGCTTGTATTGCAAATGGTTATAGAGTTAAATATTTTGTTCCTGATATTAACGGCTCATTCGATGGATTAAGCACATGGGAATATCAAAAACTCCGAACTCAGTATGAAAACTACATTGAAAAAACAATTTCAATACATATTAAGGAAGGGGTTTTCATCCCGATTTTGACACCCAACGTGCATGATGGCGGATTTGGTGAATATATGCATCGAAAAATTCTTTCAATTATTAAGCGTGAAACCCAAGCAATAACGCTTCCTTTATTTGTTGATTATTCGTATCCGGACATAGCTATGCAAAATATTGGTTTATCCATTCATACGGAAATGATTGATGAGGAAATGCCCAAAGTAATCGAGCGCATTAACAAACTTGTGAAATAAATGTACATCGATTCGTTTGCAAGCATGGTGCTGACAGCCCGGAAGATAGCGGTTACTGTCAGCTCCCGTCAATACCAAGGGATAAGTCTATCCGCTGACTGAAAACCATGGATCGATTTCAAAAAACTTGTGGTATGGATCGATTTTGTAAGGGTGTGCCAAGAAAAAAGCCATTCGCTTCCACGAATGGCTTTTTTCAATGATGTTTGCCTTCGGCAAATAATGCAGTGCTTCGCCCAATGATGACGGCTTCGCCTAATGGATGTGTGCCTGTCGGCACATAAGAGCAAACAGCACATCATTGCGACACGAAGTAGCGCAACATCATATTTGCGAAGCAAATGCATCATATCGCCGCAAGGCGATGCTTCATTTAGCTTGACCATATCAACATCTCCTGCGTGATTTGTTTGCGAAACGGTTGAAATACTTACAAGTCTATGATATAATAGGATTAAAGAAAGGCGGCGATGTTGTGAAAGACAAAATAAAGTCCTTTATATATTACGGCTCGGAAAATTACATTTCGTTGTCATCTTTGCGCACGATGGTTCCTGCTGCATATTTATTTTTAGGATTTACCGGTGCAGTTGCCGGGATAGCAGGAAATGCGCCTATTTTAATGACTATTTTCTTGTCATTTATTGTTGTATATACAATTGTCGTCTATACATTCCACCTGTGGTGTCCGCAACCATCATTCGCTTGCCGTTTTGCTGTTAGTGCATTCAGCGCATTATCTCTTAGTATCATCTTGCAGTCATGGATGTTCCTGATTCTTTTGGTTGGGAAATATATAGATGTTTGGGATATTGTGCTTGTAGCGGCTTTACAAATAATATCATCAGCTATATATTTTCTGATAACAAGAAAAAGGATAAGCGAAGGGATTTTCAAAGCAAAGAAATCCTCCAAAACAAACATTAACATAGCTGTTATATCGGGGGCTTCATTTGCGGGTATACGAATGGGTAGGATGCTTCGAGGCATGAATTCTTCTTTGGCGGCAACGCTTGCTATACTGGGATTTACTTGTATTGCGGTATTATGTTCCGTGATTGCAACTATGCATATAATGAAATTTTGCTATTGCAAAAGCTATGGTATCTCTTGTGGCAAGGAATACGAAGACACGTCGCCTTTGCTTTTTGCCGAAAAGAAAGAGAAAAAGAGCTTACCCAAAAGAATATGGTCGGTTGTATGGAAAATAACATTATTGATATTGCTCATTGCAATTCTTTACGGAGTATATCAAGTGAGCCAACAACCAACCGCTTAATTTACATAGCCTCGTTTTACAAGCATAGAGTATTCACTCGGTAGACAGAGGGCCCCCTCATCGCCAAGGGATAAATCTATCCTTTTGATTTGAAACACGGATTGATTTCAAAAAACTTGCGGTACGGATTGATTTTGTAATAGTCTGCCAAGAAAAAAGCGGATTGCGAAAGCAATCGGCTTTTTTCAGTGAAATTCGTTCCTACGGAACGAGTGAAATACGCTGACGCGTGTGAAATTGCCTGCGGCAGTGAAATACGCCTGCGGCGCGTGAATGAACAAATTTCATTTCACATTGCGACGAAGGGCAATATTTCACAATTTCTGAAGGAAATTATTTCACATTCGCCGCAAGGCGAATATTTCACTTGAAAAACTAACGGATTCGTGGTATAGTGAAAGGAAAAAGGCGGTGGCATAATGAAGCTTACAAAACGTAATAAAGGTATATACTTATCAAATCTTCCTAAAACTGTTATTGGTGTTATATGTTCTATCGCATTCCCTACATTTTATGCAATCACTGTATATGATCTGCTTGTGAATAATTTTGCTGATATTGATTGGTTTTATATTTTTGCATTAATTATTATTTTGCTTGCGTACATTCTTTGGCTGATAAAAGATTTCCGCACAAGCATTATTCGATATCGAATTTCGATAGACGAAAATGGAATTAAAGAATATCGATTGTTTTTTAAAAATAAAGAATTAGCATGGGCTGAAATCGGCGAGTATACGTGCGAATTAACACCCACACCGTATAAAACAAACGAAAACTTCTTCAAAATAGTGTTTTGTTCAAAAGACAGCAAAACATCCATACAAACATGGCCTTTTCCGAATACAAAAAAAGAGTTCTTTCAAAGTGAAATTTTTAAAATCTGTGATGCATATTTTGCAACTAAAAAATAATCACATAACTTCGTTTACAAGCATGGCGAAAAACCCCGACAGATCTCGGACAACTTTTTGCGCCCATCATCGCCAAGGGATAAGTGTACCCTCACGACAAAAATTATGGACTATTTTTGTATGATAGTCTTGTGGGGATTTTGTAGTGATATCACAAGAAAAAAGCCATTCGCTTACACGAATGGCTTTTTTCAGTGAAATAAATCCCTTGTGGGATTTGTGAAATCCACTTTGTGCGTGAAATACGTTTCGCGTGTGAAATGCGCTGCGGCGCATGATGGGATTTATTTCATTTCACATTCAGCGTAAAGCGAATATTTCACTTGAAAAACTAACGGATTTATGCTATAATGAATGCAGAAAGGCGGTTCTTTTATGACAAAACAAGAGGTTTTACAAGGCGCGCTTGCCCTGAACGGCAGTGATAAAAAATATACTGTTGCAGTAGAAGGCGATAAAATAATTATCGAAACTAAATATCACGGCATCCGTTCGCAAGAATCGACATTCCGTTGCATTGCACACCTAAAGGATAATAAAACCTATACAGAAACAACTTATGACTTTGACGGGTACAGCAGACGATATGGAGTCCGTAAAAAAGTAGTTTCGTACGGTTTGGACGGATCAAAAGAGGTATTCGATTCGGAAGAAATAAAAAAGGTCTTGCGAGATTATCTTGAAAGTTGCGGGTACAAAAGAACTAAAAATACTTTGATGCTCGCTTTGTGTATTGCCATTCCTGTGGTTGTTGCAGTTATAATTGCAATCGCAGTTATCATTGCATTAGCATCGGAATCTAAATTTGTTGACATAAACGGACCTGAAAATTTTGCGCTGACCGAAATCACACGGGACGATATTTTGAGTAAAAATAACAGTTACAGAAGCTCTATGGCATCAGAAAGACATTCAGGTCATCGTACAAATATAACCGAAAGAACACTTCGCGATTGCGATTACGATGATATCAGCAGGTCATTTGGAAAAATCCATGGCGTGATAATTCTTCAGGCAACGAGAATCTCGGGTAACACTCTTACGATTAATATCAATAGCTCTATAGAATCAGGAAATGCTGAAATAGTAATTATTATTGACGGAGAATATTATCGTTCAGTTGATGTTAATCAGAATCAATCCATAGTCCTGCAAGACATTTCCGACAAAGAAGTAATTGTAAAGCTCGCGGGTGAGACGGCAAAAATAAAAATCGATGTAACCCGCGTATACTAAGCGATATATAGATTCATTTTATAGACTTAGCGTTAAAAGTCCGGCGTAATGTGAAATTTTTAACCACGTCATCGTTAAGTGATAAGTCTATCCTCCGGCGGTAAAACACGGATCGATTTCGGTAGAACTTGCAGTACGGATCTGTTTTGTAAGGATGTGCCGAGAAAGGCGGCGACATTATGGATATGACATCAATCTGCGAATATATTCTATCAAGAATAACTGAAGATTTACTTTCCCATGGTTATAAAAGAAGCGGAAAAGGAACGCTTTTTTATAAATATTCAGCTGATAAAAAGGTGGCTTGTGCATTTGAAATGCAAAAGTCAATGTTTAACTCTCCTGACGATTATTCTTTTACTTTTAATCTCGGCTGTGTCGCCCTTTACAATTTGAACGGATATCGCAAAGATAAATTGACACTTGAAACAGTCAAGTTTGCGCTACACCCGGAACTCTCCGAACGGCTAGGACATTTAAGCAGAGGTTGTGATTATTGGTGGAACATTACAGATGAAATATTGAAAGATTTTTCGATAGAAGAATACTATAATCGTTTTCTTCATTCTGATGTTATAAAAGGCGCGGAATACCTAAACGAACAGGCTCGTAAAAAAGAAAGTGTTTATACCACGTCATGATACATGGATATGGTTTGCAAGCATAGAGTAGCACCCCGAAAAATAGCGATTAAGTGTGACTCCCGGATGATAAATCTTGAAATTCTTTAATGATTTGTGGTATAATTTAAAAAACAACAGGAGATCTACAAAATATGAGTTTTTCAAAAGGCGATCTTTTTCACATTGAAATGCGAAGCGGAATCTATCAGGTTTTGGATTTTTACAAATCAGACGATAAGGGAAATATATATATTTTCAGAAAAGTATTCGACGGAAAGCTGAATTTCAAGGTCTCAAAAGCGGATATCGTACACGACAGCTGGATGACACATATCAGTGATAAAACATTCGGCAAAATTGCAAATATGCTGAATTCATCGGAAATACAAAGTGTTCTGAATGATCTGACCATAGACAAAACGGTGCATTTTAAAACAGATTTACGTTTGGAGATCTCTTGGTGTTCGATGAATCCCAAAAACAAGAAAAAGCTTGAAAAGCTTTTGAATTCACAGATCAAAGGATTTGTAAACACTTTTTCACTGCGAAATGCAATCAGAGAATTACATGATCAAGGTGAACTTCGTATTGAAAACTGTCTTGAATATCCATCTGACAGAAACCGTATATATCGCATTGAGCTTGGACGTTACTTTGATGATTTTGACGAATTCGGAAACGAACAATTCAGAGAAGTGCGTTTTTCGGAAGTAAAAATATATCGTCGAGAGAATTTAATTAAATAACCTACATAAATTCATTTGCGAGAGCACATTTCTAACCTATTTGAACACTTGCCAAATTTATTAAACGAGAGGTATGTCAATGAAGCATGCATATTTGATTATAGCACATAATGATTTCAGTATCCTGGAAAAGCAACTACGTTTGTTGGACGATCCGCAAAATGATTTTTACATACATATAGACAAAAAGGTAAAACAATTCCCTTTTGAAAAATTTCATCACATTTTACATCACTCCAAGATATATTTTATAAAACGAATTAGTATAAAATGGGGGCATTTCAGTATGGTTAAGTGTGAATTAAATCTGCTTGAAGCTGCCATTAAAGGACAATATCACTATTATCACCTTTTATCCGGTGCTGATATGCCGCTTAAATCGCAAAATGAAATTTATTCTTTTTTCGAAAAGCACCACGGCAAAGATTTTGTCCATTTTACTTCTGATGATGCAGCCGAACGAGCACGACACCGTATTTGCGCATATCATTGCATGTGGGCTTACACAAAAAGTAAAAATTCTTTTGAAGCATGTATTAAAAATATTACGCAGAAAATATCGCATATTTTCACCAAGATATTTGGCGGTCGAAAATATAATCAAAAGATTGCAATTGCATACGGTTCTCAATGGTTCAGTATAACTCACAAATTAGCTGAATATGTAGTTGCAAAAAAATCATGGATATATAAACACTTTCGTTTCACAAGCTGCCCGGATGAGCATTTTTTGCAAATGATTATAAAAAATTTCGACTTAGAAGATTCGCTTTTTTACCCTAATCCCAACAACGATTATCTTTCTTGTTTGCGATACATAGATTGGTCTCGAGGTAATCCATATACATTTAGAACACATGATTTCGAATCACTTATCAACTCACCGTTTCTTTTTGCCAGAAAATTCAATACGGGGAAGGATGCCTTAATCGTTGATATGTTATTCGATTATGTAAAAACAAAAAACACAAATGCCAACACTCAAAATGAACAAAAAGAAAATGCATAAATATTCTCGAAGTAGTAAATCACTGCGATCTCGCTTGTTATATAACTATCCGATAACTGGAGTGTAACTGATATGAAAAGACCATTGACTTTTATAGATGATGTTTTCCCTGTTATGATAACAATATTAAATATCATAAGATATTCTGTAGTGCCTATATTATTTGCTGTTATCGGATTAATTTTCTCATTGCCGTGGCAATATTATGCCATCACAATAGGCGGATATTTTGCCATTTTGGTCATTACCAGAAGCGTTAGGTATTTGATTATCAAAATACTGTGCAAAGCATCCGAAGCAAGCGAAAAAAAGAAAAAATGAGAATACAAATAAAAAGGAGATATTGACTTATGAAGTTCACGTTCAGCATTATAATTTCTTTTCTTTTGGCTTTTATCCTTTTATTCACATCGTGTGGGAACGGTGAATCAAGTGAAAGCTCATCAAGCACAAATGATGAAAGCACAGCGGTTACAGAAAACGAAGAAAATGAAGTCATAAGTTCTGCTTTGAATCTGATGAAAACAGCCGAAGAATATGAAGCGCCCGAAACAATGTTGGAGCATTTTACGGGTGACTTTGAGATTTCGGGATTTTCCGGTAATTCTGCCTTTTCGGGTATTCCCCAATCGGTAAAGCGCAAGGAAGATGTTACGTACATCCCCACATCGGGACTTAATTTTTACGGTGTTGAAGCCGCAGGATTTGTTTTTTATGCCGTTGACTCAAGAGGTCAAGCAATGTTTTCAAATGCAGTACAGTTGAGTGATGACATTCCCGACAAGTCTACCGTCTTCACCGTTTTCGGTATTGACACAAGCGTAATTTACGGCGCCGATGATGAAAGTAACTCAACCAAGCTTACTTCGGATATGCTTACGCTGAACGATGACGGAAAAAGCTGTACATTTGCAAAATCATACATAAATAATATGGCTCGTGATATTTGCTCGTCTATGGGATTTACAGACGAACAGACAAAAACATTTTTAAGAAAATACGACGGTGCAGGTACGTATTCGCTTGAAGATAACAAGATCACATTTGAAATGAGCCTTGATGAATCAACGCTCGGAAAAATAAAACAGACAACGAGCTTTTCAAAAAGCGATGACGGAAAAATAACGTCATATACTTTTATGGAATATTCAAATCCGTCCCTCGGTATAACGGAGCCTGTAACAAGCGAAATTACGTGTAAAGACGTTGTATATAAAGACGGTAAGCCGATAAGCGGAATTATAATCCTCAAATCCGAAAAAGACGCAAGCTACTATGACGGTGTATATCAGGATAAGGTCTACATCAAGTGCATACAAAAAGACGATATGACATTTCAGCTTGATGTTTCCGACGAAAGCGCACCTAAAGCATCGGCATCATATAAAAAAGTATTAAATGAATCATATCAAAATGAAAGCTATACGATAAGTGATGAATTTAACATAACAATAAATTCAGGCAAGCGCACCCCCGCTTTCACATTCACACAAAAAACCAACGGCGATGTTGATGTTTCCCTTTCAGCGGATAAAATAAAATTCGGCACTCCCTCATCTTTCCCCTCTGTTCCACAGCGTGTAACCGATACAATAACGAATTATATTTTAGAAGAACTTTAATAAATACAAACACGCTATTGATTTATACATTAATCTGTGATACAATGCATACATTTAATGAAATTAAATACAGGCGGTGATAATGTGTCCGGCTCACAAAAAATATCAGCTAAAGGATTTTTAGTTTATTTTGCAATAATCGCTATTGCAGTTTTACTCGCTTTTAATTATCAGCTTTTCATAGTTGAAAACGGTTTTGCCCCTGCAGGTCTTAACGGTATTGCAACTATGATACAATATAAAACGGGATTCAGTATCGGTTATATGTCACTTATAATCAATATTCCGCTTTGCGCGTTGGCTTACTTCTTCATAGATAAAAGCTTCGCTAAGCGAAGCCTTGTATTCTGTCTTACTTATTCACTTTCTTTCATACTTTTGCAAAATATAGGCCTTGAGCAATTTCAGTATAATGCACAAGGACACGACACGGTATTTCCCGCGCTTTTAAGCGGTGTTATAAGCGGATTTGTTTACGGTATATGCTTCAGGACACATTCATCAACGGGCGGTACGGATATAATTTCAAAATATATCAACTCCAAAAAGCCCGACCTTAATTTCTTCTGGGTGACGTTTATACTTAACGCTTTTGTTGCGGTAATATCGTTCTTTGTTTACGCAGTACCAAATGAAAACAATGTACTTGTATACGATTACAAGCCTGTCTGCCTTTGTATTTTATACTGCTTCATTTCAAGCTTTATCGGCAGTTTTATAATCAAGGGTACAAAAACGGCGTGTAAGTTTACGATAATCACAACACACGCAGATGAAATAATGAATGATATAACCGTAAAGCTGCGTCACAGCTCCACAAAGCTGTCAGCTCTCGGTTCGTTCAGCAAGGATGAAAAAGCCGTCGTTATATGCGTTGTAAACAAGCATCAGCTTATTGACTTGCAGAATATTCTAAACGAATACGACGGGACATTTTCCTTTGTCGAAACAGTAAATGAAACTTACGGAAATTTCAAGCACATAAAATAGATTACTGATTTTCTGCGCCCTGCCCGTCCCCCCACAGTTTGCAGGCGAAACAGTGGTTCGCCGTGCGAACTGCCCACGGGCGTAGGGCGCAGATTTCCTTCGGAAATCTTTTCAAATACTTCCTAATACGGTAAAGGAGACACAATGTCAGAAATTCTTGATATTATAAAATCGTTTGAGGGTAAATGCATATGCGGTGTAAAACACACGACCTCAATTAAAGATATACAAATAGGCACAGGACTTGTAAACAAAGTCGGTGAAATACTTAAAAATAACAGTTTTCCGGATGAAATCCTGCTTGTTGCCGACAAAAATACACTTAAAGCATCAGAGGGCATCGTTGAGAGTCTTGACGGATTTAACGTATCATTTAAAATATATGATGAGCTTCGTGTGGCAACGATGAACGAGGTCGAGGAAATAGAATTTCTTATAAAAGACCGTGATATAGGGGTTTTATCTGTCGGAACAGGCTCAGTCAATGACCCATGCAGGCTTGCTTGCGCACGCTGTGACAAAATGCTTTGCATTTTCGGCACTGCCCCGTCAATGGACGGATTTGCCTCGTACAGCTCACCTATAGTATGTGACGGATTCAAATCAAGCTATCCTGCGAAAAGCCCCGAGGTGATAATCGCCGATACAAAGATACTTGCAAACTCACCAAATGAGCTGAAATCGGCAGGCTTTGGCGATATGGTATCGAAATATGTAGGGCTCATAGACTGGCAGGTATCGCATTTACTCACGGGTGAAACGTACTGCGAAAATGTTGCAAAGCTTACAAAAGATGCTGTCGACGAGCTTATGGATATGGCTGATAAAGTAACCGAGAATGACGAGTATACCGCAGGAAAGATATTTGAGTCACTCCTGAAAACGGGCATCGGTATGAGCTTTATGCAAAACTCCCGTCCCGCAAGCGGATGTGAGCATATAATTTCCCACGTAATCGAATGTCTTGAACTTGAAAAAGGCAAGCTTCCGAATTTACACGGTGACGACGTCGGTGTTTGCACGCTTGAAATGCTGAAATATTACGGCGAGCTTGCACGTCATTCCGAAATAGAAGCAACAAAAGAATGTGTAAATTGGGATGAGGTGTATGAGTTCTACGGCTTTATGGCTGACGATATTAAAAAAGTAAATCACCCCGAAAACATCGTTGATGCGGTAAGCCCCGAAAAACTTGAAACATCGTGGGGCAAGATAATAGAAATCATCAAAGGTATGCCGTCGTATGAAGAATGCAAGCTTGCAATGGAAAAAGCAGGCTGTAAAATTACAACAGACGACATACAAAAAGACCGTACATTCTTCGACAAGTGCGTAAAATATTCCCCGTACATGCGTAAAAGACTTACACTTTTACGTCTTAAGGATATGATTATAACCAAATAATATAAAAAGCGGCCGCACAGTATGAACTGATATAATGATGGCAGACACTAAAAAAGTGTCTGCCATTATTTTTGCTATATAACGAAAACCGCCTGTTCAATTTAGACTTGAACAGACGGCTTAACAGTATTCTTTTTTGTGTCTACTAACTATTGACTAGTTCAATGTAATATATTCCGTCATTTTATTTTTCTCCCTATTCTCCGCCTCGTCAAGTATTTAGTAAAGCTCTTCAATTAATCTTAAAAGGGAATTTTCTGCGTGCCACCTGATAAATACACTTTGCCGTCTGTGGCCGAGCGTTCAATGTCAAAGTCTATATATTCAAACAGCATAATATTTTCTGCATAAACTCCCCACTCGCCATCACCGGAGTTATCAGTCCATTCAACGAGTCTTATATGATACCCATCCATTGACTCGTCGGTTGTTTTACATTGGCAAACATTGGGATCACGAATATCATTATAATCATATTTGTATGTATACGATCTCATTTCACCGTTTTCGGAAGATTTGTGTATATCATAATCATCAAACAAAATTCTATCTGCGAATTTTGTTTCGATATGATATCCTTGATACACAACGTCAAATCTGCCGTCACCTAAAACAGATGGAATAACACCTTGAATATCTTTTTCGGTCAACGGTACAATATCTCCATCATTCCCTGCAGTATAGAGTGTTTTGTTCATAACCTCAAGAACATCGGAAAGTGTATACCCCGCAAACTCACCCTCTGCATAGTAAGCAAGAAACTCATTTGTTGTGAGGAATTTTTTATTCGCCGTGTCATAGTGATATATGTCATACGCAATTCCTTGACCGCCTGTATACAGTACACCTCTATGATTGATGATATATACAGTTATGATCTCACCCGTTGTAACCGTGTTCCAAGTTACATCCGCAAAAAATCTGTCGTTGGTTCCCTGTTCGCTTTTTTTCAAATATTCGCCGTATTCATTGCCGTATTTTTTAACAATATCAGTATTCCATTTTTCGCTTGCAGGTGATTTATCACTTATTTGCGGAAGATGTATGTGAAAATCAAACACCTCGTTATCCTCGCTGTTAACAATATACTCTACGGTATAACCCTCGTATATCAAGCTGTTGTTTGTATTTTCCTTTGCGTAATCGTAAAGTAAGAGGTTTTCCGTATCAACGGGCTCTTTCGTTTCTTCGGTTGCATCATCCGTTGTTTCTTCCGCTATATCCTTTGTATCTTCTGCCGTTTCTTCCGATATATCCTTTGTATCTTCCGATGTTTCTTCCGAACTTGTATCTTTTTCGGTATTTTCCGTTTTTGTGTCAGCTGCGCTTGTTTCTTTTTCGTTCAACGAGCCGAATGAACAGCCAACGGCGCTTAATGCAAGAACTACGGCAAGAACGAGGCAAAGCCATTTGTTTTTCTGTTTAGATGTCAACATCATAATTCTCTCCTTCATAGGTGCGCTGCCGAGTCCGACAGCGTATATACGTTTTTGCGGGATAGTG
>JAZRTS010000210.1:0-14703 GCA_045652135.1 Eubacteriales bacterium | reverse complement strand
TCAGGAATTTATTTGCCGTGAGCTTGATAATCCCCTTTATTCACATCTCGTAGATGCTACATATGCTTTGATCGGTGCTGAAAATGCCGCAACAGCGAATGAAAACAAATCTATGTTCTGTGATGCAATAAAGGCGAAATATCCTCACGTCCCCGACAGAATTCAGTATTTTAAAAATAAAGTATAATGGAATTTCCGTCGTCTTTTGCCGACGGAAATTTTACGATGTTTGAAAGTTTCACGAAAGGAAAATAAGATGCGCCACTTAATAGATATAAAGGATCTGACTGTTGACGAAATAGATGAGCTTATTGAACGTGCCGAGGATATAATTGAAAATCCCGCAAAATATGCAGAGGTATGCCGCGGCAAAAAGCTTGCAACATTGTTTTTTGAGCCGTCTACAAGAACACGTCTTTCATTTGAAGCGGCTATGATGGAGCTTGGCGGTAATGTTCTCGGCTTTTCATCGGCTGATACGAGCTCTGCTTCAAAGGGCGAAAGTGTTTCCGATACAACGAGAGTTGTCGGAGGATATGCTGACATAATTGCAATGCGCCATCCCAAGGAGGGTGCGCCCCTTGCGGCTTCCATGTAATCATACGTTCCGATAATAAATGCAGGTGACGGCGGACACAACCACCCCACTCAGACACTTACAGACCTTTTGACTATAAAGAGAAAAAAGGGAAGACTCAACAATTTTACAATTGGCTTCTGCGGTGACTTGAAGTTTGGCAGAACCGTTCACTCCCTTATCTCTGCCCTCAGCAGATATAAAAACATAAATTATGTATTTATAAGCCCTCCTGAGCTTAAACTTCCCGAATATATAAAGACCGATGTACTTGATGCTTGCGGAATTAAGTATACAGAGATAGAAAGAATGGATGAAATCCTTCCCACTCTCGATATCCTTTATATGACGAGAGTTCAGAAGGAAAGATTTTTCAACGAAGCTGATTATATACGCCTTAAAGACACGTATATTTTCAATCAGCAGAAGCTTGCAATTTCAAAGCCCGATCTTTCAATACTGCATCCGCTTCCCAGGGTAAATGAGATCGCACCGTCTATCGATGACGATCCCAGGGCTTGCTATTTTGAACAGGCAAGAAACGGTAAATACATAAGAATGGCGCTTATTATGAAGCTTTTGGAGGTGTCCGTATGAATATAGATTCCATAAATAACGGTTACGTTATCGACCATATAAAGGCAGGAAATGCAATACAGATATATAATTATCTTAAGCTTGATAAGCAGGACTGCTGTGTTGCGATGATCCGTAACGTAAAAAGTAAGAAAATGGGCAAAAAGGACATCATCAAGATAGATTCACTTTTTGACATTGACCTTGACGTTCTCGGATATATCGATCCCGATATTACAGTAAATGTTATAAAAGACGGCGTAGTTGTCGAGAAGAAGCATCTTCAGCTTCCTTCAATGCTCAACAATGTTCTCAAATGCAAAAATCCACGTTGTATTACAAATGCAGAACCTGATCTTGAGCAGATATTCAAGCTGACAGATCCGAACAGAAGAACATACAGATGCATATACTGTGAAATGCAGGCTAAGCCCCAGAAAGTTTAATCAATTAGGGAGTTTATTATGGCAAAAGTCACTTGGAAAGGCTCAACGCTTTTAGCTCCTGTTCCGCCCGTTATGGTCAGTTGCGGAACAATGGAAAATTCAAATATTATTACTGTTGCCTGGTGCGGAATTTTGGCTTCAAGCCCCGCAAAAACGTATGTTTCCATCCGTCCGGAACGTCATTCCTACGGACTGATAAAAGAAACACGAGAGCTTGCGATAAACCTCACCACGGCAGACCTTGTGTATGCTTGTGACTGGTGCGGAATACGCTCGGGCAGAGATGTTGACAAATTTGAAAAAATGCATCTTACAAAAGCACAAGCCTCTGAAATTACAGCGCCGCTTATCGATGAGTGTCCTTTGAGCCTTGAATGTAAGGTTACGGATATTCTTCCGATGGGATCGCACGATGTCTTTGTGTGCGACATCGTTGCGGTAAATGTTGATGAAAAGCTGCTTGATGATAAAGGCAAGCTCCATTTGGAAGGTTGCGGACTTGTAGGATATACCCACGGTCAGTATTATAAGCTTGGCAAATCTTTAGGCGCATTCGGATTTTCACATGCAAAAAAGAAGAAAACACCGAAAAAACAGCCGAAAGGCAAATGAAAGTAACATAAATGGCTGACTCTGAAAATGAGTCAGCCAAAATTTATTTTCGTGTTGATATTTTTTTATATTTCACAGTTGACACCGCCATACCTATAATACCTGTAAACAATATCGGAAAAGATAAAAATTTAAGAATGTATACCGATGTGAGGTTTTTTATGTGTATTTCCGCCGGTGCGTTTTCATCGATATAAACGGGAATTTTCAAGCCGTTTTTTAGTGCGCTTGAATATTCAAGCGGAGCACGGTACGTATTATTTTCGTATTCATATACAGCTACGGCTTTGTTATCTGTTATCTCAACCGTTGCACTTAATGGAATTTTTGATGCAAATTCACGCTCGACAGATGATGATACAATAAACGAAGAAAAGAACATCAGAATACCGATAACGGTGATTATTAAAAAGACTGTAAACGGTTTATATTTTAACATAGTACGCTCCAAACTATAAAAATTAAATGCTTTGTATTTTATTGTTAAATTTAATGTGATATAATTGCTACAATAAAAATGTAAGGAATTTCAAAAATGAAACTGTATTTAAAGATTATTTGCTTGCTTTCAGCATTCGCTATGGTATCAGCGCTCGTATCATGTGCAGATGATACGAGTACAGATAGTTCAACTGTTACCGATGCTGTTACCGAGGCTAAAAGCTATCCTTCACCCGATTATACATCACATCCCGACGTTATGTCAATAGACGGACAGAATGTAACGTATGAGGAATACCGTTATTACTTTCTTAACATAAAAGAGAAGTATGACCGTGCAGACAGTACATTCTGGAACAGTAACAGCTTTGATAAAGAAATAAAAGCGGAGGCGGAGGAATATTTATTCCGTCAGTATGCTATTGAAACGCTTGCATCGCAGCATAACGTATCGTTGTCTGATGAAGATTTAAAAACGCTTGACGCTACGATCGAAACGAATAAATCGGATTTTAACACGATAGATGAATATAACGAATACCTTGATTATTTGCACCTTACAGATAGGTCAAACTACCGTCTTGCGAAGCTCTATGTGCTTGAAAATAAGCTGTTCAGCTACTTAACGGGTGATGATTCCGACAATATCATATACGCAGATAAAGAACTTGTAAATAAATTCATCGAAAATTATATAATGTGCGCTGACTGGATAGTGCTTTATAATGATTACGGTGATGATAAAAACGAAAACAAAACGCTTATAGAGCGCATTTATAAACAGCTCGAGGAAGGTAAAAGCTTTACTGACCTTAAAATAGCACACAGTGAAGATTCAAATACAAACGCAAGCAATAATCCTCAGTATTTTACAGAAGGTACACATGACGCATATATTGATGAAGCTGTGCAAAAGCTTGAAAACGGTAAGTACAGCGAGATAATCGAGCTTCCGTACGGCTATGCAATAGTCAAAAAGCTTGAAAAGGATACAAAATATATCGAAACGAATTTCGACGCATACTTTGCACCGCTTTACGAAAAGTCGATGTTTGAAATAATGCTTGATAAAATAATAGAAAAGCAGCAGATCGTTTATTTTGACAGCTATGAAGCACTTACCGTCAAGACCGTTGAATGATATAAATGATCTTTATGTAGTCCTTTTCTTCGCAGACATAATAAATGTTTGCAAGCATTCCAACAGATGTTCGTCTTTTATCAAGTGATCTTATAATACCAAAGCATTCCGTTACCATACCGCTGTCCATTATATTTGCGACAGCGGTATTGTGTTGTCTTGAAATGTACCCGAGTTTTATCCCTCTGTGATTATACGCGGCGACGGGATGTGTGGCGAATTTGTTATAGCGTCCACGTTTCAGTACGATTTCATCGTCGATTTCCGAGGCCTTCGCACCTTCTTTTATATTTTCCGTAAAAAATGAACCGACTATGAGGGCCGAGCAAAGATAGTGAACGTTCTCGCCTGAATGGTACATCATAAATATTTTTTCAGATATATACCCGTGTGTGATACGGGATTTTGCGCAACCTCTTCGGGTGTACCCTCGGCAACTACAGTTCCGCCGCCGTCACCGCCCTCGGGGCCGAGGTCGATAATGTGGTCGGCAGTTTTTATTAAATCAAGATTGTGTTCTATAACTATAACTGAGTTACCCGCATCCGTCAAACGCTGTAACACCTCAATGAGCTTCTTTACGTCATCTGTATGAAGTCCCGTTGTCGGCTCGTCAAGAATATATACAGTTTTTCCCGTTGCTCTTTTTGAAAGCTCCGTTGACAGCTTGACTCTCTGAGCTTCACCACCCGAAAGAGTAGTCGATGACTGACCTATTTTGATGTAACCAAGTCCAACATCATAAAGAGTTTGCAACTTTTTATTTATCTTCGGTATGCTTGAGAAGAATTCAAGTCCTTCTTCAACCGTCATTTCAAGCACTTCGTAAATATTTTTACCCTTGTATTTTACTTCAAGAGTGTCGGAGTTGTATCTTTTTCCTTTACACGTATCACAGGGAACATATATGTCGGGTAAGAAATGCATCTCAATGCATTTTACTCCGTCGCCCTCGCACATCTCACAGCGGCCGCCCTTGACGTTAAATGAAAATCTGCCTGATGAATATCCTCTCAGCTTTGCATCGGGAGTTTTTGCAAACAGCTCTCTTATTTCCGTGAAAAGTCCTGTGTAAGTTGCAGGATTTGAACGTGGTGTTCTTCCGATGGGACTCTGGTCTATAACAATGACCTTGTCAAGGTGTTGTATCCCCTCTATTCTGTCGTGCTTGCCTGCCGTTGTATGCGCACCGTTAAGCTCGGAAAGAAGCTTCTGTGACAAAATGCTGTTTATGAGCGAGGATTTACCCGAACCCGAAACACCCGTAACGCATACGAGTTTGCCGAGAGGTATGGTAACGTCAATATTTTTCAGGTTGTTTGCGCGTGCGCCTATTATCTGAAGAAATTTTCCGTTACCGTTTCGTCTTTGCGCAGGTACAGCTATCTTCTTTCTTCCCGACAGATAATCTCCCGTAAGGGATTTTTTGTTTTTCTTTATTTCCTCCGGTGTACCGCAGGCAACAACTGTACCGCCGTGAATACCTGCACCGGGACCGATGTCCACGATATAATCACATTCTTCCATCGTTTCCTCATCGTGCTCAACAACAATGAGAGTGTTCTGTGCATCACGCAGTTTTTTAAGCGTATTTATAAGCTTTCTGTTATCTCTTTGATGAAGTCCTATGCTCGGCTCGTCAAGTACATACATAACGCCCATGAGCGATGAGCCTATCTGTGTTGCAAGTCTTATTCTTTGTGCCTCACCGCCGGAAAGTGTGCCTGCGTTTCTTGCAAGCGTGAGATAGTTAAGCCCGACATTTACAAGAAATCCGAGCCTTGATTTTATCTCTTTTATAATTTCACGTGCTATCGCCCATTCGGTTTCGGAAAATTCAATATTCTCAAAGAAATCAAGGCTGTCCTTTACGGACAAAGTACATACCTCATGAATGTTAAGCCCTCCGACGGTAACTGCAAGTATTCCGTCCTTCAGACGTCTGCCGTGACAAGCTGAACATTCAATATTTTCGATGAATTGCTCATAATATTCACCGCCTGCCATTTTTATTCTGGATTCCATTATCGGTATTATTCCCTGAAAAGCCGCGGGCTTATCGTGACGCACACCGTCATAATACCGTACTACCTCGTATTTTTTGCTTCCCGTTCCGTAAAGTAAGGCATTGAATGCTTCCTTTGAATAATCCTTTAACGGTGTGTCAAGCGTGAAGCCGAGTTCAGCACCGACCGCCATAATGAGAGGGCCGTACCACGATTCCTCGTCCATACTTTTAAAACCGTTGACGGCGATACCTCCGCCACGCAGGGAAAGATTTTTGTCGGGTATGACCTTTTCAGGGGAAATCTTCTGCATGTTTCCAAGGCCGTCACATTTTTCGCACGCTCCAAGCGGATTGTTGAAAGAGAATATTCTCGGCTCAAGCTCAGGATAGCTTACGTTATGTTCCTCACAAGCAAAATTCAGAGAAAATGAGTATTCCTTTTCATCAGATATATCCTGAATTATAATGCTTCCGCCCGAAAGCTTCAACGCACATTCAACGGAATCTGCAAGTCTTGTTCTTATATCTGGCTTCATTATAAGTCTGTCTACAACTATCTCTATTGAGTGCTTTATATTTTTATCAAGTGATATGTTTTCCGTAAGCTCATATATGCTTCCGTCAACTCTTACCCTTGAATATCCGCCTTTTTTTGCATCCTCAAAGACCTTTTCGTGCATACCCTTTTTGTCCTTGACAACAGGACAGAGAATTATGAATTTTGTTCTTTCGGGAAATTCCATTATTCTGTCGATTATGTTTTCCGTGCTTGTACGGCGCAGCTCCTTGCCGCACACAGGACAGTGGGGAACACCTACGCGTGCAAAAAGCAAACGAAGATAATCGTATATCTCCGTTACGGTTCCGACGGTGGATCTTGGATTTTTTGACGTTGTTTTCTGGTCGATGGATATGGCAGGGGAAAGTCCGTCTATAAAATCAAGATCGGGTTTTTCCATCTGTCCCAAAAACTGTCTTGCATAAGAGGAAAGCGATTCAACGAACCGTCTGTGTCCCTCGGCATACAGCGTGTCAAATGCAAGTGAGGACTTACCCGAACCCGAAACACCCGTCAAAACGACAAATTTATCCCTCGGTATCTTTACGTTTATATTTTTAAGGTTGTGTACGCGTACACCCTTAGCTTCAATATATTTTTCTGACATATTACCTCGTTTTAAGTTCCTTTATCATATCACGCAGTCTTGCCGCTTCCTCGAAACGAAGCTCCTTGGCTGCTGTTTTCATCTGTTCTGTAAGCTTTTCGATTTCAGCTTCAAGCTGTTTTGCCGAAAGCTTCTTTTTCTTTGTGTTGGACGTCTGATCCTTTGCTCTTATTTCTATAACGTCGCGTATCGACTTTGATACGGATTTCGGAACTATTCCGTGTTCCTTATTGTAGTTGCTTTGAATCGTGCGGCGTCTTTCCGTCTCGGCGACAGCACGCTTAATCGAATCTGTTTCTTTATCGGCATACATTATAACCGTTCCGTCAACGTGACGTGCGGCACGTCCTATGGTCTGTATAAGCGATACCTCCGAACGCAAAAAGCCTTCTTTGTCGGCATCGAGAATCGCAACAAGCGACACCTCCGGCATATCAAGCCCCTCACGGAGCAGGTTAATACCTACAAGTACGTCAAACACACCCAGACGAAGGTCGCGTATTATCTCGTTACGCTCCATCGTTTCGACCTCATGGTGGATATATCTTACTGAAATACCCGTGTTTTCTATGAATTCAGTAAGGTCTTCCGCCATTTTTGTTGTGAGCGTTGTAACGAGTGTACGCTCGTTTCGTTTTACACGCTGCTTGATCTCACCTATCAGATCGTCAACCTGTCCTTGAACAGGACGGATGATTATTTTCGGGTCACAAAGTCCCGTAGGTCTTATTATCTGCTCGGCAGTCTGCAAAGAATGCTCTTTTTCGTATTCACCGGGTGTTGCGCTGACAAATATGACATTGTTTATTTTTGACTCAAATTCTTCAAAGTAAAGCGGTCTGTTATCGTATGCAGACGGTAAACGGAAACCGAAGTCAATCAGATTTTTCTTTCTCGCTCTGTCGCCGCCACTCATCCCCCTTACCTGCGGAAGCGTTACGTGCGACTCATCTATAAACATTAAATAATCATCGGGAAAATAATCGAGCAGACAAAAGGGAGTTGAGCCGGGTTCACGTCCTGCAAAAATACGAGAGTAGTTTTCAACGCCCGAACAGTATCCGACCTCTTTTATCATTTCCAAGTCGTATTTCGTTCGTTCCTCTATGCGCTGTGCTTCAATAAGCTTGCCCTGCGCTTTGAAAAATTCCACACGCTCTTGCATTTCGTCGTATATCTGCGCAAGTGCGCCCAAGCGTTTTTCATCCGATACGGCATAGTGCGATGCGGGATATATTGCGGCATACGTCAAGTATTCAAGAATCTCGCCTGTTATGACGTTTACAGTTGAAACTCTGTCGATTTCATCCCCGAAAAACTCAACCTTTATTGCCTTTTCTCCCGAATTGGCGGGTAAAACATCGACGGTGTCGCCACGCACTCTGAATTTATCACGTGTCAGGCTTATGTCGTTTCTTTCGTAGTTTATGGAAAGCAGCTTTGCAATAAACTCATTTCTGTCCATCTGCATACCGGGACGTACCGCAAGTACAAGACTTTCGTATTCTCTCGGATCACCAAGGGAGTAAATACACGATACGCTCGACACGATTATAACGTCACGCCTTTCAAAGAGGGCTGACGTTGCGCTGTGGCGGAGTTTGTCTATCTCATCATTCACAAGCGAATCCTTTTCGATATATAAGTCTTTACCGGGAATATAAGCCTCCGGTTGGAAATAATCATAATAAGAGATGAAATATTCCACCGCGTTGTGAGGAAAAAATTCACGGAATTCCGTGCAAAGCTGTGCGGCAAGCGTTTTGTTGTGCGCAAGCACAAGAGTTGGTTTGTTCACACGCTCAATGATATTCGCCATTGTAAAGGTCTTACCCGAGCCCGTTACACCTAAAAGTGTCTGTGCAGGCAGACCGTCATTTACACCGTTTGATAATTTTTCTATTGCCAGAGGCTGATCGCCTGTAGGTTTGAACGGTGAAACCAGCTTAAAACGCTCCATCTTTTTCTCCTCGTTTAATACAATATTATACTTATTATATCATAATCATTTTAAAAATCAAAGCATTTGTTTTAATTTTTGCACAAAATTTACTTATCACCGTATACTTAACAGAGCGAATATTGTAGTCAAAATAATATTTAATGCACATAACATTGCATATTTTAATCGAAAAGTATTGAAATTTGAACAATTATGTGCTATAATGGCGAAAATATATTCAGGAGGAATTAATTATGTTTTGCAGAGATTGTGGTAAACCTATACCCGAAGGCAGCACATCCTGTGAATTTTGCAGTAAGGCTGCGGAAGAACAGGTAAGCAATAGCGAAAATGTTGAAGAAGTTAAAGCAGAAGAAACAGCAGCGGAAACGATAGCCGAAGAAGTGAAGGCTGAAGAAGCATCCGCCCAAGAACAGGCAAGCGAGGAAGCAGAAGCACCTGCTGCGGCACCTGTTGTTGAACAGCCCAAGAAAAAATCGTTGAAGCTTCCCATAATTGCGGCTGTTGTTGCAGTCGTTGCGATTTTGGGTTGTGTATTTGCATTCAGCTCAAAGGCGCAGACGTTGGTTATGAAGATGTCATCGCCCGAAACGCACTACCGTTATGCACTCGGAAATTCAGTCAGCGCATTTTCAGATTCGTTTATAGACCTTTATGATGAATCTGTTAAATTCTGCGGCACAGCGGCAAAAGAAGAAACAAAAAGCGCAAATGTAGCTGCAGAGGGCAGCCTTTACGTTGAGCTTGACGGAATGCTCAAGGAGAAGATCGACGAGATTGGTATTACTGAAAACAAGCTTTCGGTTGATTACAAGATAAATTCCTTTGGCAAGGTAGGAGCGCTTGATCTTGCTTTGTCGGCAGGAAGCGAAAAAATTGCGACACTTGAATTCCGTTTTGATGATGAATTCAACGTATCTTTTGCAATACCCGAACTTAATCAGAAGGCAGTGCGCATCAATCTGAAGAATAACGAATATATCAATATGGATGAAATTCAGGAAGATGCAATGCCGTCTGTAGGTATATCCGGACTTGATGGACTTTTGGCAGCAGATTCTGCAGAAACGGAAGAAATGTTAAGAAAGGTTCTTACAAGCATTTCCGAAAACGCACCCGATTCAAAGCTTCTGGAAAAGCTTCTTGAAAAGTACATCAAGATCGTTCTTGAACAGATAACAGAGGTTGAAAGAGTATCCGAAGACCTTGAAATAGAGGGCATCGTACAGAGCACAACACGCTTCGATCTTAAGATCAACGAAAAACTCGTTTTCAATATTTGCAAGGCAGTTCTGACGGAAGCAAAAGACGATAAAGACATCAAAACGTTTATCGAAGAATATTATAACGCAATAATCAAGATCGCCGAAGATATGGAAGCAGACGTTGAAGAAATGACGGATATGACAGCAAGCGACTTGTATACAGAATTCAAGGATGCTGTCACCGATTTTCTTGACGATATGACTGACTATGACGAAGAAGACCTTGATACAAAAGCAGCTATCAAGCTTACAATGTGGGTAAACAGCAGCAGTGAAACAGTTGCTGTCAAGATAAAGATCCCCTCTGCTGATGCTGAAATATTTGTAGGTTCTGCTGTTGACGGTAAGGAAACAGGATATGAATTCTATATGAAAGATTCAACCATGACGGTACTTGCAGTAACAGCAAAAACGACAGAGGCAAAGGGCAAGATTTCAGGTAAGGTAAATATTGAAGCTTCTGACAAGGAATTCGTAGAGCTTGAGATCAAGGATTTCGATGTTAAAGCGTTTGAAGAAAACGGATACATAAACGGTACATTCATTCTTGAACCCGGTAAGGATTTTGCAGAAGAAGTAGGCGCTGAAGTTGCTGATGAAAGCATCGATATTTCAAAGGTAAAGTTTGAGATGACATTTGCAACATCTGAAAAATCCGCTTCTGCTGAATTTAAATTAAAGTATGACGGAGACGCTCTTGTAACGCTCGGTTCAAAGGCAGATATGAAGGATGCAACAGAAGTATCGCTCCACAGCGATTACACAGAAGACATCGAAGCGTGGGCGACAGAAATGGATCCTACATCGCTTTTGGAAAAGATACAAAATGTGCTTGGTGAAAATCTCCCGCTTGAAGAGCTTATGTCAGGTATGACAGGTACTGCAGAGCCTTCTTATCCCGCTGTTGATGAGTATTCGTGCCAGATGTGCGGTGGTTCACCCTATACATACGTAGATGTCGAGGGTGAGGAGTGGCTCGTTTGTGAGGATTGCTACAACTCCCTCTATGGTTGGGATTTCTAAAAATCAATATAGTAAAGGCAACTCAAATAATTTGAGTTGCCTTTCTCTTATAATTTCAAATTTTATCACATTAAATGCATTGCCGTAATATACTATAACAAACCGTATAAGGAGTTATTTATGGCAATCAAAATTTTTATCGACCAAGGACACAATCCGAGAAATCCAAATTCAGGGGCAGAGGGAAACGGACTGCAGGAAGCAGACCTCACTTATAAAATAGGCATAATTCTTCGTGATATGCTTAACAAAAATCCCGAATATGAAGCGATAACCTCACGTAACTCTCCCGATGAAATACTCGGAACGAGTAATTCCACCTCACTTTCCGCACGAACCCGTGCGGCAAATGAATGGGGCGCTGACTACTTTATAAGTCTGCACGCAAATGCTTCGTCAAATTCATCGGCTACGGGAAGCGAAGCGTTTGTTTACAGCCAGACGAGCAAGGCAAAGCCGCTTGCCGAGAGCATTTTGAAATGGCTTCAATATATTGTCGGTGTGAAACCGAGAGGTGTGTTCGCACGTCCCGGACTGTACGTTTTAAGAAAAACGTCAATGCCCGCACTTTTACTTGAAATGGGCTTTATCACAAATGCGGGCGAAGCACGGAATATGAATGAAAATCCCGGTGATTATGCACTCGGTATATACGACGGCATAATAAACTATTTCGGTACGAATTAAATAAAAGAGTTAAACGGACAGTCGAGGGTGTCTGTCCTTGTAGAATAAAAAATCAAGGCATATAATTCAGCCTTGATTTTTTATTCATTTCTTAATTGCAGGTATTGCTGATACAGCGATACCGCCGAATACCGTCAAAATAATTTCAGGTATCATATAGCATCCGTTATAGATAAGTGAATACAGAAAATAAAGCGGAATTCCCGTGAATTTTTCAAGTATATACGAGCCGACGCCGCCTGTCATAACTTCACCGAAGAACCAATCCGCATACGTTCCGAAGAATACAGCACCCGAAAGCACATGGAAAAAGTAGCAAACACCGAGGGAGAGGATTACGCCGAGTATCAGCGCGCGTTTAGGTGTTTTTTTTGCAAAAACACCGCCGAGACCGAGCGCTGTATATGCAAGCACGTAGTCAAGCAAACACATAAGCACAACACGCCACCAAACCATCTGACTTTCACCGGGCATGACGAAGACGGATATTGTGTTCACACCCAAAAGCATTTGAATAATGCTGTAGGAAAATCCGCACATAAGTCCCCATTTTACACCGTGACGGTAAGAAAGGATAACGATTGGCAGCATACTTAAAACCGTTATACTTCCTCCGAATGAAAACTCAAAAATTTTAAGTATCGAAAGCACGGTCGCAAGGGCGATGAATATACCGCTTTCGCAAAGCCGTCTTGTTGTTTGTTTCATAAAACCTCCAAAAAAGGTGTTACCTGCCGAACAGCTGCGTAACACCCTAAAGTTCTATATAACAACACTTATGAGCCTACGCCGGCATTATCCGGATCAGGTTAACGGGTCGAAGCGTGCGCTTCCTCTCAGCCTTTAAAAGCTCCCCTGTAAATATTTTTCTTGAGTATATCACAAGAGGTATATTTTGTCAATACATTTTTTCTATTTATGAAAAACTGTCAATTTTTTGCCTATAAATTGCATACTTTTTTCCTTAAAGCAGTTGAAAAATACCAAAAAATGTGGTATATATTATAAGTGAAAAAATATAACTTGATTTCGGAGAAGAAATATGATAATAAAACCGAGAGGAACAATGGATATAATGCCCGAGGATACACCCCTTTGGCAGTACGTTGAAGAAAAGGCAAGGGAAATATCAAACACACACGGCTTCGGTGAGATAAGATTTCCGACCTTTGAACAGACAGAGCTTTTTGCAAGAGGTGTCGGTGATACAACCGATGTTGTGCAAAAGGAAATGTATACATTCTTTGATAAGGACAACCGTTCTATGACGCTTCGCCCCGAAGGTACGGCATCTATTGCACGCAGTATAGTTGAAAACGGCAGATGCTCCGATGCGATGCCTTTGAAGCTCTACTATCTTATAAGCTGTTTCAGATATGAAAAGCCTGCTTCGGGAAGATACCGTGAATTTTATCAGTACGGTGTTGAAATGTACGGCTCTGAGTCTGCCGCATCAGATGCATCTGTTATTGCACTTGCAGACTCTTACGTAAAATCACTTGGTATTACAGACTATTCACTTGAAATTAACTCAATAGGCTGTAAGGAATGCCGTCCGCATTACAAGAAGGCATTGACAGATTATTATACAGCAAATTACGACACACTTTGCGACACCTGCAAAACAAGACTTAAAACAAACCCTTTGCGTATACTTGACTGTAAGAATCCCGAATGTGCGCACCTTGCAAAGGATGCGCCCAAAACGCTTGATTATCTTTGCGAAAACTGCACATCTCATATGAAGACGGTTGAGGATTCGCTTAAGAGCATGGGTATAACGTACAAGGTGGACACGGGAATTGTAAGAGGTCTTGACTATTATACAAGAACGGTGTTTGAGATAATCGGCCCAGGTGAGCCCGATAAGGACGGAAACGTTCGCCGTCTTGCACTCGGCGGCGGCGGAAGATATGACGGACTCGTTGAGGAAATAGGCGGTCCTAAGCTCCCCGGTGTAGGCTTTGCAATGGGACTTTCAAGACTTATAATAGCACTTCAGATGTCGGGTAAGGAATTGCCGTCTAAGAAGAAGCCCGTGCTTTATATAGCATCTCTCGGTACAAATGCACAGATACAGGCGCTCGGAATCGTAAACAAGCTCCGTGATGCAGGTATTTATGCTGAATGTGACCTTGTTGGCAGAAGCCTTAAAGCACAGATGAAGTACGCTGATAAAATAGGTGCTGAATTTACCGCTATCATAGGTGATAACGAGCTTGAAAACGGTAAGGCAATACTTAAAAATATGGCAACGAGCGAACAGACAGAGGTTGAAATTAAAGCTCTTGCGGATTTTTTCAAAAACAGATAAGGAAGTAAAATAAAATGGCTGAATTGTTTACAGTACAGGACAAAAGAACAAATTACTGCGGTGAAATATCAAATGAGCTTATAGGTAAGGAGGTTTGCGTTTGCGGTTGGGTACAGCGCAGACGTGACCTTGGCGCACTCATATTCATTGACCTTCGTGACAGAGAAGGAATTGTACAGCTTGCATTTGATGAAAATACAGACAAAGAAATATTTGACAAGGCATTTTCGGTAAGAAGCGAATACGTGCTTTCCGCACGCGGTATCGTCAGAATGAGAGATGCTGTCAACAAGACTCTTAAAAACGGTGACGTTGAAATTGAAGTAAAGTCGCTTAAAATTCTTTCTGCGGCGCAGACAACACCGTTTGAAATAAAAGAGGGACTCAATGTACGTGATGAGCTTTTGCTCAAATACAGATACCTTGACCTTCGCCGTACTCATTTGCAGAAGAATATCCGTGTAAGACACGAAATTGCCAAGAT
>JAZRTS010000209.1:0-5026 GCA_045652135.1 Eubacteriales bacterium | reverse complement strand
CCCTGAAATTCCTTACGGATACGGCGAAGCTCATTAATGAACTTTGCACTGTGGCAGATAGCCTGGTATGCGTCGCCTATTTCCTTGAACGCAGGCTCAAGCTCAGGCTGAACGTACGCACCGCCGTAGCGTCCGAAGCGTCCGTCCTTCGTGGGGAATTCTTTTGAATATGTTACAAAATCCTTGTAGGTCTTCTTTTCCATTGTTTTTTCTCCTATATATTTTAGTGTAGTTATCTCTTTTGGGTTAATTTACGGCACTCACGCCATCGTCTTGATAATATAAACATTTTCCGCCTTTCAAAATAAAAAATTCCTGTCCTACTCATAGGACAAGAATAAAATTCCTGCGGTGCCACCTAAATTAACGGTTATCCGTTCACTTTGCCGTACACGCTCGATGTACGCATTCATATAACGGTGAATCTCCGTCGGCCATTACTCACTTTCGCTTTCCTGCCGCCCTCATAAGTCCATTCATTGACCGCTGCGCTGTGGCATCGCACCCCCTGCCACTCTCTGAAAGCTTTACGGAAAACTACTAATCTTAATCAAAGGTTTCATATATTGACAACATTATACACCGATGAAAATATTTTGTCAAGTGCTTTTTTGTAAAAAAGGCATCGCTGTATTTTATTGACAAATCAATACACCCGTGTTACAATAAATTCAGACAAGTTGATCGTTTTGCAGTCAAGTGCTGTCTGAAATGATAATATTATATGGAAGCGTGACAAAGAATTATGAGGTGTATGGCAAAAACATATTCACGCTTTCGTGACAGAAGGGCAAACTTTTGTAGAAGGGACGGTATTAAGCAATGAAGAATAAAATGCTCAGTTGTCTGTTAATTATCATAATTGTGGTTTCTATGATCTTTGCTGTATATTATGGAAAAGCCTTCGCGGTATATCATGGATATGAGTACAGCAACAATACCGCAGAAACAGTGTATTTTTGTTTTACTGTTATTTCGGGGATGGCATCCATTATGACTATGGCTGCATTGGTTTTGCACATAAAGGCAAAAAAAGGTGCATGGGGCTACGCGGTATATACACTCGCCGCAATTTTATCCATTCCTGTTATTCTGTGTGCGATATTTTGGTTTTTACATTGGGTTGGCTTTACTCTTCTGCCACCGCCCCAAAACTAACGAAACGAGTTTACAACCGAACAACAAATCGGCAGAGAAACAATATCTCAGCCGATTTTTGATTGTTTAGCGCAGTATCTTGTTTTATCTGAATCTTTACAGTGACGGCCCCTGCCCGTCCCCCCTCGTTTCGCAGGCGTAACAACAGTTCGCCTGTGAAACGCCCACGGGCATAGGGCGCACCGCTTTGCGGTTACATAAATATAAAGAAAGACGGCTGTTGAAACCAACAACCGTCTTTGTTTTATGCCTGTGTTTTTTTGTCGAGTGCAACTACGACCTTGCGGTTAGATTCCTGACCTACGGAGAATGTAGTAACGCCTTCGATACTCTGAACCTCAGAGTGGATTATACGTCTTTCCTGTGCCGACATAGGCTCAAGAGTTACGTTTCTTCTCGTTCTTCTTACTCTCTCCGCTGTTCTTCTTGCAAGCGCACGGAGTGTATCCTCGCGCTTTGCACGGTAATTTTCGATGTCAACAACGATTCTTGTATACGCTCTGTCATCGTTTTCGCCGTCTTTTTTGTTTGCGGCAAGATTTGTAAGATACTGGAGCGAATCGAGCGTGTCGCCGTGATGGCCGATGAGAATGCCTGCATCCTCGCCGCTGATGCTGATAGTAGCGCCGTCGTTGTTTTCAACTACGTTTACTTCTGCCGAAAGCTCCATATTTTTGATAAGTGTTTTTATAAATTCTGTTGCTGTTTTAAGCGGGGGCACGGTATAAGAAACCTTTACCTTTGCAGGGGTTGCACCCATACCGAGGAAGCCTTTTTTCGCTTCTTCAACAACTTCGTAGGTAACGTCGGAAAGCTCAACACCGAGCTGTGCGCAAGCATCTGCAAGTGCTATCTCAGTCGTTTTTCCGACAACTGTAATTTCCTTTTTCATTTTGTCTCCGACCGCTTATGCGGTAATTTGATTTTTGAATTATTCCTCGCCGTCGTTCTCTTTTTTATCGTCTTTAAGCTCCGCTTTTGCTATTGACTTTTTGCCCTGCTCGTTCTTCTTTCTGAACACGGAGTCATCCTCCATGCTGTCATCAGTTTTACGTCTGGGGATGTATTCCTCGTCATCGTCAATGTGGTGCAGTGAACGCTTGGGATTTTCCCTTTTCTCCGCCGCCTGAGCCTTTTTAGCCGCTGCCGCTTCCTTTTCGGCTTCCTTCTGCATTTGTCTTATCTCCTCATCCGTAAGCTTCGGAATGGGGTACATTTTAGAAAGAATTATCTGCTGTGCAAGACCGAGCACGTTCTGGTATACCCAGTAGAACGCAAGCGCTGTGGGAAGGCTGTAGCTGATGAAAGCAGAAAGCGCAGGCATCATTACATCCATCATCTTCATGGACATATTGTTTGCCGCATCCTGCGATGCCATGGGCTGATATGTGAATTTCTTCTGTATCTTCATTGTGAAGTACATAGCAAGGAATACGATAACGGGAACAAGCAAGTAAAGTCCCGATGCGAGATTCGGCGCTTTGCCGAGGTCAATAAACCCGAAAAGATTGAAGTTCGGAAGATCGGGGGAGTTGAGTCTTGTTGCAATATCAGAGCAATACGTGCTCCAATCCGATATTGCCGCACCGCTTGCATCAACTGCGCCCTCGGGAACGATACCGTCCTTGGGGAAAGCGTTGATTATCGACTCCGCACCGTTTTTGTTGATATAACTGAGTACATTTATAGCGGCTGTGTACGTTGAATTGACAACACCGTTAAGATAACCCGTTGCACGGTTATATGCCTCTGTTATCGTTTCGATCTGTGCTGTTGAGAAACGGCACACGTAATAAAGCGGATTCTGAATGATGGAATAAAGCGACAAAAGTACGGGAAGCTGTATAAGCAAAGGAAGACATCCGCCGAACTGGCTGTAGCCCTCTTTCTGATACATTTCCTGTATCTCCATTGTCATCTTCTGCTGTGTTTGTTTATCCGTACGGCCCTTGTATTTCTTGCGTATTGCAAGCTCCTTGGGGCGAAGTTGTGCGGATTTCACCGAGTTTTTCTGCTGCTTGATGCTGAGCGGGAAAAGAATGATCTTAACGATCAGCGCAAACAGAAAAAGCGCCAGTGCGTAGTTATGGAACGATATTTTATCGCAAAATATCATTACATATTTAAGTATTTCGGCAAGCCAATCGAACATTTAATGCCTTACTCCTCTTTTTTTCGCTGTGGCGGGCGTATGCCTTTTTCGGGTACGGGATCGTAACCGCCTTTACAGAAAGGGTTACAACGCAGTATCCGCCAAACACTCAGGCACAGTCCCATGAAAAATCCTCGTTTGGAAAAAGCCTCGTACGCATATTGCGAGCACGAGGGTGTGAACCTGCAGCATCTCGGCTTGATTGGGGAAATAAACCGCTGATATATACGTATAATAAACATAAAAACGTATTTCATTCAATTATCATTCCCGTTTTTCTTAAAGCTTCCGTCAGGTCTTTAAAAACTTCGTCCGTTTTTGCTTTTGTTGCGGCGCCTCTTGCGGCGATAACAACAAGCTGACCTGTTTTTATGTTATATTCTTTCTGGGCTTTATAGTATGCCTCACGCATGACTCTCTTTGCTCTGTTGCGCAAAGGAGCACCGCCGAGCTTCTTGGTGACGGTAAAACCGACACGGTTAATCCTCAATTTTAACGGATGCGCCCGCTGTAAACGGGAAGCGTGATAATCGGGTAAAACATAAACACAGACCGTATGCGTAATGGCTTTTTTGCCTTTTGCATAGGCTTTGGAAAACAAATGGTTTTCAGTAATGGCGTAAAGCTTCATTTACCAAGTCCTGCCTCGGTACAAAATTTGTAAATAAAAGTATGCCCCCGTTTTATCAAAAACGAGGGATGGGCTGATGACATAACGTCAACAGCCCTTTGAAAACATTTTTTTCGCAAGAATTAATAAGTAAGTCTTGCTCTGCCCTTAGCGCGGCGGCGCTTGAGGACTTTTCTGCCGTTAGCGGTCTTCATTCTCTTTCTGAAGCCGTGTTCTTTCTTTCTCTGGCGTTTCTTAGGCTGATATGTTCTGAGCATTTTGGAACCTCCTTTGTAATAAGCGGAATAATTATATACAGATGCCCCGATTACAGCACCGACATAATCAATCATTCTGCCCTTTATACGGGCAAGCGGATTTATTATAGAACAAAGGGTGTGTTTTGTCAATAGTTATTGCAATTTTATTTTGTAAATTTTTTAAGAATCGGTATTTTTCCATAAAAAACCACGGATATTTGTATTTTTTTACGGCAAAACTATTCTCGGCGCAGTAAGAAAGACACTGCGCAATTAAGAAAGGATATATGGATTATGAGAAAAATATATTTACTGATTCTTGCTCTGGCAGTGTCACTTTCATTTTGCGCCTGTGGAGAAGATGATATGGGCACGGGAACATCAGACGGTACAAAAGCACCGTCAACAAGCAAGGTAACGGACAGAGTTACGGAACGTGTAACGGACGAAGTGACCGTTTACGAAACCATACCTGCCACAGAGGATGTAAGTGACACCGTAAATGACGGTGAAAGCGGCGGTCTTCCCGAAATAGTAACCGATGCCGTGAGTGACATCAGAGGCTTCTTCGGTAGACTTGGCGACAAATAAGCAAAAATACCGATGCGGTCGCATCGGTATTTGTTTTTAAACGGGTCGTCCGGTTCGCTTTGCGAACTGATTGGCGCCGACCCTTGTCAATTCCAAACGGGTCGTCCGGTTCGCTTTGCGAACTGATTGGCGCCGACCCCTTGCCGATTCCAAACGGGGCGTCCGGTTCGCTTTGCGAACTGATTGGCGCCGACCCTTGTCAATTCCAAACGGGTCGTCCGGTTCGCTTTGCGGACTGATTGGCGCCGGCCCCCT
>JAZRTS010000208.1:0-24672 GCA_045652135.1 Eubacteriales bacterium | reverse complement strand
AGGCGAAAAATTCAAGACAGCTGTCCTTGTAAACGGGAGCCATATATCCCTGATGCACCGCTTTCGGTGATGACTCTTTACACGTGATCTGTATTATAAATTCGCTGTCTGTATGTACGGCTTTGAAATATGCTTCCGGGCGATAATTACCGCCCCAAGGATATTCGCCTATAAATGCCTTTTCTACATTTTCCCAGCTTCCGCTGTACTTTTTTATTATATATTCTTTCATTTTTCTCTCCGTTATCTGAAGGTTACGTCATTTTTTCTTTTTTCGGATGCTACGCAAACGAATGTTTTTCCGCGGCATATCTTAAGCTCCTGCTTGTTGGCTTGGTAATACCTGAAGGGAACATCCGCGCTTTCTCTTTCCCACGTTATCGGTATATATTTACCTGCGCAGATATAATATCCGCTTCCTGAGCCTGTAGTTACTATATCCATCTCACCCGATGTTGAGTTGACGACGGAATGCTCAGCAAACAGTACGAGTATATTCGTAAAACGAAGCGGAGTTCCGTCGTTATCCTTGTGAACGTCACCATACTGGTATCTTGTATATGTGTTTGTGATCGTTGAATATTCGAAGTACGGAGCCATAGACGTTGAATACGGAACGGTTAGCTTTACACATATGTCACCATCGAGCGCATAATCGGAATAATACTCCGAAAAATTCATTGTGAGGGATGTTTTTACGTTGTTTTCTACTCTTATTCCGGTTTGTTTTATTTTGTCGAATACCTGATTTCCGACGGCGACTATACTGCTTGAATGGCCTCTTTCCTCGACGAGTGTTTCGTCACGTCTGAACGTCGGTGACATATCGCCTATAACGGCGTCTATACAGTCCATACCATCTTCCTTTTGTGCCGTCTTGCCGTAAGAAGACGAGCCAGCCTGGATGAAGATAGCATCGTGCGCACGCGCAAAATCGAAGAAGTAAGCTCTGGAGTCTATAACGGGACCTATGTCTGCCATATGCGCGTAATCGGAATAAAGCGCAAGCAAACGCGTCATGCCGCCCTCCACTGCCGCTTCGTAAATTATGTCAGCGTTAGCAATTCCTACCTGAGGCGCGCCTGTTCTGTCATTTTTCAGAACCACAGCGGCAGGTCTTTTTGTAAGATTGTCGTAAAGTGCCGTTATTTCACCCGTTAACGGATTAGTATAATATTTCACGTCGGGTGTAGGCGTTTCCGTTTCAGCGGGTGTTGTGGTTATTTCATCCGTCTGAGCTTCCGTGACCGCGTTGGTGCTGTCAGCGCCCGTGTCCTTTGCCGTTGTGTCAGCACATCCCGAAAGAATAAGGGAAGCAAGCAGGACGAGTGATATAGCTGAACTTTTCTTTTTCATTTTTTCTCCTTTTCTGCCGTATAAGATATTCGGAGTGATCGTCTGATTTAATTATAATCATAATATTTCACCCGTTCAACAGGAAATTGTTAATTTCCAAATACGGTGGCTATGTATTTTCGGCTTGAATCGGGAGAATATTGCCAGAAATTTACGTGATTTTCAGATTCGGGAATGAAATAACGTATATTTTTTTTCTCGGTCGGTTCTTTTAAAGCCGACACTATGACGAGCTTTATCTTCATTTTTTCAGGGTTCATACTCTTGATATAAACTGCCGCCTCCGTGCCCGGAGTTATTCCTTCGCTGTATTCGGCGAGTCCTGCCAGATTCGGTGCAAGCTCAATGAAAATACCGTATTCCTCAACGCTTCTGATAATTCCGCTCACGGTCTGTCCCGGTGTAAACATTTTGCAGTTTTCTTCCCACGTGCCGAAAAGCTCTTTTGTTGAAATGTATATTCTTTTACTCTCCTCGTCTTTTTGCTTGATGATACAGCGCAGGGAAGTTCCTACCGGAAATCTTTCGTCGGGATGATTTATGCGAGAAACGGAAATACAGTCGATGGGCAGAAGTGCGATCATTCCGCAGCCAATGTCTGCAAATGCGCCGAAATGTTCCGTGTGCGTAATACGGCAGGGAATAATATCACCGCAATTGAGTGTTGACAGAAAATTGTCATAACATTCTTTTTGTGCTGACAAACGTGAAAGGATGGCTTTTTTTCTTCCGTTTTCGCTTATGATATCCTTTACGTGAAAGCAAACGGACTTGCCGACGCGTGTAAGCACGGCAATATCTTTGATTTCGCTTCCGTCGGGTGAAAAAACGGTCTCCTCTTTGGGGATAAAACCGATCACGTCGCCGCCTAAATTGACGGTAAGATTCATATTTTTATCGCATACGACAGCACGCCCTTCAAGTATTTTACCATCTTTTTGCGCTTGCTTAAGCAGGAATATATCCTTGCAGATGCGTGTGTTTTCGTCATTTGAAATATATTCGCCCTCCGGCAAATAACGATTTTGCATAACAACCTCCGTTTTTTAGTCTTCGATTAAATTGTATTAATCTTAAGCGAGGAATATGCGTTAAATATAATTTTACAGGATGAGGTTGTTTTGTGAACGTAATTTGGTGTAAAATTAAATAAAAGGAGGGACGTACAATGAAATTCTTGAGTCTGATATTAATATTTACCTTTATTCTCTGCGGATGCACGGGAAATACCGATATGGCAACTTCATCAGATATATCCGATAAAACAGATATAACCGAAAAGCTTCCGGAGCTGAAGGTGATCTTCGGTGATGTAGGCAAGGCTGATTTTATTCTTTTGTCATGCGGAGGAGAATACGCCGTGATAGATGCGGGATATAAAAAAAGCTATGACTACGTTGAAAAAACACTTTTAAAGCAGGGTATTGAAAAGCTGAAATTTGTGGTAGCCACACACCCTGATAAAGACCATATCGGCGGTATGGCGAAGCTTATAAAGAATTTTGACATAGAACAGCTTTATATAAGTCCGAGGGCGAACGACAGCGACGAATACGAAAAAATGATAAAAAGGGCTAATGAAAAGAATGTGCCGATCGTTACGGCAAAAGTAGGCGATGTGCTTACTCTTGGCGGTGCAAAACTTACAACGTATTCGCCCGATGCGGCACTTTTAATGCTCGATGACGATAATGAAGCATCTGTAGTCCAAATGCTTGAATACGGTAATGTACGTGTACTTCTGATGGGCGACGGACAGCTCGTGTGCGAGAGTGTATTAATGAATTCGGATTTTGATCTTAAAGCAGACGTCGTAAAAATAGCACATCACGGATCTGCCAAATCAAGTACGGAAGGCTTTTTAAAGACGGTAGGAGCAAAATATGCCGTTATATCAGCAGCAAATGATGACGGTGAGGAGCACCCGTCACAGGCAGTCGTCGAAAAGATAAAGGATCTCGGTATGGAAGTATACCGTACAGATCGCGATGGCGGTATAGTTTTAAAAACGGACGGAATTAATATAGAATTTGAAAGGGGATACACACCCGAATGAAAGAGATTTTTAAATGTCCCGTATGCGGAGATATTCTTACAAAAGACGGAATTACGCTGAAATGCGAAAAAAGACACAGCTACGATATTTCATCTTCGGGCTACGTGAATCTTGCTATGCAGCAAAGCGGAAAGACGCACGGCGATGACACGTTTATGGTTATGGCAAGACGCGATTTTTTGTCTTGTGGTTTCTATGAACCACTTCGTACATCGGTTTGTGAAACGGTATCGGGTGAGGTTGTGCTTGATGCAGGGTGCGGAGAAGGGTATTATACCCAAAAAATTGCCGAAAGCGAAAATGTTCAAAGGGTTTACGGAATCGACATATCAAAAAAAGCCGTTCAGTATGCTTCAAAGCTCTGCAAAGGTGAAAAATTCGGAACATTTTGTGTCGGAAGCGTCTATTCAATGCCGTATACAGACGGCGCTTTCGATGCTATTGTCAATATTTTTTCACCGCTTGCACTTGACGAATATAAAAGAGTGCTGAAAAAAGACGGGATGCTCGTGCTTGCCGTACCGAATCCCGATCATCTTTTAGAGCTTAAACAAGCCGTCTATGATGACGTACATATAAAAGAAGAATCGGACGATATTCTTGACGGATTTACACTTTGCGAGAAAAAAAGAGTATGCTATAAATTTACCCCGAAAACAGCAAAGACGATTTCAGATCTTTTTGCAATGACACCTTATTACTACACGACACCTGCGGAGAAAAGAGAAAAGCTTTTGAACATAGGGACATTTGAAATAACAGCAGATTTTTCAGTTATTGCTTACAAATATTCAATGTGATATAGTTAATAATAAAACTGTTTATGTTTTTTATATTGACTTTTAAAAGTATGTGTGCTAATATGTTTTAAACAGTGCCAAATCGTGACTTTTTTGATATAAAAAAACACATCTCTTGTTTTGAAAAGGAGTTTAGTTATGTCTGAGAGAAAATTTGCAGGCAAAGGACAAGGATTTTTAAAACGTGCCCTGAGCTTTGTTCTTGTATTTGTCCTTATGTTGCCCGTGGTAACGGAATCATCGCTACCTGCGTCAGCTTTTGACCACGTGTATTTTGAACTGGAAACGAAAAGGATCGACAAGGCTTTGCTTCCCGACGGAAATATCGTTTATTTCGGTACAGTATCGGCAACACTTGACGAGTCCGATCGTTACTATACGGTATCGGTGTACAGAGAGGGTGATATATCAACAAGTGCTTCTGTTGATGTACATACTATAGATATGACAGCGCTTTACGGTAAGGATTATGCGCTTGTTATGTCGGGTACATCGGAATATCCGAGTGAAAAAAATATACTTCAGACATACGTTGAGGGTGTTTTGGCGGCAGAACAGCTCCTTGCAAAAGGTGTAAAGCCCGATAATTCGTTAAAGCAGCTTACTGAATCATCAAACAGCTTGCCTGAAAAATCTGATGAAAAAAGTCAGCTTGCTCAGCTCAAGGAAGAAGCGACAGGCGAGCCGACAAGAGAAACATATCCTACCGAGTCTGTTGATATGATACAGTCAATGGTTGACGGCATAACGCCCGAAATCATGAATGAGCTTGACTATTCTTCGAGTGTAACGGTTAATTTTAAGCCGGGTGAGGATGAAAAAAAGGTATCATTCAGAATTTTCGATGATGAAATATCAGAGGGTGATGAAAACTTTTCACTTCTTCTGACAGATGCAGTCGGCGCGGAAGTGTATGAGGTGCCGAGTATTTCCGTAACGGTCAAGGACAATGAGCCTGTGTTGCGTTCGGAAATATCCTTTACGCAAACCGACTATGATTCCAAGGGAGAAACAGTAACTCTTGAGGTCGAGCGTACAGGTGCTGAATATTCTCTTGTCGATATGCGTATCTACACATCGGGCAAAACAGCAAAGGCCGGTGTGAATTACGAAGCGCTTGACACAACGCTTGCGTTTATGCCTTACGAAACAAAGAAAAAGGTAAAGCTCAATGTGGCAGGAGAGGGTACTTTCTCGGTTACGCTTGACAGCTTCAAGGCTTGCTCTGCAGGTGAAACAGTTTCGGCTGAAATTAATATTTCAAAGCAGAACGGCTCGCCTGATTTTCTGACATCGGAGAATATGAGCACGTTTACCATACACCTCGGTGAAACGGTAAACGGAGCGCAAAAGCTGTATACGGTTGAATATAAGCCCGGTGACCCCACGGGAAGAATTATGGATACCTCTTATGATCCTCCCATTGAGGTGGGATGCTATTATTTCGCATTGCCGCATGATGACAACGGCATTTTCTACTATGACGGAAATCAGTTCAGCGGCGACACCCCGGGCTTTATGGGAACGCTTGAATGTAAGTATGTTTACACAGGTACACAGCATACGTCTTACGGTGATCTTGCGTATTACAGCGGTTTTACAAGAAACACAGGTAAGGTCTGGACGTACAGCGACGTTGAAATGCCCGGTGTGTACTATCAGTACGTTGCAGGCGATATAGAATCAACGTCAAGCTTCGGCGGTGGTCAGAAGTTCAGAATAAACTCAACAACACTTGGAAAAAACTGTTATACCAGCGGAAAATTCGGCAGAAATTTAACAAGTGTTTCCATTAAGCTGGATAATATCCTGAGTACAGCCAATAACAAGAAATTTCACGTTTCATTCGATTCGATAGATGACAATAAAAACAGAACACCGAAATCATATCTCCGTGTTTACGGTGTTGCGGCAATGTACAAAAGATATGTTATAAGTATAAGCGACCCCGATCAGATGAGCTATCTTACGGGAAATGTAAATAACGGTGAACCCGAACGTGCAATGTTCACGCCTGTTCAGATGACAGTCAAGTGCGGAGCGCAGACAGCCATCGGCGCAGGACAGACACGTGATATATTTGCAAATCCGAAAGCTGCCTCGACAAATCTTGTGTTTACCGAAAACGAAGTCAAAGTAAACGGTAATTCGGGAAAATTCGGTATACTCAGAGGATATAAGATAACGATAAATCCCGATGCAGGTGAAAACGCTGTCACCGTTACGTACCCCGATGATCTTCTGAAATATCTTGATGATGAGAAAATCGACAAAGGCGACGGCGTTGATTACACGTCATCTGAGGTAGAAAAGCAAAAGAAGAAGATACTTGAAAATCTTACAACTGTTCCTTACGATGCTTATTTCATAGACTGGATAGACTCACTTCAAAAGGAAGTGATAGGATATAATCTCGGCTACTATCAAAGGCTTCACTTCAAGCCTATATACGATTACGAGATCGTGCACGTAAAGGTTGTCGGCGCATCGGGCGGAGTCGATGCATCATTTGTAAGCTCATCCGTTTCACAAAGAGGCGACTACATATTCCACGCAGGCGATGTGCTTGATTTGCGTTCTGCAAGCAACGATGTTCATTACCGTGCGGTAGGTTACGAATACTCAACAGATAAGGGAACAAACTATTACAGATTTCCCGGACTTTCAACGCTTTGCCTTATGGGCGGAAAGACAGAGGGATATTACATCCGCCCTGCTATCGATGAAAATGACAACAGAATAGAAATAAAATTCAAAAACGGAGCAGAGAAGTATTTTACCGTAAACGGAATAGAATATCAGGGCTTAGTCGATGATGCAACGCTCAGTGCAAACGGACTCGGCGGAAAGAGCATACTGAATATAAAGAAGTTCGGAAACGGAATTCTTGAAAAAATGAATCCGACCGTCGGTGAAATTTACACAATAGATATCGTTTCAAATTCTGACAGCGATGAATATGTTTATATTCCCGTTATAACGGATAATATGACGGGAACGGTATATAAAACGAAGCAATTCCATTTTGAAGCACGTTCAAATAAAGATGACAATATTCTTACAGTTGATTTTGAAAAGGTGCTTAAAAGCGATATGGTCGGATTTTCCGTAAGCGGTTCGATCGTTACGAATTATCCGACTATACTTCCGACTGTAAAGGGAAATGTACGTGTGCCTGTATCTGACTATATGGTATCGCTTCCCGGTATACAAAAGGAAATCGAAGTGAATGAATTTGATGAATACGGAATGATCGTAGGCACGAAAAACATTCAGGGGATTGCAAGCGTAAGTGCAATGACATATGAGGACGGTACGTTTGTAGCGGGCGATACCGAAACGGAAAACTACGTTTACGGCAGAGTCGGCGACCGTATCACGATGCTCGTGTTCAACGGAAATGATAAGCAGAGAGTTGAATTTACTCTCAGCGGAACGGTTACAAACGGATGCGCTTCAACAATGCTTACCGAAACAGCTGTATCGTATCCCGACGGCGCACCGTATATAGAAAGCATCAATTACCGTTATGCAAATTCATCAAATAACGACGCAACGAATGAAAATGAAAACTCGATACGTATATTCGATGATTCCGTTTCGTTTGATGTGATAGTTTCCAATATGTCAAATTCCGAAATAAAGCTTGTTGAAAAGCTTGAATTCGGTCTTTACGATGTTGCGGGTACACGTCTTGGCAAATTCACCGTATTCAATGAAGACAAAACGCTTCAAGGCGGTAAATTCAAGCTTACGGTCGACGGCATGAATCAGGTGTTCCACAACGGCGACAGACTTCGTGTGCGTGTTATCGAAAGAAAATACGATGCTTTCGGAAATGCCTATTCTGTAGCGCACCCCGAAATCGAAACAGGCTATTCATTCTACATAGAAAATACACTTATTTTCCCTAAAACGTATGATCTGCCCGAAACGGATGCTGTCAATATTCCGATAATAGGTGCGGCAAGCGCAAGCGCTTCGTCAGGACTTCTCAGCTTCTCCAAAACAGAATGGGAGACTGACGAGGTTGGCAGAGCAACAGGATATACTCTTTCGATAAATGCCGATGTTCTGGCTTACGGTACGCAGTCGCTCGGAACGAAAGAGAAGGTCGATAAACTGAAAGCTTTGAATCAGGCAGCGAAAAAAACACAGGAGAATTTCGATGCGATCGGAGCTGTTGAAAAGAATTTAAAAGACAGTACAATGGCGACTATAGAGGCAATCAAGCAAACGTCGACTCAGGAGCAGACCGATAGCTTAAACAATAAACTCAGCGATCTGGAATATCAGAAGAATGTGTTTGATTCTTACAGAATGGATATGGAGGATGGTGCAAGAGAGCCGCTTTCGGGCTTCAGCAAGGTCAAAACGATGAAATTCAATGTTTTGATACTTCTTGCGTTTGACTTCATTTACGATCCCGTAAGGGCTGAATACGTATTTTGCTCAGGTACGGCAGGCGTAACAGTTGCGGCAAACTACAGCCAGAACATCTACAGCGTTATATACGGTGTTCCCGTGTTTGTCAATTTCACAGGCTCTGTCCAGGGAGATGTATTCGTATATTATCCCTCCCATAATGCAGATGACGTACTTACCGCTGGCGATTTCGACAAGTATTCCGGTAACATTCAGCAAAGACTCGGAAAAACAAATGCCGTTTTCGGACTTACAGCATCAATTATGGCGCAGGCGGGAGTCGGAATGTGTAACGTGCTTTCGGCAAGAGGTTATGTAAAGTACGGCTTGCAGTTCAGTCTGCCGACATCGGATTTTGAGAAAAACTACGGCGTTTTGCTTTTGGCATCGGGCGGTATAGGAATCGACTTGCTTTGCCTCAGTATAAATTTTGACGTCGGTAATTTCAAATACGGCTTCGGTATTTACGAGGGAAAGACAAGCGTGTCATTCCTCGGCGGAAAGGTTGATGTTGTATCATCATCAAATGATCCTGTGCGTTCGGCGCAAAGCGGAAATAATACGAATGCGGCACTTCACGAATATTACGCAGGTACGTCCGATATGTCCGATTTCGGATATAACGGATTTGTAAAGGCAACACCTGAGGAAGTGAACAGAAGCGTTCTTCTCGATGATGCGGCGGAGCGTACACGCCCGAAGCTCATACTGTTTGATGACGGAAGCCGTATGCTGTTCTTTATAGGTAACAGAGGTACTGTCGGTACACTTAACGATATGGCGCTGTTCTATACGGTATATAAAGACGGCGTTTGGAGCGCACCTGAAATGGTTGCGGATGACGGAACGATGGACACAAATCCCACTGTTATCTACAGAAACGGAAAAGCGGCTGTTGCGTGGGTAGATGCCAACAAGACGTTTACGGAAAACGATACGAATTTCGATAAGCTCAATTCGCTCGGCATATCCGTTGCAGTATATGAAAACGGCACATTCAGCGAGGAAATGACACTTGTTGATGACGGATTTTTCAACTTCGCACCCCAGCTCAATATTGTGGGTGATAAGCTGTACTGCAGCTATATGAAGCGTGATATAAGCGACGTGAAGACAGAGGAAGGACTTCTCGACCTCACCGCTACTTATTCAACAATGGCTTATGTGAAATGTGATATACCGACAAGAACGGTACAGTCGGAAGAATTTATCACAGTTAAGCATCCCACCTTAACGGATCCGCTTGTATTCGACTATAAGAGTGAAACAACGCAGATAAACGGCAAGAATTATATGCTTGCAACGTATACGGTAGATGAGGATTGCGATTTGAATACTTACACCGACCGTGAGCTTTTCTTAACTGTCACCGATATCGATTCCGATATTACGTATTATCCCATTCCAATGACTAACGATGCGCTCAGCCAGTCAAGCCCCGTGCTTACAAATATCGACGGTACGGTATATCTGACGTGGCTTGAAAACGGCGGATTGTTCAATCTTTTTGACGTAAGCAGCATGCTTGAAGCGTTGTTCGATCCTGCATCCTCTGCATCGTCCGTATACATACATAGTGCCGAAAGCGGAGAAAAAGAATGGTATCGCAAAACAGCAGATGAGCTTGGTATTGATACAGAGTATTATGAACGCACCTTGTTTGAGGAGCTTTACAATAATGACATAAGCTCTGAAAAGGAAAATCTGCAGAAGGACGAATCATCATCTGTAAGCATCGCAGATTACCGTCTTGTGACAAACGGCGATGATATATACATATTCTATACATCGACAGGCACAAAAGAGGGTGACAACGGTGTTGAGCTGTTCGGCGCTCGCTATCAGCGCGACGTTTCGGAAAGCGATGACGAAACGGTTGATGTTGACGATACCGAGACACACGAAAACTGGGGCTTCGGCAAAGCAGTTCAGATAACAGACTACGGCAAGGTCATAGACGAATTTGATATTGTTATGACTAAAGAAAATGATATATTTGCTGTTTCGAACCATTACGATCATTGGATAGATGATAACGGCAATATACAAAACGGCAAGAATCAGCTCGTTGAGATGGAATTCAGCCCCAAGGGCTCAATAAGCGTTTTGGGTGATATTACCATTCCGATGAGTCTTGTCAAGAATACAACGGAAAATATTGTGTTTACGGTACAGAACGAAGGTCTTATAACAACTACGGGCTTTGATTATACGGTAAGTACGGTTAAAAACGGTGTTAAGACAGTGGTTGCAAGCGACTCGCTTGATATGCACCTCAATGCTTCTGAAACGTATGAAATAACAGTTCCGTGGGTGATTCCGGATGATATTTCGGATATGTCGATAGAGATAACCGTCAACGAACGCGGTGTTGATATAGCAAATCCCGATACGGTTACAAAGGAACTTCCGTATGGCAGCGTGCTTAAAATTTCCGATGACGCAATAAAATCTGAAAACGGAAAATATTACGTATATGCAACCGTTAAAAACATCGGAAACAAGGATACGGAAGCAAGTCTTGGCAAGCTTATAAGACTTGACGGAACAAAGGAAGCGGAGGTTTACTGTGAATTTGATATCCCTGCGCTTGCTTCAGGAGAAAGCTTCAACGCTGTTATCCCGTTTGAGCCTTCTGTTGATGATTTCACATCATTCGGATATATCGATATGAATCTTTCAACGTATATTAATGGCAAAGAACATTCATCTAAGATAATTCAGTTTATCCACGGTGTTCCCGTGTGTGCTGAAATAAACGGCATTGACGGCAAAATAGACCTTGCGGAGGGAATGACATTTGGTGTAGGTGCAATGACAGCTCCGTGGGATGACCTTTCCGGAAATGTTGTATTTACCACCGATGATCCGTTGGTGGCAACGGTTGATGAAAACGGTGTCATAACGGCAAACGGTAACGGCACTGCAACACTTTGTGCATATTATCCGAGATGGGGCATTTATGCTACAGCGGAAATAAACGTAGAAGGCGATGTGCCCGCACCTGTTTATACGGTAACGGTAAACGATGCCGAACACGGCACGGTGACACTTGATAAGAGCGAATGTGAGGAAAACGGAACGGTTACCATAACCGTAACACCCGATTTCGGTTATAAAACAGAAAATATATCGGTAACCGATGCAAACGGAAACGTTGTTTCTGTGACTGATAACAAAGACGGCACATACAGCTTTATCCAGCCGTCGCATAATGTCACAGTAGATGTACTGTTTGTTGTTGACGATGAAGCGGACAATCCGCCTACATTTGACATAATACCGCTTACAGCGCTTATAACTGTTATATCATTTGCATCAACTGTGCTTTTAAGCAAAAAGCTTAAAAAAGAATTATAAAAAACAAAAAGAACGACGGAATTCATTTTGAATTCCGTCGTTCTTCATCTATATCGCATAAAAGATTGTAAAGCGTATCCTCGGAAAGTACACCGCATCTGAGCTTTTTCGGAAGCTCTCCGCGCTCGAGCTTTTCAAAATCTGAAAGCCATACTCCCGAATCCATATAATCCGCAAGCACATTCACATTTTCCATCATTTTTTTATTATCCCAAAAATTTTCGGAATTTTCAAAAGTATAAATGACCTCATTCATTAGGTTTTCCATTCGTCTTATTCTTTTGACTATATATTTTGTCTTCATATAAAATCTCCTTGACTGTAAGATCTTGCTGTGTTATAATTATTTTAGCTTATAAAACGGTATATGTCAAGTTATTTTAATTCGGAGGTTCTATGTATAAGGCTGATAACAAAAGATATGAAAAAATTTCTTATAATCGCTGTGGAAACAGCGGGTTGAAACTACCTGTTGTTTCTCTCGGCTTGTGGCACAATTTCGGTGATAATGCAGATTTTGAAAATATGAAAAAAATGTGCTTTGCGGCATTTGATAACGGTATAACACATTTTGATCTGGCGAATAATTACGGCCCTTGTCCGGGTGCTGCTGAAATTAATTTCGGGAAAATACTGAATGGCGAAATGAAATCATACCGCGATGAGCTGATAATAAGCACAAAAGCGGGTTATACGATGTGGGATGGCCCGTACGGTGACTACGGAAGCCGTAAATATCTTATTGCAAGCCTTGATCAGAGTCTTATGCGTATGGGGCTTGATTACGTCGATATATTTTATCACCACCGTCCCGATCCCGAAACACCGCTTGAGGAAACTATGGGGGCGCTTGACAGTATAGTAAAAAGCGGCAAAGCACTTTATGTCGGACTTTCCAATTATGACGGGGAAAGAATGAAGAGGGCATCTGAAATACTCAAAGAGCTTAAATGTCCGTTTATTATAAATCAAAACAGATACAACATATTTAACAGAACTGTTGAGGAAAACGGAGCACTTGCGACATCTTCTGAAGTAGGCTGCGGAATGATTGCCTTTTCACCTCTTGCACAAGGCCTTTTGACGAACAGATATATAAACGGAATTCCTACTGACAGCAGAGTTATGACAGACGGACGCTTTTTAAAGGAAAGCTCTGTAACACCCGAGATCGTAGAAAAGATAAAAAAACTTAACGAGCTTGCAAAAGAAAGAGGCGAAACGCTTGCTCAGACTGCACTTAAATGGGTACTTTCAAAAAAAGGAATGGTTAGCGTTCTTGTCGGTGCATCAAAGCCTGAGCAGATAACAGACAATATAAGAGCTTCGGAAGGTGCTTGTCTTACAAATGAAGAACTGAAACGGATAGACGATATCTGTAACGGAAAAGTATAAATAAAATACAGTGTAAAAGCTTACAATAACGATATTATGACTATCTTAACAAAAAATACTTGAAATAAACGCTGTTTTGTGATATAAAAGATGAAAATGAATTGATAGGAGGGCAGAAATGAAAAAAATAATCTGTAAGGTTGAGTATGATACAGAAGCATCCGAGCTTCTTAAAAAATACACACAAGGATATTTCGGTGATCCCGAGGGATACGAAGAATCACTTTACGTAACAGATGGCGGTAAGTATTTTCTTTATGTAAACGGTGGAGAAAAGTCAATTCACCCTACTGAAAATATTACCAGAATGTCAGCGGCTAAGGCTGAAGAATGGAAAGCAAACCACTAATAAAATAATCCGCATCGTGTGATGCGGATTATTTTTATATATTCTTATACATCATAACGTGAGGAATTCCGTCTTCGATATATTTTTTGTCAGTTGATACAAAACCGCATTTTTCGTAAAAGCCTTGCGCCTGTATCTGCGCGCCTATCGAAATGATATCGGCGGAAAACTTTTTCTTTGCCACCTCAAGCGCCGTAAGCATAAGCTTTTTGCCAAGCCCCGTTCCTCTTGCAACCGTAATTACTCTGCCAATCGTCACGTTTTCGTAAATGAGTCCCTTCGGTGCAACTCTGCAATAAGCAAGAATTTTGCCGTTTTCACTGAAAAATACGTGGTAACAATAAAAATCCTTTCCGTCAAGATCCTGATAAGCACAGTTTTGCTCAACGGTGAAGATTTGTATACGGGCTTTAATTATTTCATACAGCTCACTTGTTGTAAGTTCATCAAATTTTTTGACTGTTAATTCCATATTGTTTTCCTTTTCTACGTTTTCTGCATATATTTTATTATATTTTTTTCGGAATGTCAACAGAAAAATACAAAATTTCACAGCACTTGTACTAACAAATGTTAACATTGTTTTTACATATTTTTTTTACGTTGCTTTATTTTAAAATGTAAAATTATACTGATCATAATTAAAGGAGATTTCTTTATGGGCGCAACTGAAATTTTTTCTATGATTGTAGGCCTTGTTGGCGGTCTTGCATTTTTTCTTTACGGTATGACGGTTATGTCAAACGGACTTGAAAAAATGGCAGGTGGTAAGCTTGAAAGGGCATTGAATACGCTTACATCAAGTACCACGCGAGGCATTTTGCTCGGTGCGGGCATTACAATCGCAATTCAGTCATCATCAGCCTTCACGGTAATGCTCGTCGGACTTGTAAACTCAGGCGTTATGCAGTTTTCGCAAACTGTAAGCGCGATTATGGGTTCTAACATAGGTACGACACTCACAGCATGGCTTTTGTCACTTGCGGGAATCGATGACAGCAGCGGTAATATATTCCTGAGTATGCTGAAGCCGGCTAACTTCTCGGCTATCTTGGCTCTTATCGGTGTCGTTATGATAATGATGTCGAAAAGCTCAAAGAAGAAGGACATCGGAAGTATACTCGTAGGCTTTGCCGTCCTTATGTTCGGTATGTCGCTTATGGGCGATGCTATGGAACCGCTTTCAGAGTCCGAATCATTTGCCCAAGTGCTTGTAATGTTCAACAATCCCGTTATCGGTGTTGTTGTAGGTGCGCTTTTCACGGGCATTATCCAAAGCTCTGCGGCATCTGTTGCGATACTTCAGTCGCTTGCTTTAACAGGAAATATCACCTTTGGTATGGCAATTCCGATAATTATGGGACAGAATATCGGTACGTGTGTTACATCGCTTATTTCAAGTATAGGTGTTACCAAAAACGCAAAGCGTGTTGCGGCAATACATATTTCTTTCAATATAATCGGTACAGTCGTAATACTTGCCATTTACAGCATAGTTGACTATCTTATAACGCTCGCATTTCTTGATACCGCCATTGATGCTTTCGGTATCGCTGTTGTACACAGTATATTCAATATTACGACAACACTTATGCTGTTGCCGTTCGGTAAGCTTCTTATCAAACTTGCCGAGGTTGTTGTCAAGGGTGAAGACAAGACGGTTGTGGCTCCCCTTATTGACGAGCGTTTGCTTAATACTCCCTCGTTCGCTATTCCTGAATGTAACAGTGTGACGGTGGATATGGCAAAGCATTCCGTTAAGGTTATCAAGGACGCACTTTCGTTGCTTAATAATTTTGACAGCAAGGTGATCGAGTCTATATGCGAAATTGAAACTGTCATTGACGAATATGAGGACCAGCTCGGTGCATATCTCGTCAAGCTTTCAAGCAAAGACCTTACTGATGCCGACAGCCGTCAGATATCAAAGCTTCTCCGTGCAATAGGTGATTTCGAAAGAATCGGCGACCATGCTATAAATATAGTTGATACTATAATTGAGATGAAAGAAAAGAAAATTTCATTCTCAGAACAGGCAAATCACGAGATCGCAATATTGAAATTTGCACTTGATGAGATAATTGATATAACGTTCAGAGCATTTTCGGAAAACAACATTGTAGCGGCAGCAGACGTCGAACCTCTTGAAGAACGTATAGACGATCTTATACTTGACATCAAAACAAAGCACATCAACCGTTTGCAAAACGGTGCGTGTACAATAGAGCTTGGCTTTGTGCTGTCGGATCTGCTTACAAACTTTGAAAGAGTATCCGACCATTGTTCAAACATTGCGGTTACGCTTATCGATGTTTCGGGAGAAAAGGGAATACATAAATATCTCGATGAAGTTAAATCGGGCATAAACACAGCATTTTCCGAGAAGTACGAAATGTACAAAAATAAATATTCCGTATAAAATTTATAAAGAAAAGACAGAGTGTACATCAATACACTCTGTCTTTTATCGTATAAGTGACCACAGTTGCGGTCGCTTATTTTATTATTAAAGCACCTTCATCAAGAAGCTTTTTAATCTGTCGCTTTTCGGATTACGGAATATTTCATCCGGTGTGCCTTCTTCGATTATTCTGCCTTCATCCATAAATATCACACGGCTTCCGACTTCCTTCGCAAAGCCCATTTCGTGCGTTACAACGACCATTGTCATACCGTCACGTGCAAGCTCACGCATAACGTCAAGCACCTCACCGACCATTTCGGGGTCAAGTGCCGATGTAGGCTCGTCAAACAGCATTACCTCAGGTGACATACAAAGAGAACGCACAATGGCGATTCTTTGCTTCTGACCGCCCGAAAGCTGGCTGGGGTAAGCATTGCATCTGTCAGCAAGTCCGACACGGTTTAAAAGCGTCATAGCCTGTGCTTCTGCTTCCTCTTTTTTCTTTCCGAGAAGCTTCATGGGAGCTATCGTCATATTGCGCAGTATCGTCATATTGGGGAAAAGGTTGAAGTGCTGGAACACCATACCCATCTTTTGTCTGTGACGGTTTATGTTCACCTTTGCAGCTGTAATATCCTCACCGTCAAAGGTTATCTTGCCGTCTGTCGGAAGCTCCAAAAGGTTGAGGGAGCGCAAAAACGTAGATTTACCGCTTCCCGAAGGGCCGATGACAACGATTACTTCGCCCTTTTTAATTTCGGCATCTATGCCGTCAAGCGCCTTGACCTTACCGCCTAAATAGTGCTTTTTAAGGTTTTCGACCTTTATGAGAACATTATCTTTCACTCTTACGCAACCTCCTTTCGATCTTTGAAACGGCCCATGTGAGGATCGTTACAAGTATCAGATAAACGATTGCAACGGCAATAAGCGGCATAAATGCAGAGAATGTTCGTCCTCTGATTATAGCGCCCGCCTTTGTTATATCAACGAGGCCGACGTAACCTGCAACGGATGTTTCCTTGAGAAGTGCGATAAATTCGTTGAGGAGAGAGGGAAGTGCTGTCTTTATTGCCTGGGGAATAACAATATATATCATCGTTTGCAAATAGTTGAAGCCGAGTGAACGTCCTGCTTCAAATTGACCGTTGTCAATCGACATAATACCGCCTCGGAGAATTTCAGCAACGTACGCACCGGAGTTGACACCGAAAGCAAATATTGCCACCATAATACCGTTATCTGACGATGCAAATATTATGAAATATGCAATAAGAAGCTGAACGACAACAGGTGTACCTCTCATTACCGTAAGATAAAGTTTACACAGCGCGTTGGCAATCTTTAAAATATAATAGCTTATACTCTTGTGAAAAGCCATAGCTTCGCCGTTTTTATCGTACGTTGTACGTACTGCGGCAACTATTATACCCAAAAATATACCGATGAGTGTTGCAAATAAGGTTATCAGGAGAGTATTGCCAAGACCTGTCAAAAGCAGCTTCCATCTGCTTTCATCTATAAAGTTGAGAATAAACAGTTCACGCTGTTCATTAAGCCATTGTCCGATCATATCGAACATCATAATTAAATACCACCTCGTTTAATATATAAAAGGGGTAACCGTGAGGTAACCCCTTTTAATCAAATCAAAAGTACAGAATTATTCAGCGGAATCAGCCTTGATGTACTTGTCGATTATCTTCTGGATCTCACCGTTTTCGGTGTTCTTTTTCAATGAATCGTTGATTTTCTTGAGAAGGTCTTCGTTTGACTTGCTTACGCAGATAGCGTAGTCCTCTTCAACGTATTCTGTATCGAGGATCTTGAGGCCTTCGTATGTCTTAACGTAAGACTTAGCAGGCTCGTTATCGATGATAACGCAGTCAACCTTACCTGTTGTAAGAGCGAGAACTGCTTCAGCGCCTGTGTTGTAGCTTGTAACTCTGTTTTCACCGAAGCCGCCGTTTTCGGGAGTGTCGGAAGCATAGATGTCACCTGTTGTACCCTGCTGAACACCGATCTTGTATGTTGCACCGTCAGCTGCAAGGTCATCAATGGATGTGATGGGGGAATCGTTCTTAACGATGATAACCTGAACACCCTTTGCGTAGGATGTAGAGAAGTTAACGCTCTTGAGTCTGTCCTCGGTAACTGTCATACCTGCCATACCGAAATCGTATTTGCCTTCGGTAACGCCTGTGATGATGGAGTCAAACTCTGTGTCAACGATCTGCAGTGTCATACCGAGATCCTTTGCGATAAGCTCAGCAATTTCAGCATCAATACCGACTATCTTTTCGCCCTCGTAAAATTCATAGGGAGGGAATGCGGCATTTGTAGCCATTTTAAGTACGTTTTCGTCTTCCTTTGAGCAAGAAGCAAAGGAAACAGCGCAAACAGCAAGAAGCGAAAGCGCCAGAATGAAAGAAATTATTTTCTTCATAATAATATATTATCCTTTCTTTGATATGCCAAAACGCATATCTAAATATAATTAACATTAGTATTATATATCAAAAGTCGGATATTGTCAATATCATAAACGAAAAAAGTTACGCCTTTGCTTGCTTTATACACGAAAAACGTATAAAAATACAATGTTATACAACCCTTGACAAATTATTTGTTATATGCTATAATGTCATTAGTATACGAACTATCGGATTTTTTTCGATAAATACAATTAAGGATGGAGAAATATCATGGGAAAATTTGTAGTAAGAGAAACAGCTACAGGTGTTAAGTTTGATCTTAAATCAACAAACGGACAGGTTATCGCAACATCTGAAGTTTACACAACAAAGGCTGCTTGCATGAACGGTATCGAAAGTGTAAAGAACAACTGCATCGGTGAGGTTGAAGACCAGACAGTTGATCCTGTTGTTGCAGTTAAGCACCCCAAGTTTGAAATGTACGAAGACAAGGCAGGCGAATTCCGCTTCCGTCTTAAGGCAAGAAACGGCGAAGTTATCGCAACATCTGAAGGCTACAAGACAAAGGCAAGTTGCGAAAACGGTATCGAAAGCGTAAAGAAGAACGCTCCCGATGCTGAGATCGTAGAAGAATAATATTTGTATTCAACGATACAAAACGGCGTTTCGTTCCGAAAAACGAAACGCCGTTCTATTATGTTTGCATTTATTTGTTATAACCGTATATATTTTGAGGATTGTTTGAGGGGAAAATTTTGGGTACAATTAAGAACTTCATAGAATATAACAAAAGAATTTTTTATTTTTATAAAATTCGAAATAAGTATATCCTGGCAAATGAAAATTGTAATGTAATATCAGGTGAAGTTAATTTACACTACTGGCGATACGGAAAAAATTACGATAATTTAGGAGATTATTTATCTTGTGTCGTAGTCGATTATATGAAGAAATATTACGGTATCGATGAAAATACTGCAAATAAGACAAAGCACTTGTATGCAATCGGTTCTATACTGCAAATAGGTCGATCAAATGCAACCGTGTGGGGAAGTGGATTTTTAAATCCTCTTACGCATAGACTTGCAAAATATATGAAGTATTTCAGAAAACTTGATATAAGGGCTGTCAGGGGGCCGAATACAAGAAATCATCTGTTGGAGCTCGGATATAAATGTCCTGAGGTTTACGGTGATCCTGCAGTTCTTATGCCGATTATATATGAAGGAAATCGTTTTGAAAAAACGAGAGACTATGTGGTTATAAAAAATTATACCGATGAAACCATTGTAGAAAATGGGCTTGATATTTTGACAAAAGATTATAAATCCTTTATCGATGCGATTCTCGAGTCAAAATTGGTAATAAGCAGTTCTTTGCACGGCATCATACTTTCGGAGGCATATGGTGTGCCCGCTGTGTTGTATATGCCTTCAGTTGCACGAACAACTATATTCAAGTTTGAAGATTATTATTTTTCCACGGGCAGATTTGAATTTCCTGTGGCAAAGAGTATCGAAGAAGCGTTAACGGTAACACCCTGCGATTTACCGGACTTGTCTGAAATGCAAAATAATCTGATAAAAGCATTTCCTAAAGATCTTTGGAGAAAATGACTTAAAATCAGACAACAGATTCTTCATCAATAAATAATGAAACGGATATGATATATGCCATATATCATATCCGTTTTTTGCACTAATAATGAATTTTAATCCGTAATAAGATCTACAAGTGAATTTACCTCGGAATCGTTTATCTTACCGTCATTGTTCTTGTCACCTGCAATGATGTTTATTTTATTGTTTTCTATACCGAGCATATATTTTTTAGCTCTTACGATGTCTTTGCCGTTGATTGCTCCGTCGCCGTTGACATCATTTTCGAGAATGATGTATGCAGAGTCGGTAGCAGTTGAACCCAAATAATTTACTACCTTGCTTCCCGTTGCAATACCGCCGCTTATTTTTGCGTTGCTGTTGAAATATGAAAGCAATTCGCTTTCCGTTGTGCCTGCGGGAACCTTGATGATTGAGTTATTACCCGATTTTTCGAGTGTGACACCCGATCCGGCTTTTGTGTTAAGCTTGTAATCGGAAGATTTGGATACTGCAATATCAAGATATGAAGGGAAGTGGTCGGAAATATTACCTGTTGTTGTGTTTATCGGAGGTCTGAAACGTACAACACGTGTAAGATCCGTAACGTGGAAAAGGTCAAGCGCCATTGTCAGCGAACCGTCAGCAGGCTTCGGAACAGCTTGTACGTGTGATGTGCGTTCCAAGTAAAGCCCTCTTTCGGAAACAAATCTTGCATCGTGTAAGAAATTGCCCTGGAAGAATACCGGGTATCCTACGTCGGTGGAGTACGTGTTATAGTCACCCATATTTACAACAGCGCAGTTGTGTTTTGCGACAAGCTGTTTGGACAGATCAAGTATCTCCTGCGCATTTATCGCACGTATCGGGTCTGCCTTTGTTCTGTCGCTCAAGTGGAAGAAGTGCGTTGTTGAAACTGCGAATTTTTCCCCTGTTTGCTTATCCTGCAAAACTGCCCACGTTACGTTGTGGCCGGGATAGCTGCTTTCGCCCGAAAGTTTGAACCAACCCTTGTCAATACAGTTAAAGCGTGATGTCTTGTATGCAAGAGGTGTGAAGTTCTGTTCTCCTCCTCGCATCTCGTTTCCGAGTACCGTATAGCCGAGATCCTTCAGCTTCGGTGTGAGCTGGGAAGTAAATGTAGCGCAGTATTCTTGGAATCCGATAACGTCGGGAGAATAGTATTTGAATGTTTTAACGAAATCTGAAATTCTTTCGAGATTCTGGTAAAGTTCGTAACGCAGAACGTTACATGTCATAATACGGAAGTTTGCACCTTCAGCCAAAGGCAGATTGTTAGTGCTTGGATTGAAAGTATTTGATGTTCCTGTGCAGAATGTCTGAAGATCAAGCTCCGTAGTTGATGTTTTAAGCGCACTGATAATCGTCTGTGAAGCATATTCAGCCGCCAGAGCATCGCCTCCGATTATGAAGATATTTCCGTATCTGCCTAAAATAGCGTAGTTGTTCGCGCCAACAGAAAGTGATGACGGTATAAATTCCTTGGCAGCAGCAGGACTGCAGAAAACGATCTGTCTGTAGCTTGCGTGTTTATCAAAGGGTACAAGTGCTACGGATTTTCCCGTGTAATACTGAAGATCTTCTGCAAATAATTTTGCCGCTTCGTAATAACCTCTGTAGTCGGTCGTTTCCTCTGTGTCAGAGAAGTATGCAATGCGTATCGAATCAGCACGTGATGTATGTATTACAACAGACTTTTGAGGATATCTTATGTGAGAGTGTTTTCCTGTGGAAGTCTCGCCGCCGGCGCTTACTCCGCAGGGAACAACACCGATAATATCACCGTCTTTAACAGGAAATCCGTCAAGCGTTACAGTGAATTTACCGTTTGAAGCAACGGTACTCGTCAAAACCTTCTTGTTTATGTTTTTGACAATACCGGAAGCGGATTCCGTGTAGAGAATAAAGCCGACTTCTGCAAATTTTGTATTCTTTGCGTATCCCGTTACCTTTACGGTGTCGCTGTCAACAACTGTTATATCACCGAGACGAATGTTTACGTGCTGTCCCGAAATGAGCTTTCCGGGAGTTGATGTTGTCTTTAATGTACCGTAGTCTATGTAAGGTGTGTAGGTCTTTGAGTTTTCCGTATTATTGGGATAATGGTAAGATTTCGGCAAACCGTTTCCGTCAAGCTCGCCTGTTACCATCGTACGGTGTATTACTGTCAAAGGATAATTTGATCTTTGTTCGTGAAGAACCGTCGGAAGAAATTCGGAAAGTGAGCGTCTGTATGCTTCCTCGTCGATGAAGTCATAAAAATTGTATGAAGAGCCTGTCTGCGCCGTTGTTCCCGTGAAGTACATTGCAAAGCTGTCGGCAAGCTCAAGAATCATATTTGTATCTGCAGTTGTAAGGGGAAGTGTGATATTGCTCAACGTAGAACCGTTAGAAGCTCTCTTTGCGGAATTTTCAGCGTTTATGAGTGAAATTGTGCATGCGCCGTACTTGTCGGGCAAAAATCCGTTTCCGCATTTGGAATTTATTCCCGTAGCGGGGAAGAGGTCGCCGTCAGAATTATACTGCGGAACACGTGCAACCTTTATATTTGATATATCGCTGCCGAGTCCGTTCCAGTATGAAGTGAAATCGGAAACCTTCTTGTCCTTTGCTTTATATGAAACTATCCACAAAAGCGCTGTTTCGTTGGGCGTAAGAGTGATATTTGTGTTCTTGATCTCGAGGGCGGCGATATTTGTGGGAGGAAGTGTATCATTTGTTCCCACAAATCTCTGAATAATATTTCTCTGTGCCGCGCCGGAGTTGGCACACGCATTTCGTATTATTGTATAGCCGTCAAGGTTGACATTACTGTCCGATGTGTTTACAATTTCTATGTATTCGTAGTTTTGGTCTTTGGGACAGTGTGATATCTCGCTTATCGCAAGAGCGCCGGGCTCGCCGTGTGTATATTCATTCTGGCAGTATTGGGCAAGAGAAACGAGATCATCGTTAAATTCTTTCATATAATTTGTTATCCTTGATTTAATGCCTGCTGCTGTAAGATGTGTTGCCTGTGCTTTTGCCCATGTAGTGGATGCACCGTCAACGGTTACAACGGGCGTTACACCGTCAGCTATCGAGATCTGCGATACCATTGCAACCTTTGTAGCGCCCCAGACGTAGCAGTTCGTAAAAGTTGCTGTCTGATTTGCGTATTTAATTTCTACATATCCTGTTATATTGCCTTTATTCTTTCCCGTGGAAGTTATATCACCGGCATATATACAGTTTGTGAAATTCAGCACACCGCCTCTTAAATTTGCGGCATATCCGCCGACATAGTCACCTGCGGTAAGATCAGCAAATGAAACGCAGTTTGTAAGTGTAATGTCAACATTTACGTTATATCCGATGAAGCCGCCGGCATAAGAGGTTGATGAATTATAATTTCCTGCAGTTACAATGTTTTTGCATATTATCTTGGGATATGTTGAAGGGTTGGACGCACTTGACGATGAATATCCGTCACCGCCGAGAATACCGCCGGAATGTGATACAGCGGAAATATCAGCCTCAACAGCTACATTTTCACACGAAAGAGATGTGCTGTTAAGACGTCCGAGGACACCGCCGACATAGTTTCCGGTTGATGTCAATGTAATGCCGAAAACGGATGAATTGCTTACAGAAACACTTCCCGAGGAAAGTCCGATAATTCCGCCTACGTTGCTTGTTGCCGTTATGGTGCTTGCGTATACTTCCGAACCGCTTACGGTTAATTTGCTTGTTGAACTTGCAACAAATCCGCCCGCTGTCGCTGCGCTTGCCGTTATATTGACTGCAGAAGAACAGTTTTTGACAGTAAGAGTTGATGAGTTCAGGGCGACAAAACCACCGATGAATCCTGCACCTGCAAGAGTACCCGAAACGGAGCAGTTTTCAAATGTTGCACCCGATACGTTTTTGTAAAGAAATCCTGCAACGTACGAGTTGGTACCTGCGTCTATGTTTACGTTAAGATGCAGATCCTTAACAGTCATACCTGCACTGTAAAGCACCAATGCCTGACCGTCCTTGCCGTTTCCGTTGGCAACGACACCCGAAAGAGTGTAACCGTAGCCGTTTATGGTTCCCGAATAAGGATTTGTCTGACTTGTACCCAAATTAACGCTTTGGCTTAAAGTGATGTTCTTTGCCAGTGAAATGTTATAGGAATAATTACCGTTGTTTATAAGATCTGCAACAGCCCTGAAGCCTGCATCTGTATAAACGGTATAAGTTTTGGTGGCGCTGTCAAGCACATAATCACTTACCACTTCCTCGGCAACTACGGTTCCGAAGGTAGAAAATAAGAGAGAAAGGCTTAAAAGCACACAAAGCAATCTTTTTTTCATTTTAGATCCTTTCTGCTTTTTAGCAAATTTTTAACGATATATTATTATATCATAACTGCTAAAAAAAATCAATTATTTCTTTCATGTTTTTGTAAATATAAACAAAAAAGAGTGATATGCTTTACTTTTTCGGATA
>JAZRTS010000207.1:0-13722 GCA_045652135.1 Eubacteriales bacterium | reverse complement strand
TCGTTACGGATGTAAGTGATGAACAGCCTTCAAACGAACTTCTTTCAAGAGTTTTAACGCTGTCGGGAATCACAAGCGATGTGATTGAGGAACAGTTTCCAAATGCATATTCTTCAATATGCGTAACGCTGTTCGGGATAGAGATTGATTTGATGTAACTGCATCCTGAAAATGCGATGTCACATATTTTTGTCACGGTGTTCGGAATTGTGTAAGACGTATTCTTTTTTGCCATGGGATATTGAATAAGCTCTGTTTTGGATTTGTTGAAAAGTACACCGTCTTGGCTTGAATAATGTGTGTTATCTTCATCAACGGTGATCTCTGCAAGAGCTTTACATCCCGAAAAGCTTTGTGAATCTATGCTTTCAAGTCCTTTTCCTATCGTTATTGAGGTAAGCTTGGGGCATACAGACAATGCATTTTTCCCAACATTTTTAACGCTGTCGGGAATTGTAAATGACGTAATATTTTTCAAACTCTTAAATGCGCCTGCGGCGATGCTTGTAACACCGTTTTCGACTATGACTGATTTTATGGAATCAGCGTTTTTATTCCAAGGGGTTGGCGTCATCGTATAATCGCCTGCCATGTCACCGCTTCCGCTTATTGTAAGGGTGTCGCCGCTTAAAGTCCATGTGAGGTTTTCGCCGCACGTGCCCGATGAAGCAGCAAATGCGGTGATTGACGGCATAATACCGAAAATAAGCAAAAACGAAAGAATAAACAGAATAAGCTTTTTCATAAAATGAGTTCTCCTTTTTTTATTTGAGTGTATTATAACACAACATTTGTAACTTGTCAAGTTGCAAAAATAACATTTAGTGTTGTCGCAAACACTCTTTTACGGTGATATAATAATCAAGGGTGATATTATGGATACAAAACAACATGATAAATATAAGAATCTTGGATTGAATATTGCATATTACAGAAAGAAAAGAGGAATTTCACAATCAAAGCTCGCAGAGCTTGTGAACGTGAGCCGAACACACATGAGCAGAATAGAAACCGCAGACTGTGCTGTATCGCTTGATGTTGTTTTTGATATATGCGATGCTTTATCGGTCAATCCCTGTAAGCTTTTTGATTTTCGAAGTGAAGAATAACGGCTGTTGAACGCAACAGCCGTTTTGAAATCATTCGTATATTAATATGAAGTCATATATATCCTGACCGCCGTTCATCGTAATGATCTCGACGTCGGGATATTTTTCTTCAAGTCCCTTTGCAAGTGCTTCAGCTTCATCGTCTGTCGCTGTTTTTCCTTGAATGAGAATGATTATATCGCACATATCCGCATCAAGCTTTTCCGTCATCTCAAAAGCCGCTGTGAGCTTGTCGGGGCAGGAGGATAAAATATCTTTTCCGCAAATGCCTATAAACTCACCCTCTTTAACTGTCACACCGTTCATCTGCGCATCGCGTACAGCGTGTGTTACCATACCCGTTTTCACACCGTCCATCGCCTCGCGAAGACCGTCCATAACGTCATCGGGGTTTTCCTGCGAAAGGTCGATCATTGTAAGTGCGGCATATCCCTCGCCTATCGTTTTACATTCAAGCACACGCACGTCAGCATCCTTATAAAGCTCTGCTGCTTGCTGCGCGGCAAGAATTACGTTTCCGTTGTTCGGGAAAACGATTATAGTTTCAGCGTGAATTCTCTTGAACGCTTCAATAAAGCTTTCGGCAGACGGATTCATTGACTGACCGCCTTCAACGATAACGTCAGTACCGAGGGAAGTGAATGTTTCCTTTATTCCGTCGCCCGTTGCAACTGCAACGATACCGTATTTTTTCTTCGGCTTTTTGATTATATCTTCAGATTTTGTTTCTTTTTTCGCTTCCTTTTCAACTATCGTTGAATTATGCTCAAGTGACATATTTTCTATTTTTACCGTCAGAAATTCACCGAATTTACGGCAGTAATCAAGCACAAGCCCGGGGTTGAGTGTGTGAACGTGTGCCTTTACAATTGAATCCGTCTTGAATATAACAACGGAATCACCCATAGAATTAAGGTAGTCCTTGATGATGTTTTCATCAAATACGTCAACATCGACCTTACTGCGCTGTAAACGGAGCAAAAATTCCGTGCAGTAGCCGTATGTCATTACATCGTCTTCAGTGAATGCCTCAAATGATATCTGAGCCTTTTCTGACTTTGCTGTTTCTCTGACTGTGATGGGAGCTCTTTCGCCTCTTATCGCCTTTATCATACCGTCGGCTATGTAAAGAAGACCTGCACCGCCGCTGTCAACAACACCTGCCTGACGTAAAACGGGAAGCTTTTCGGGTGTACGTTCAAGCGATACTTTAAGCTCACCTCTGAATATTTCAAAAAATTCCTCAAAAGAGCTGTTTTTGCTTACCATTGCAGACGTACGAACCGTTGCCTCACGGCATACTGTAAGTATCGTACCTTCAATGGGCTTGACAACTGCGGAATATGCCTGCCTTACACCCTCCATAAGAGCCTTTGCAAAGCCCTCGGAGTCTGTTGCGTGTTCCTTTTCAAGACCTTTTGCGATACCCTCGAAGAATTTTGAAAGTATAACACCCGAGTTTCCTCTTGCAGAAAGAAGCATACCCTTTGCAACAACAGCGGCTGTCGTGTAAAGAGGGGTGTTTTCAAGATTTTCAATCTTTTCAAGCGCCAGAACACCGCCTTTTATGGTCATACACATATTTTCGCCCGTGTCACCGTCTGGAACGGGGAATACGTTGAGATCATTTACAACAGTAGCGTTTACTCTCAGGTTTTCAAAACCCGATCTTATCATTTCGGCATACAGTGTACCTGTAAGTTCAGCTTTGGCTTTAGGCATAAATACGCCCTCCGTTATTTATTATTTTTTGTGCTTGACTTTGCTATACTTTTATATTATAATATATTGAAGTGTATTTTACAAGTAGAATATGGCAATTTGACGGCTATTTTTACGAAAACTTTAATATATATTCAAACGGAGAGGGCAAAATGGACTGTAAAAACGAATTTATAGCTATATATAACGAACACATCAAGCGTGAAGGTGCGGACAAAATGCTCGAATATCTTTTGAAGACCGATTTCTTCACAGCTCCTGCAAGCACTCGTTTTCACCTTTCGTGCGAGGGTGGACTTTGCACACACAGCATCAATGTATATAAATGTCTTTCGGACTATATGAAACGTCCGAGAGTCAGGGAAGTGTACGGACTTGATTATTCGGAGGAAAGTATAGCCATCGTTTCGCTTTTGCACGATGTATGTAAGGTCAACTGCTACGCCCAGAGCTTCCGCAACGTAAAGGATGACCATGGTGTTTGGCAAAAAGTGCCGTGCTATGAATTTGCGGACAAAATGCCGTACGGTCACGGTGAAAAATCTGTGTATATAATCAACGGATATATGCGTCTTACGAGGGAAGAAGCGTTTGCAATCAGATACCATATGGGATTTTCGGGTACGGACGATGTACGAAATGTCGGTGCGGCTTATGAAATGTTCCCGCTTGCTCCCGCGCTCAGCTTTGCGGATATGGAAGCAACATACTATCTCGAAAACGATAAATAATAAGGAAAAAAGCTATTATGGAAAACAGAATTTCAATATCGGAAATAAAAGAATTATTTGAAAAAGAAAATATAGGTGCTGAAATTTTCTGCCCCGATGAGATAATGGAGCATAAGTTTACTTATCTTTCCTATAATTCATCGGATGTTACCGACAACACATTCTTTATTTGCAAAGGTGCGGCATTCAAGGAAAAGTATCTTGAAGATGCCGTAAGACTTGGCGCAGGGGCATATATTGCGGAGAAAAAATACGAAAGTGTCAATGTTCCTTGCGTGATTACCGATGATATCCGCCGTGCTATGGCTGTGCTTTCAAAAGCGTTTTACGGCGAAGCGTACAAAGCCCTCAAGCTTGTGGGGCTTACGGGTACGAAGGGAAAGACAACGACAACGTATTTTATCAAAAATATACTTGATAAATTCTGCAATATGCGCACGGGTGTATTGTCTACTGTTGAGGTTTATACGGGAGTTGAGGACCACGATGCACATCTTACCGTCCCCGAATCTCCCGACCTTCACAAGCACTTTGCGCAGTGCCGTGACAGCGGTATTCCGTATATGACGATGGAGGTATCTTCGCAGGCGTATAAGGTAAGCCGTGTTTACGGCACGGAATTTGATGTTGGTGTTTTTATGAACATCGGCGAAGATCATATAGGCCCGCTTGAGCATGAGGATGCAGAGGATTATTTCAGATGTAAGCTTGAGCTTATGAAGCACTGCCAAACAGCCGTGATAAATAAAAACAGCGCAAGATTTGACGAAATATATAATGTGGCAAAGCAATATGCAAAAAAAGTCATTACATTTGGTGATGATACGTGCGATTATTGGGTAGAGAACATACAGAAAGAAGACGTTGGTTTTTCATTTACGATAAGATGCAAGGATAGAAACGAAAGCAACTTCAGAATATCAATGGCAGGCAGATTCAATGTTGAAAATGCCTTGACGGCATATTGCGTTGCAAAGGCTCTCGGTGTTGATGAAAATTCTATAGCGCACGGACTTTGGCAAACTGAAGTAAAGGGCAGAATGAACCTGTTTGAAAAGGATGGCATTACGGTCATCGTTGACTATGCACACAATTATCTGAGCTTCAGCAAGCTTTATGAATCCCTGAAGGCTGACTATCCCGGCAGACGTATCGTTGTAGTGGTAGGCTGCCCCGGCGGTAAAAACTATATAAGACGGCGTGATATCGGTAAATTAAGCGGTGAATATGCCGATTATATGTACCTCACCGCCGAGGATCCGCAGTTTGAAAGCGTAAGAAAGATATGCGAGGATATTGCATCGTATCTTGAGCCGTACGGAACACCTTACGAGATAATCGAGGACCGTGCAGAGGCTGTTGAAAAATCACTGATGACAGCTAAAAAGGGCGATGTCGTGGTACTTGCCGCAAAGGGCGAGGAGGTATATCAGAAGGTTGAGGGTAAATATGTTCCCTATGAATCCGACCTTGCAATAGCAAAGCGTTGCCTTGAAGCTTTAACGGTTAAATAAAATGTAAAAATTAGTCGATTTGGCGCACATACGGTAAAGCAGGTGCGCCAAAGACTTTATATTGACATGCGGTATAATATCAATGAAATTTACCGGCAAAAACAAGGAGGATCTATATGGAATATGCTCAACAAACGATAATTGATTTTTTGAGTGGCAATTTAGACATCGTGGAATTTCGTAGACTGTACGATGAGAAATCGGAAATCGATGCCTTTTTACAAAAAATCATTGATGATATGAAAAAAGATCAAAGTAGAAAAATTCTTTATTTTCCTTTAATGATTGACGGTGTTGAAAATCCATATATTGAAGCAGTTCCGGATCTGCTTGATCCCGAAAACGATCCAGGACGTCAATATTGTCCGCCGAGATATGAAACAGTTCATCAATGTCTTACTTATGAATTTCGCCTTTTAACACACGATGTTGAAACAGCCGATGGCGCTTCTACGTTTTATACCGAGGTGTACTCAATTTATTATCAGATAGATCAATCTGTCCCGTATTGTTACAAATATGATGAAGCTTACAGCTTTTCTCTTGAAGTGATTCCAGAATATCTCGAAGGTGGCGAATCGGAAAAGTATATACAAAAGCATATTATTCCTTTATTCCCCGAAACGATGAAAAAGACGGAACGTAAAAAAGCAATCAAAGCAAAAATCAAGGAAGCATTTAAGAGCGAAAAGGGCTATCCCTGTTGGCCTCAGGCTTCCGAATGGCCGATGGATACAGAGGGCAAACCGTGTACCTATATCGGAAAGGGAAAGAGCAACGGTGATTTACGCCGATTCCGTTTTCGTGATGAAACGACGGGAGAAGAAATCGTCATAGAACAGTTTTATTAATATACCTATTACCCCGCCTTGTGCGGGGCTTTGCTTTTTGAAACCACAAAAGCAGGCGAACTTTCTAGACGCATAAACCCAAGGCAAGAATATGCCACTGTCAGACAGTACACCTAAAAGTAGTAACACACTACACCTTGCACGGTAAGATATACAAAAAGGAGTACGAACAAAATCTTCGTACTCCTTTTTTTGGTGGGTAAAACCTTCTTTATGTAAGGCACACCCCGACTGCTTTTTCGGGACTGTAAAAATTAATTTACAGCTCTTTTTCATAGCATAAAAAATCCTGCTCATACATGTGACATTCTCCGACGACTGAAAAATCAAAGTCAGCATAACAAGAAATTGCCTTTTTGTTGTGCTTTTCCACTAAAAAGCGGATGCCGTTAAAACCACGTCTTTTCAACTCATCCATACCGAAACGAAGCATAATTCGTCCGATGCCCTTGTTTTGTTCATCGGGAAGCACAGCGAGCCTTGCAAGCTCACCTGTTGGTTCAATGTCACGACTCCAGAAAGGGAGGGCATCAACGTCCTCATCCTCCTCAATGGAAATTGCCGATATTATTTTTCCGCCTGACTTCATAACGAACAGCGCATCTCGTGAAAGGTCAACAGTTATCGTTTCATGCGATGGATAATCCTCGCTCCACGGACAGTATTTCCTGCCTATTTGCGATTTGTAAAGAGATAATATCTCGGCTCTGTCAGCTTCTTGAGCCATAACGATCTTGTATTCCATATTTGTGTCCTTGAAAATCAAAGACAGCGTTTTTATACGCTGTCTTTAATCAATTATTCAACTTCGTTGAACTTTTCAACAAGGTCTGTAAGCGCTGCATTTACCTTTGTCTTGTTTCTTGCAAAGAGTGATGCGAGCTTGTTTGTTGAATTGCTCTTGATAGCATCGATAAGTGAATTTGAAATAGATGTGATGTTGTCATCATCAACGATAGAACCAAGGTCTACAACACGGTTAGCGAAGATGATGGGAAGCATATCAGCGGATTCTTCATCACGTGTACCCTTACCGATAAGGGATGCTTCGTAGTATGCGGGTGTAAGAATGTTCTTACCTTCAACAGCAAGCGCCTGCATGATCATACCGGAACGTGCAAGTCTTTCTTCGTCGTAGGAAATGTCCTTCGGAACGCCTGCAACCATTGTAACGATGGAAACGGAGTGTGTTGTGTAGTTAGCCTGATTCTGGTCAGCCTTAGGAACAGGAATGATACCGAAGTCTGTATCCATATCACGAAGACGTGTTACGCACTGCATTACCTCGGAGTAGAAGAGAGCTCTGTCTTCTTCAAACATTCTCTGAGCAAGGAGGTGAACGGAGGGTTCGATGGACATATAATCGTGGCAGTCGAATGTGTACTGGTTGGATGCTGTGTAGATCTCAGCAACCTTGTTAACAAGCTTTACAGTTGTATCGTCGAGTTCCTTGAGGTAAGGAATATCAGCGGCATCCTTGTGGATGATACGGCTGTTTGTACCGTAGTAAAGACCTGTGATAAAGTCGACAGTTGTTGCAATGGGGAACTGGTCAAGGTGAGTTGTTGTACCTGACTGGTCAAGATCCTGATATGTAAAGAGCTTACAGTATTCAAGAAGCTTATCAAGTGTCCATTCGTTGTCCTTTACAAGGTCATAAATGCTCTTGAGGTCGCCTTCGCCGATACCAACGCTCCTAGCGAGGTTCTTGTTGAACATCATTACCCATGTAGCATCATTGTCAACTACTGTGATGTCACCTGTTGCAAAGTAGTTTGTACCTGCAATAGATGTCTGAGCAAGCATTGACTGATCCCATGAATCAATGGATGTATCAAGGTGAGTGATCTCATCAATAGGTGTAAGACAGTCGCTCTGTGCGAGTGTGTACATGTGGTTGATTGAGTTTACAACAAGGTCATAATCCTTTGTTCCGGACTTAACGGAAGTGGAAACATAGTCATTTATAGAACCTCTTGTAACACCTTCGATAACCTTGAATTTGATACCAAAGGTTTCTTCAATGAGCTTCTGACGTCTGTAAACTGCGGAATTTACGGGGTCATCGCTGTCTTCTTCAACAAAGAAGTTGTTGTTTGTCCATTCGCCGTCATCGGTGTTTGTCAAAACGGTGAATTCGCCCTCAAGCTTTGTATCGGGTACAAAGTATGAATCGACGACCGCTGTGTCTGCGGGGGCGTTCGATGCAGTTGTTGTTTCGTCATCTCCGCCGCAAGCGGTGAAGCACACAGAAACCATCAAAGCTGCAAGAAGAACTGAAAATAATTTCTTCGCTTTCATTCAAGCACTCCTTTAAAGTTTTTTTGAATTTCACCCTACGGGTGCAATTCGACTACTGTATTATAACACTTAAACGGTAAAAAGTCAATAATAAATTTTAATTTAAAGCAAGAAAGGAAAAAAATTATTTTTGTAAATATTTATATAATTATATAGACATTTTTGATAGGATGTGATATAATCAGCAAGAATATTGTTAAATTTTATTATGGATAGGTATAGATATGATAATTCAACTTGATGAAGCAAGACTGAAACTCGCCGCTTTAAGAAACGATGCGAAGGAGCTTGGTATTTCTATGCGCCTTGACGAGCTTCGTGCATCCGTAGAGGAGCTTGAAGAAAAAACGCACGACCAGAATTTCTGGAACGATCAGGCAACCTCGGGTAAGATACTTCAGGAAATAAAGCAGAAAAAATATAAGATAGAACAGCATGAGGCGCTTGTTGCCGCAATTGAGGACACGTATACACTTTGTGAGCTGTCACTTGAAGAAAATGACGAAAGCTCGCTTGAAGATATCCTTTCCGAGGTTGAAAGAATCGAAAAGGAAATCGAAAAAATGAATATCGACATACTTCTGTCCGGTGAATACGATAAGAATAATGCAATTCTTTCATTCCATCCCGGTGCCGGCGGTACAGAGGCGCAGGACTGGGCGCTTATGCTTTACAGAATGTATACACGCTGGGGCGAGAAAAACGGCTTCAAGGTAAAGCTTATTGACTGGCTTGACGGAGAAGAAGCAGGTATAAAGAGTGCTACGATACTCATTGAGGGTATGAATGCATACGGCTATATGAAGAGTGAATCGGGCGTTCACAGACTTGTAAGAGTATCACCGTTCGACTCATCGGGAAGACGTCACACATCGTTTGCTTCCGTTGAGGTAACACCCGAGCTTGATGACTCAAATGACGTTGAAATACGTGACGAGGATATTGAGATCACGGCACACCGTTCAAGCGGTGCGGGCGGTCAGCACATCAACAAGACGGACTCTGCTATCAGAATCGTTCACAAGCCCACGGGAATCGTTGTCGGCTGTCAGACGGAAAGAAGCCAGCTTCAGAACAAGGAAACGGCACTTAAAATGCTCAAGAGTAAGCTGGTCGAAATAAAGATAAGAGAAAATCTTGAAAAAATCGAGGACATCAAGGGCGAAAAGACAAATATCGAATGGGGAAGCCAGATACGTTCTTACGTATTTATGCCGTATACACTCGTAAAGGATACACGTACAGGTTGTGAAAACGGAAATATACAGGCTGTTATGGACGGCGACATCGATATGTTTATCAACAGCTATTTAAGAGCAAATGTAAAATAATGTAAAAAACGACGGAGCGATCCGTCGTTTTTTGTATGTAATTTTGCGATGGTGGATTGTAATATCTAAAACTTTACGTTATATATTTCCGAAGGAAATATGCGCCCTATCGCCTGTGGCGGTTTGCGGCGAACTACTGTTACGCCTGCAAACCGTGGGGGGCAGGCGAGGGCGCAGTTCTCGTCTTATTTTTTGCTGACTAATTCCTGATACATCTTCATAAGCTCTGCAACGCATGCCGACTCTGTATTGAGCTTGCCCCAGAATCCGTAAGCTTGCATAACCGCCTTGTCATTTGCCTGATGCGCACGGCGAAGCTCGGGCGGCATAGTAACTTCATCATAAAGGTCAGCCAAAGAACAGTCGGGATAAAGGGCACGTGCATCAAGAATACCCTGTGCCGTTTCCTCAATTTTCTTCTTCTGCTCGGCAGTGGGATTGCACCACGGAAAATTATTGTAAACAATATCTTTGGAATAACGGTAATCACTCTTTAAGCGACCACATACCGCACGCACCCAAGCCATATGAACATTAGAAGTCAAAACTCCAAAATGATAAATTTCAGCATTAGGAATTACTTTTACCAAATTACTACTTAACACATATGGCTCTAAGAATCCCATAGGAATATATTTTCTTCTTTCTGAAGAAACCTCGGGAACAACAATATAGTTCCCTTTGGGCATATTTTCAACGTGGAATCGGGTTGGTGTGTCGGCAAGTTTTACTGTGCCTGTGCTTGGACTTGAAAGGCGGTAATCTCTTACAGCTTGCACTCTTTTAAGGGATTCGGGCATCTTCCGTAATTCATTAGGAGGACATTCGCCAAGCCACAAGCAGTATCTAAAATATCTATTGATAAATTCGTGAGAACCAATCCAAGGTCTAAACCACTTTTCCGCTTGAGGTTCTTTTTTTATAAATTCGTCCTTTTCTTCTTCAGTAAAGAGGTAGAATCCGCCATCAATAGGCTTGTTGCCTATGCCGATTTTCGGAATATCACAAAGAGGATTTGTGCGACTCTCAACAAAAATATTATCCGCATCTACCAAATAAGCATTGATGTTTTCTACTATCAAAGGTCTTTCCGCTGAATAAATAACTTTTTCTTTATAAAAAGGTGCAATACTGAAACCAATAATAACACAATGCACGTGTGCTTTGATACTTGCTTCACTGTCCCATTGGAAAGTGCGGTGTGCAAAATCAATATGAACACCATCTTCAAAAAGAGGTTTCCAAAGAATTGCAACACTTTCGCCTTGCGAAACAGAATTTGTCGAAACCAAGGCGGTACGGATATGCGTACCTTTCATCAAATCGGCTGCTTTTTTGTACCAACAGGAAACATAGTCAAGATTACCTGCATTCTTCCATTTCGCACTAAACACATCAAACAGATCAGCTTTTTGCTCTTTACCCATTAGGCGCGCACCAACGAAAGGCGGGTTACCCATAATGTAATTCAGCTTGTCCTTCGGCACAACACTTTCCCAATCGGTACGCAGGGCATTGCCTACTATGATATTTGCGTAGGATTTTAAAGGAAGAAAATCAAGATTTGTTTTTAAGATTTCCTCTGTTTCCCTCATCATCTGTGATTCCGCTATCCAAAGGGCTGTTTTTGCAACAGTTACGGCAAAGTCGTTTATCTCGATTCCGTAAAACTGACCGATGGATACTGCAATTATATCATCGTCACCGAAAGCGATCTGGTTGTCATAGATAAGCTTTAATGCCTCATTTTCAAGCCTTCGCAGTGAAATATACGTTTCTGTCAGAAAGTTACCCGAACCGCAGGCAGGATCAAGAAATGTCAGATTTGAAAGCTTTTTGCGGAAAGCCTCTGCCTTGTCTTTGCGTATCTTTTCAACCTTTAAATTTTTAATTTCATCAAACTCCTCACGAAGCTCGTCGAGGAACAACGGATCAATGACCTTATGTATGTTCTCAATAGTCGTATAGTGCATACCGCCCGAACGGCGTGTTTCGGGGTTCAAGGTGGATTCAAACACCGCACCGAAAATCGTAGGGCTTATCTGTGACCAGTCAAAATCCTCGCTCGCCTTATGCAAAAGCAGATCAACGATTTCTTGTGTAAAGTTTGGAACTTCGATGCTTTCATCGGCAAATAAACCGCCGTTTACATACGGGAAAGAAAGCAGGGCATCATCTGTATAAGGATCACGTTCTTTTTCTTTCGTGTTGAGAATTCGGAACAGATCCATAAGCGCACGGCGTACATCCTTCGGTGCAAAGCTTTTTATGTAATTGTGAAATTTCAGATGTTCTCCGAATATACCCGAATCCTCCGCATAAAGACAGAAAACGAGGCGCACGCAAAGTATATTAAGGCTGTGAAGGGATGACTTGTCATCGGGATTTATGTATTGATTTAAAATCGCATCGTAAAGCTTTCCGACAATTACGCCCGCTTCGATTGAAACCTTTTCTTCACGGCAAAGAAGCTCGCTTTTTTCCTCTGCAAGGAACTGAAAACGGTAATATTCCCGACCGAGATCTTTAAGTAAAATACTTTCAGGCTCACCGTTTGGTTTTTCCATATCATAAATGAGAAATTCCTCAAAATTGCACGTGATTATCCAGCGTGGCCGCTGTGAATACGGCAGCGCCGCAGAATATCTCTGTGCCTGTTGAAACGGTGTTAAAAGAGTGCCGTCAGACTGCCTGATAGGACTGCGTAGATTTACACCTTTCTTTTTCTGCTCTATAAGCGCATGCGTTGAGGGAATGTGACCGTCAATAAAGCTTGTATGGTCAAGCTGTACACGTTCTTCAAACAGTATAAATTTTTCAGGTTCCGTGACACCCAGAATATCACGGACAAAGGAAAGCCAAAATGATTGGCTGTCGCTTTTTTCGTCTCCTCGGTCTTTCCAATATTCCGCAAATGCTTTTGCGGCTCTTTTTTTATCTGCATCTGTCATGAATTTTCACCTACTAAATAATTTATCTTTGCCACGTAATATCGGCATTTAAGGAATAACCGACACCACGGACTGTTTTTATCACATCAAAATCAAAAAACTTTTTAAATTTCTTTCTTATATACCTTATATATACATCTGCTATGTTGGAATCCTCACCGTCGTTTTCCCACACGGCTTTGAAAATTTCTTTTCTTGATACGGGTGCGCCCTGCGCATTTAAAAGAAGTTCAAGTATATCAAATTCTTTATTGGTAAAATATATCACATTTCCCGCAAAGCTTGCACTTTGCATATCGGGTGATATTTTTATACTTATCTGTTCGCTGTGGTGCTTCCTTACAATTTCATTTTCTTTATGTAAAAACGCTAAAAGCTCTGTAATCAGAACGGGACGTTTGAAAAGACAAAGCGATATCGGATTTTCCGAAATGTAACCGCTTACATCGGGACAGATGCGGTGGTTGCATATAACAGCCGTGCGTTCGCACTCCGAATTTAAAAATCGGATAAGCTCGAAAAGCTCGCCGTTATCTTTTACAAAGTCCGAATTAATAATTGCAAAACACTCATTTGTGTTTTTTACGGAACTTTTTATTTCGTCGATATTAAAATATGTGTCGAATTTCAGGCTTGGCAGACCTATGTCAAGTCCCTCAAGCTCCAGCATTCTTGCATAGTATTTATCAAATCCGATTATTATAAGCTGTTTTGCAGAAAAAGTATCCAAATCGCACCTTCTTTTTAAAAATGTGTTGAAATAACGAAAAAAATGTGGTAGAATTATAAAAATGTATTTTGAAAGGATAATTATTATGTCAGATATGCTTGTAAAGCTCTACAATGTAGAGGATTGCCCCGAGGTTGAAGCCGCACTTAAAGCCGAGGGTATACATATTGTAAAGGCACTTTCTCCCGACAAACACAGAGTAATTCCGTTTATCAAGACCTTTTCCGAGGGTTGGGGAAGTGAGTGCGAGGCGGCGTTTGCAAACAACCCCCACACAATTTATATTGCCGTAAAGGACAAAAAGGTTATCGGCTTTGCCGCATATGATGCAACTGCAAGGGGATTTTTCGGTCACACGGGTGTTGATCCCGAATACAGACGTAAGGGTATCGGCCGTGTGCTTATGGTAAAATGCTTCAATTCAATGAAGGAAATGGGCTACGGCTACGCAATTATAGGCTGGGCGGCAAAATACGCTGTTA
>JAZRTS010000206.1:0-1102 GCA_045652135.1 Eubacteriales bacterium | reverse complement strand
GAGGGTGTATTTTACGTGCCACCCCGATGATTTTGGCGAATATTTCAAAAAAATTTGCGATGATATTTTCAAAACGCACGACTGCGCAATTTACTATACGGAGGATATGACGGAAGCCATTAACGAGGACGAAAAGGAAGTAGACCTCGGACGAAACAACCTTTTCGTCGTTCCCGTTACGTTAAAGCTGTTATCAAAGCCGAACCGTGCGATGGATGATGACATTCAGTATGCGAAAAAGGCGCACATACCGATATTGCCGTTTATGATGAAGCCGGGACTTGATATACTTTACTCAAAGTCAGATAAGTTTGGCGAGCTTCAGTATTTAAAGCCCGAAAGCAACGATACAACGGAAATATCTTATGAGAAAAAGCTGAAAAAATATCTTGAATCGGGGCTTATCAGCGATGAAATGGCAAAGCGTGTCCGCGCGGCGTTTGATGCGTACATCTTTTTAAGCTATCGCAAAAAGGACAGAAAATACGCAAATGAGCTGATGCGCCTTATTCACAGTAACCCCGAATGCCGTGATATTGCCATCTGGTTTGATGAATTTCTGACACCGGGCGAAAGCTTTAAAGAAAATATTGAAAAGATGCTCGACAACTGTGATCTGTTCACACTCCTTGTAACACCAAGACTTTTTGAAAAGGTGATTAACGAAAAAGGCGAAGAATGTGATAACTACGTCATTTCCACGGAACTTCCCATGGCACGCACGAAAAAGGAAGAAAAGGGCACGGATATTTTCGCCGTTGAAATGGATAAAACGGACAAAGACGCTCTTTCTGCTATCGACATAAAAGATTATTTGAAATCCGATGATGCTGAATTCCGTACGCGTCTGGTCGATACTATATCCAGAATAGCAACAAGTACGAACAACACACCGGAACACAACTTCTTGATCGGTCTTGCTTACCTTGACGGTATTGACGTTGAAGTAAACCGTGAATTTGCCATTGAGCTTATCACAAGCGCCGCGGAAGCGGACCTTTTAGAGGCGATAGATAAATTATATGATATGTACCTTGACGGAATCGGCACAAGCGTAGATTACAAAAAAGCGCTCATTTGGGCGCAGAAGAAATATGACCTT
>JAZRTS010000205.1:0-4424 GCA_045652135.1 Eubacteriales bacterium | reverse complement strand
CAGAAAGAAACATATCTTATGGAGAACGCAGAAATCTAATTAAACAGATTTTGATTTTTCTAACCTCATAACCGAAACGGTTATGAGGTTAGTTTTGTTTTATTTCTTCTTATTCTTTTCTTTAACTCTGCGTTTGATGCGCATAAGATCTCCGAGCATTTTGAACGTGTCGGATACGACGTTTATTTTTGATTCTCTGTGATTGATTATCTTGACGGGAATCTCGTCCATTTTAAATCCCTTTGATTTTGCGGTGAGAAGTACCTCGAAATCGAAAGCAAAACCGTCCGTTTCACATTCAGAGAATATTTTCTTCGCATCTTCTGTACGGAAACCTTTCATTCCGCACTGTGAATCGGAAAGCTTGAAGCCTGCCGTGATACATAATACTTTTATGTATATTTTTGATGCAAGCTTGCGTATGAACGTATACCCCTCGTATCCGTCTTTTGTAAGGTTACGCGAACCGACAACGACGGATGTTCGTTTTTCTCCCTTTTTAACCTTTTCATTATCATTTGCGAAAAAGTCATAAACATTTTTTATCACGTCAACTCCGTATGCTATATCGCAGTCTGTAAACATTGCTATATCGCTTTCTGCGGCGAGCATACCCGTTCTTACGGCGTATCCCTTGCCTCTGTTCTGTTCATAACGTATAAGGCGAACGCCCTTAAGTTTTCCTTCGACAGCCTTTACAGCTTCTGAACAACCGTCCTTTGAGCCGTCATCGACAAAAATAAGCTCAAAATCCTCAAACGTTTTTTCCATATAAGTCTGGAACTGCTTTATCGAATCCTCTATAATAGATGATTCATTGTACATAGGTATTATAACAGATATTTTCATATTTAAACTTCCTTATTTAGAAATTGCTATCAATTTTGCGTGGATCGCCCAGCGCCGTCCGTCAGTCTGTGAAGTACAGGTGGACAGCGTCAGAAGCATATCGTCTTCGTAAAATTTCATATCTTTAGAGAATAAAGACATTGATTTGCACGTGCGCATAAAATTAAGAAAATCGTTGGCATTGTAGAAGTGCGTGCGTATATAGTTGTAAGTCGGTGATGAATTGTATACCGAGAACACCTCGAAGGTATATATACCGTCAAGCGTAGTGATAGTTACACGACGGTTGTTGAACACATCTTCGCGCGTATAATCGATAAGCGCCGAAAACATCGTGTTCGTGGTATACATATTGTGACCGTATATTACAAGTGCTTTATTATCCATCATTTTCGGCTTTGTTCTGCCGTCGGCGAATATTGAACCTTGACTGTTCGTTTTTTTATTCGGTGAATGAATCAGATAATAATCGTTATCGCCGCTGAACATAATGGGATAGTCAATATTGGTGTTTTCTACCGTTATCCAGCCCCATACGTCGGGATTTTGACGTTTCAGATCAAGTATTTTTGAACGCAGCTTTTCGAATTCCGCGTTGTATGTGCCGGTCGAGTAATTTACATCTATGACCTCGCCTGCAAGCGACCGCGATATATCAAGCGTTTCAACGTTTGTTCTTCCGGGAGTATCTACGGTAACGTAAGAAAGACTTTCGCTGCCGTGAAAAATATCGCTCATTTGTCTGTTTTCTTCACTGGCCTGTATATATGACATTACATACAGTATCATCGCAATAAGGCTTCCCGTGAACATAAGACAGCTCGCTGTAAGTATCGTATAACGCACGGCGTTTATAAACAGCTGATGCGTTGTTTTCCGCATCTTTGCGCCTGGCGAAAGCGGAATGTCGCGTGGGCGGATATGTTCAATTGATTTCACCAGCGGTGACTTTTCGTTTTCGGATAAAGACTTGAAAACGTTGCTTTTACCTGAAAGTTTTTTCTTATTCGGTTTAAAAAACATATCGCACCTCCTTGCAGTTTCGGGTTTTATTATATGTATAGAAAGTTAATATAGCAAGCAAAAAATATTATTTTTTTAAATTGTAACATAATATTTACAATTTTGTCTATTAAATGCGGTAATATCCGTGTAAAGTTTTGGTTTAATTATAGCTGAAATATAGAATTGAGAGGTTAGAGTAATGATAAAATACAGTAGCGAAGCTTATACCAAGCCCATCTGGCAAGGCGACACGGTCGAAATGGAGATGTTCTGGCCGATAAAAAAAGACAACGAAGGTGTAAAAGTAAAACTTACATACCCCGTTGATGAGGTAATCAGTCTTTGCAATTCACGTCTTGAAAGAGAATTTGTAAGCGGACGCGATTACACGGTTGAAGACGGCTGTATAGTTATTCCCGAAGGCTCGGAAATTTCAGTTACCTCTTGGGAAGAAATTATTCTCGATAAACCGCAGGAGGGCTCACAGCTCAATATCGAAGCATCGATTGCGGGCAAATATCTCTTTTTCTCAGAATCATCGGCGATATCCGACAAGCAATATACGGTAAAATATAAACACAGCGGAAAATGGCAGGGCGTTATACCTCACCGTCCCGACGGTAAGCTTTCAAAAATGGTGGAAAAAATCAAAAAAGGTGAGGATTTTACCTTTGCATTTTTTGGCGACAGCATTACTGTCGGAGCGAACTCAAGCGGTACGGATTGGATAAACGTTCCTCCTTACGCTCCCATCTGGCCCAAAACCGTTTGTAATGAGCTTGAAAGAAGATACGGCGGAAAAATATCGTATATAAATCACGCCGTCGGCGGAAAGACGTCCGATTGGGGAGCCCAAGAATTCAAGACGCTTCACGAAGGGGAAAATGCCGATTTGTTTGTAGTTGCATTCGGTATGAATGATTTTACAAATCCGAAATTTGAGGAAAATATCAGAACGATAATGAGCTTTATCTGGGAGAAAAATCCCGAATGTGAGATAATTCTCATATCCACTATGCTTCCGAATACTTACGCAAAGGGATTTTTCAACGGACAGGATAAGCAGGAAGAAATACTTGAGAAAATTGCCAAAGAATACAGCTCTGTTGTGCTTGCACCCGTAACGAGCGTTCACAAAGAGCTGTTGAAAAACAAATTTTATTTTGATATGACGGGCAACTGCGTAAACCACCCCAATGATTTCCTTGCGGCAATTTACGCACAGACCGTTTTGGCAGTTCTTGATTAATTTTTAAGGCTGTGGATGGGCGCGGGAACTCGTCCGCCGCGCGCAATGAACTCCGCACAAGACTTGCCGTTTACTTCCATAATGGGAGCGTATCCCAACAGGCCGCCGAAGGACACAGATTCTCCGGCGGTCTTTCCGTATGCGGGAATAAGACGTACAGCCGTAGTTTTTGTGTTTGCAACACCTATTGATATTTCATCTGCGATGATTCCGCAGATTATGTCGGCGGGAGTGTCACCCGGAATTGCTATCATATCAAGGCCGACGGAGCATACCGCAGTCATTGAAACGAGCTTGTCAAGTGAAAGTGCGCCCGATTCTGCAGCGGCGATCATACCTGCATCCTCCGAAACGGGGATGAATGCGCCCGAAAGTCCGCCGACGTGCGAAGATGCCATAACGCCGCCCTTTTTAACGGCGTCGTTAAGAAGCGCAAGGGCTGCAACCGTGCCGTGCGCACCGCATTGCTCAAGTCCCATATTTTCAAGTATGTAAGCAACAGAGTCGCCGACAGCGGGGGTGGGAGCAAGTGACAGGTCAACAATGCCGAATGGAACATTAAGTCTTCTTGATGCTTCGTGTGCAACGAGCTGTCCCATACGTGTTATTTTGAACGATGTTTTCTTTATTATGTCAGCAAGTGCCGAAAGGTCGCAGTTACCTGCACGCTTGATTGCGGAGCTTACAACGCCGGGGCCTGAAACGCCGACGTTTATAACCGTTTCCGCCTCGCCTATTCCGTGAAAAGCACCTGCCATGAACGGGTTGTCCTGCGGAACATTTGCGAAAACAACGAGCTTTGCACAGCCGATCGACTGGTTATCCTTTGTAAGATAAGCTGTTTTAAGAATTATATCTCCCATCATAGCGATGGCATCCATATTTATGCCTGCCTTTGTCGATGCGACGTTGACGGAGGAGCATACGAGGTTTGTTGAAGACAGCGCTTCGGGAATAGCGTTTATAAGATTGCGCGCATTATCCGTAAATCCTTTTTCAACGAGTGCGCCGAAGCCGCCTATGAAATTGATGCCGAGCGTATTTGCCGCGCGGTCAAGCGTTTTTGCAAGTTTGATGTAATCGTCGGATGAATGTTTGCCTCCGAGCATCGATATAGGCGTTACCGAAACACGTTTGTTTATTATCGGAATACCGTACTGCTTTTCAATGTCTTCGCCGACGGGCACGAGCCTTTCGGCGGTTTTTGTTATCTTGTCATATACACGTGTGCAAAGCACATCTATATCGTCGCTTGCACAGTCAAGTAAGGAAATACCCATCGTGACAGTTCTGATGTCGAGGTTTTCCTCTTTTATCATAT
>JAZRTS010000204.1:0-2530 GCA_045652135.1 Eubacteriales bacterium | reverse complement strand
GTTCTCCGTGAGGTTGTTGACGGTGAAGCCGATGCGGATATAGCTGAAAAGCTCGGAATGTCCCTGCGTACAGTGAAAGCACACGTTCAGAATATGCGTGATAAAACAGGCTTCCGTAACCGCACCGAACTTGCGGTAAGAGTCCGTGAAAGCGGTCTTGTTATCAACGACCATAAATCCGAATAAACACTAACAGGCAACATCAATAACGATGTTGCCTGTTTTCACAACTCAAAGAGCCGCCACAAGGATGGCTCTTTCCATTTGTTTATCCTGCATAAAAAACATCTTCAAAAATATCGTATTCCGATTTGCCGTCAATAAAAAGATGATAACTTTCTTCATCACGTTCAACGTTTATTCTGCATTCTCTGCCGTCACCGAGTTTTGCATCAACAAAGGTTTTGCCGTCTGTACGCAGAAGTGTGAACTCTGAGCCTGCTTTGATAAGCTCGGATTTCATATCGGGAAGAATTTTAACGTTGAAAGCTTCTTTTGATGTAAGAACGTGTGCAAAGCTTTCGTCTACGGTATAGAATTCATCTGTCGATTCGGGCATACCCGTTTCGGAATTCACGGTGTAGGTTTTATCGGTAGCGTATGTTCCGAGAATATCAAAGGTTGTTTCAAGAACAAAGTGTGTGGGATTATTAAAAGCAAGTTTCGCCTGATGGGTATCTTCGTTTTCATCCTCCCAGACCAGGCTGCCGAAAGCTGTTCTTTCAAAATTACCTGATTCTTTTATCTCATTGCCGTTCAAGTCATAAACGAGAATGTTTGTGTAATCGTTATAGCCATGGGGCACAAGATAAACAAAATATCTGCCGTTTGAATTGACGAGATAGTATTCGGCGCTGAAAGCATAAACATCTTCAACCGTGAATTCGTTACCGTTGAGATTAAGACTGATATCTTTATATGAGCCTTCTTCCGTGTAATACGAAAGACCGACGCTGACTTTATCTTTTTTACCGTCAGACGGATTCATATCAAACTCAATGTCGCTCCATTCAGAAAGTGTTACGGCATAGGATTCGGGGGCAACGGTATACTTCTTGTTGAAAAGCTCGGGATATTCGTCAAAATAAACCGTGGCGGTAATAAGACCTGCGGCATAGGGTGCAATTTCATAGGGACTGAAACAGAAAGTTATACCCTGATAACCGATTGTCCAATCAAACTGTTCTGCTGTGTATTCCGAAAGAGTTTCTTCAAGTGAACCGAAAAATCCGTCTGCAAATTCTTCTTTTGAATTTATCTTTTCCGAAAGAATTGCAGGAAGAGATGAAATGTCGGTCATAACGTCGGTTATAACAAGCTCTTTGCCCGTTACGGTATCAAAGTTATATCCGCCATAGCCGTAATTGGGATGTGAACCACCCGAAAACTCATCAGCATCGCTCCTGATACTCAGAACAACGTTATCTGCTCTTTGAAGAAAATATTCGTTGTTTGCGGAGTAAACCGTCGGCTGTTCGCCGTCTTCATAATAATAACCGAGCTGTTCCGATGCATACTCATCAAGCTCCTTTGCCTTATTCTTATAGAACTCTGTTTTATCGGCATTAAGAGAATCAAGAGCTTGTGCAAGGCGGGGATATTCTTTTTTGTTTTCTTCGGAAAGATGCAGTTTCTGATAGTTTATCTCTGTCAGATAGTAATAATCTTCAGTGTACGTTTCATACTCATAGGCTTTTTCTGTATAAACAGAAAGAAACTCTATGTCATTTTTCTTTTCTGCTGAATTGTTATTTTCTGCACTTGTTGATTCATTTACGGGATTTTCGGGTTTATCTGCATTGCAAGCTGCAAAGCCGAAAAGCATAGCAGCTGCGAGAACAAGCGATATAAACTTTTTCATAAAATCACCTTTGATTAATAAACGGAGTGACCGCCGAAAACGGCCACTCCGTTAAATTCAGTTGATTACGATTGTTTCAATAAGGGGTGTTGCATCTGCAACGGAACAACTCCATACCATAACGTACATTGCATTGCCTGTTGATGTTTTTGCAACAAGATATGTAACGCCTGTGTTGGATTCGATAGCATCAAATGTGTTTGCACCGATTGTTACAGTTGAATATTCCTTGTTGGGATATGCATAGCCGAACTGCCTTTTCTGAACTTCGTATTCCATGCTCTGCTCGTCATAAACATAAACAGCGGCATTTGCACCGAGAGAAGTGTTGGCGAAAACAAGTGAGCTTTTATCCGATTGTGCTTCGTCATAGATAAAGCCGCCTGCAGGAGTAACTGTTACAAAGCCTTTATCTGTTGTAATAGGTCCGTTTGCGGGAACTTCGGGTTCGCCTGCATCGGTGTTTTCAACTTCTGCCGCACCTGCTTCAATTGTAAGATTTTCATAAACAGTCTTGAAGAGTTCACTTGCACGGAGTGCTGCATAATCGTCTCTCTTTGCGCCTTCGGGAAGCTTGAACTCAAGCATAGCAAACTCAAAGTTGTTGAGACAAACGATAATCTGCATTGCGGAAGGTCCGTTCTGACGGATATATGTTGTGAATTCGCC
>JAZRTS010000203.1:0-17668 GCA_045652135.1 Eubacteriales bacterium | reverse complement strand
TTTTTAATTGAACAATGCCCTGAAATGTCAATTTTAGCAGATAACAGATTTTTTCCCAGATACAACAATGAATTTTCCCAATTTTTTTCGTCATTATAGTACGCTGTATTGATAAATGAGTCTGCATCTATATTTTCGATTTTATCTCCGAAAGATATAGAATAAAGAGATTTACAGTCAGCGAAAGCACCGCCTCCTACAGTCTTGACATTTTTGCCGAGCTTCAGTTTTTGGATATTGTCGCAGGAACTAAATGCGCTTAGTCCTATGCTTTCTACATTGTCAGGTATAATTATATCGCCGAGTTTTTCACAATTTTCGAAAGCATAGTTACCTATATTTATGAGCGAATCAGGCAAGGAGATACTTTCGGCATTATAATGATTTGAAAACATATATTGCGGTATAGATGTAATTCCCTCTTCGATTATTATTTTTTTGACAACAAATGCTTCTTCTTTCCATTCAAATGTAGTGATCTCACCCGTGCCGCTTATGGTAAGTGTTCCGTCAGTATCCAGCTTCCAGCTTGTACTTTCGTTTTTTCCCGATAAATATTCAGGAATATAATTATCTGTGTAACTTGTTTTTTCGCCGTTCACTATCTCTCCGGCTCCAATATTTTCAAATGCTCCATCTGTATACTTTGCATATATTCTTACCATTTGCGAGCCTTCGGAAAGCGGTATATCAATCGTAATATAATACATATATTTATCTTTATATACGGGATGAGACGGTTCAGATTCCAATTTAGCGTTGGGATCCATAATTTTTTCTCCGCCGTTAATACTATACGCAAGACCTGTAACGTCCGCAATATCAGACGTTATATAACCTCTTACAGTTATTTTATCAGTTCCCGACGGCAACGAAATAGACTCACCGTGAAAAGGATTGTATTTTTGCACCGTTTCGCCGTTTTTTTGATAAATCAGACTATAAATGTCAACCATTTTGGTATTTCGCCATACACCGCGCAATGGGATGCCAACTAAAGCACCGACAGACAATGAAACTGACAAAATCAACATCAAGCCTGCAATAACAATCGATAAAGCTTTTTTAATACTCATAAATCCTCCTCCGATGCAGCAGCACTGAAATAATTAAGGTATAATTTTAACCATAACAATTTCATAGAATTTGCGATTTTACCAAATTCTAAAAATGATTATGGAAAGAAAAGGATACAATTATCCCTTATAAAATACCCTAATTTTAGTTATTCAGTTTGTGTAGCATAATCAGCATAGCATAGCCGTGTCGAAAAGTCAATATTTTTTGTTGTTTTTAGAAAAGATTACATCAAGCGCCCTGTCTGCAAGCCCCTTGTAGTTGACTTTGTCAACTACAAGGCGCATAGATTTCCTACGGAAATATGATAGAAAATGTACTAACCAGATGGCATAAAAAAGGGAATGCTTGCGCATTCCCTATTTTTATTCATTTTAATTACTGGGGAATTGTAGCCCAGTCCTTCATGAACTTTTCAAGACCGCTCTTTGTGAGGGGGTGGTCAACCATCTGCATGATAACCTTGAAAGGAACTGTTGCAACGTCTGCACCTGCCTTAGCAAGCTCGATAACGTGAACAGGGTGACGAGTGGAAGCAGCAACGATCTGTGTTGTGCTGTTCTGGATAGCGAACATATCAGCGATCTCTGTAACGAGGTCAAGACCGTTCCAGCCTATATCGTCAACTCTGCCGAGGAAGGGTGCAACGTATGTTGCGCCTGCGTTGGAAGCGAGAAGCGCCTGACCAGCGGAGAAGCAAAGTGTAACGCAAGTTCTGTAGCCTTCCTTGGAAAGGCGGGAAACTGCCTTAAGACCTTCTGCGCACATAGGAATCTTGATGATCATGTTTTCACGGATCTTCTTGATTTCAGCAGCTTCCTTGCACATGCCGTCAGCATCGAGAGAAATAACTTCACCGAAGATAAGTGTATCAGCGGAAACGATGTTGTCGATCTCCTTGATAGCATCTTCGAACTTCTTGCCTTCTTTAGCGATGATGGAAGGGTTAGTTGTAACGCCTTCTACGATACCGAGATCATAAGCTGTCTTGATCTCATTGATATTGGCTGTATCGATGAAAATTTTCATTTTTCGTATCTCCTGTTAATTTTATTTTTATCATATCTCAATTCGGAAGAATCCGAATTGAGATATGATTATTTTTTTATAAATGCGGTGTAAAGACTCGGCATCAGTTCAAGACGCCTCATCCGACGGCTACGCCGCCACCTTCTCCCACCGGAGAAGGCTTATTGTGGGATTAAACACCCTTCTTGCTCTTTCTGATGAGCTCTTCGCTTGTGAAGCTTTCTTCAGCAACGTATCCTGCGATGGGCATAAGCTTTTCGTGGATAGCGTCGATGAACCAAGAAGGCTGCGGGAAGAATTCCTTATCGTATTCGAATGCAGGTGTGATCCAGTTCTTAGCACCAACAACTACAGGGGGAGCATCGAGGTAATCGAATGCGAGCTGTGTGATGTTCTGTGCCATATCGTTGAGGATGTTACCTCTTGTGCAAGCGTCAGAAGCGAGAAGGATCTTACCTGTCTTCTTAACGGATTCAACAACGGGTTCGTAGTTGAAAGGAACAACGGAACGAGCGTCGATAACTTCTGCTGTGATGCCGTATTTTTCTTCGAGGATCTTAGCAGCGTCGAGAACTCTGTAAAGTGTTGCACCGATTGTAAGGATTGTGAGGTCTTTACCTTCACGTCTTACAGCGGGTTCACCGAAGGGAACTTCGTATGTGCCTGTGGGAACACCTTCCTTAACGAATCTTTCACCCATATCGTAGATTCTCTGGCTTTCAAAGAATACAACGGGGTCTGTGCCGTTAAGAGCTGTTGTCATAAGACCCTTAGCATCGTAAGGTGTTACGGGGAATACAACCTTCAAGCCGGGGATGTGAGCGCAAAGTGCTGTCCAGTCCTGGCTGTGCTGTGCGCCGTACTTGGAACCAACGGAAACACGGAGAACAACGGGCATCTTCAAGCCGCCTGCGGACATTGACTGCCACTTAGCCATCTGGTTGAAGATTTCGTCGCCTGCGCAACCGATAAAGTCACAGTACATAAGCTCAACGATAACACGACCGCCTGCCATACCGTAGCCGCAAGCTGTACCGCAGATAGCGGATTCGGAAATGGGGGAGTTGAAGAGTCTGTGGTAAGGAAGCGCTTCTGTAAGACCTCTGTATACTGCGAATGCGCCGTTCCAGAAACGAACGTCTTCACCGTATGCGATAAGTGTGGGGTCTTCGTAGAACTTAGCGATGATAGCTTCGAAGATACCGTCTCTGATGTTGTACATCTTCATCTTGGAAACTTCTTTGCCCTTAGCATCGTAAGCGTAACGGATCTTTGTAGCAAGCTTCTTAACGTTTTCGTTTTCTTCCATAGGCTGGGAAACTTCAACGGGTCTGTCTTCCATCTTAAGAACCTTTTCGTTGGAGAACATAAGGTCTTCAAGGAATGCAGGGTTCTTTTCGTAGTCCGTGTAAGGAGCAATTTCAAGATCGGAAGCAAGCATAAACATTCTGTGGTTTCTGTCAACAACAGTTGCCTTAACAGCTTCGAGCTCTTCTGCTGTTGCAACGCCTGCATCTATGATCTGCTGGGGGAATATTGTAAGGGGATCGAGCTTCTGCCATTCAGCTTCCTCTTCGGGTGTTCTGTATGACATAACGTCGGATGTGGAGTGACCGCCGAGACGGTAAGTAACGAGGTCGAGAAGAACAGGACCCTTACCTTCCTTGATGAGAGCCATCTTGCGCTTGTAAGCGTCGATAACTGCCAAGGGGTTCCAACCGTTTACTCTTTCAGCGTTCATCTGGTTCTGAGCGATGCAACCGAGTCTTACGAGGTCGCCGTAAGCCATTGTTTCGCCTCTTGTCTGACCGCCCATACCGTAGTGGTTGTTGTTGAAGTTGAAGATGATCGGCAAACCGCCCTTGTAGCCGTCTTCCCAGAGTTCATTGAACTGGTCCATAGCTGCGAAGTTCATAGCTTCGAATACGGGACCGCGTCCTGCGGCGCCGTCGCCTGCGTTAGCAACTACGATACCGTCTTTCTTGTTACACTTCTTGAAGAGAGCAACACCTGTTGCGATGGGGCCTGCGCCGCCAACGATAGCGTTGTTCGGGAAAATACCGAAGGGAAGGAAGAATGCGTGCATGGACCCGCCGAGACCTCTGGAGAAGCCCATATCCTTAGCGAAAAGCTCGCACATAAGGCCGTACATAAAGTAGTCCTTTGCAAGGTCCTTAACGTTTGTAGCTGTGGAGTACTTCTTAACAACTTCGTACTGAACACCGCCGTTGTATGTTTCCATTATCTTTGTAAGCTCTTCATCGGAAAGCTTCTTGATAGCGGACATCGCCTTAGCGATAACTTCGTGGTGGGAACGGTGTGTACCGAAAATGAAGTCGTTAACACCGAGGTTGTAAGCCTGACCTACAGCTGTTGCTTCTTCACCGAGACCGAGGTGAGAAGGGCCGGGATATGTGAATTCCTTGCCGTTATAGATACCCTTCTTCTTGATATCCATAAGCATTTCTTCAAATTCTCTGATTGCAACCATATCGGCGTACATACCGATAAAGTCTTCCTTGGAGTAGTTGTCCTTTTCATCAGCAACTGTCTTGTCGTATTCACATACGGGAATATCTTCAAATGTCACTGTGCGCTTTTTAAAGCTTTCTTTAGGGTCTACAAACATTGACTTAGGCATAGTTTTTATTCTCCTATATTATTAATTATAAATTATTTTACTTCAAACAAAGCTTCTCTGATAACTTCGCATACTGTGGGATGGGGGAATACGATCTCCTTGAGTGAATCAAGCGTCATTTCCGTTTCAACCATCATAGCTGCGCCGTATATGATTTCCGAAGCGTAATTTGCGATCATATGAACACCGAGAACACGGTTGTACTTCTTGTCAACGATGACCTTAACGATACCGTTTCCGCCTTCGTTTTCAGCAACGTAACGTCCGCTGTAGTTCATTGTAAGGTTTACAACTTCAACGTCATAGCCCTTAGCCTTAGCGGATGCCTCTGTTTCACCTACAGCACCTACTTCGGGGTTTGTGTAGATAACGGAGGGGATAGCGTTGTATCTCATTCTGTCCTTCTTGCCGAGGATGTTGTTGATAGCAACCTCACCCTCACGGTAAGCTGTATGAGCAAGCATGGATACACCGTTTATATCACCTGCGGCATAAAGACCGGGGATATTTGTCTTCATCTGCTCGTCAGTCTTTACAGCGCCTCTTTCCATATATACGTTGAGGTTTTCAAGACCGTAGCCTGTTGTAACAGCACGGCGGCCGATGGAGCAAAGAACCTTGTCAGCCTTAACTGTTACAAGCTCGCCCTTTTCGTTTTCGTATGTTACGGAATCAGCGGAAAGGCTCTTGACTGCGCACTTGAGGCAGAAGTCGATACCCTTCTTCTGATAGTTGCCGAGAAGTATTTTTGCAATGTCAGCATCTGTGGGGCCTGCAATATGGTCAAGCATTTCGATAACTGTTACGTGTGCGCCTACGGAGTTGTAGTAGGAAGCCATTTCAAGACCGATAACGCCGCCGCCGATAACTACCATTTCCTTCGGAATTTCTTCAAGGTCGAGAACTTCTCTGTTAGTCATAACAAAGCCTGTCTCAACGCCCTCGCGAAGACCGGGGATCGGGGGGATAACAGGCATAGAGCCTGTTGCAAGAAGCATCTGCTTACCGCAGTAAACTTCGTCGCCTGCTTTAACTTTAAAGCCTTCGGAGTCCTTGCCTTCGATCATAGCTTCAGCGTAAACTACCTTAACGCCTGCAGCCTTTTCCTGCATACCGATACCGCCGACAAGTGTCTTTACGACCTTGTTCTTACGGGCAACGACAGCCTTCTGGTCAATGGATGAACCTGTTACGGTAACACCGTACTGCGAAGCGTGCTTTGTGTAGTCATACACCTTAGCGGAGTAAAGGAGCGCCTTTGAGGGGATACATCCTTCGTTAAGGCAAACACCGCCGAGTGCTCTTTTTTCAATAATAACCGTTTTGAGTCCTGCGTGGCCTGCCTTGAGAGCCGCATTGTAGCCTGCGGGGCCGCCACCGAGGATTATAAGATCAAACATTTCCATTTTATTCACCTCTTATTTTGAAAGAAGAATGGAGAAGTTTTCAAGGGAAGCACAGAGGTCCTTAAGGAACTTGGAAGCGGGTGCGCCGTCAACTGCTCTGTGGTCGTATGTGAGTGACAAGGGCATTGCACTGTAAGCCTTGAGCTCGCCGTTTACTTCCTTAACTCTTGTAAGGATCGTGTTAACACCGAGGATACCTGTCTGGGGGGGATTGATAACGGGTGTGAAGCTTTCGATGCCGAATGAACCGAGGTTTGAAATTGTGAAGGATGCGCCCTTGAGCTTATCGGGAGCGATAGAGCCGGACTGAGCAGCCTTAGCCAATTCCTTAGCTTCCTTGGAGATTTCAGCAAGTGACTTCTTGTCTGCGTTCATGATCGTGGGAACCATAAGTCCGCGTTCTGTATCTACTGCGATACCGATGTGAACGCCGTTGAACTTGCGGAGTACGTCGCCTTCGAGAAGGTGAGCGTTGAGAAGTGAGTGCTCGGGCTTAGCAAGAACTCTCGATACAGCATAGATGATGATATCGTTGAGTGTGATGTTGGGAAGTCCGAGAGCTTCTGCTCCTGCCTTGAGCTTCTTTCTGAAGCCCATGATCTCTGTAGCATCGAAGGATGCTGTATTTGTGAGCTGTGCTGTTGTTGCAAGAGAGTTCATCATATTCTTTGCAATAGCACGGCGGATACCGGACATCTTTTCGTCTGTGTATGCGGGTGCTGCTTCAACTGCCGCTGCAGGTGCTTCTGCGGGAGCTTCAGCGCCGATGTCGCCAACGGAGAACTTGCCGCCGAGGCCTGTGCCTGCCGCACCGCCGAATGCGCCCTGAGCCGCATAAGTAGGTGTAGGACCGTTTGCGATCATAGCGCGAACGTCAGCCTCTGTGATTCTGCCTTCTGCGCCCGTGGGAACTGCGTATCTGTAATCAACGCCTGATTTCGCAGCGAAAGCCTTTGCTCTGGGAGAAGCCTTAACAAAGCCTGCGGGAGCCTCTGTCTGAACAGCTGCTGCTGCGGGTGCCGCTGCAACGGGTGCTGCTGCTGTTTCTGCGGGAGCTGATGCAGGTGCTTCTTCTTCAGCTGCGCCTGCAGGAGCAAATTCTGCTGTGGATTCACCGGGGTTACCGATGACAGCGATGTTTGTCATTACGGGGATCTCTTCACCCTCTTCGAAGAATACTTCGATAAGAGTACCTGAAGCGGTCGCCTTTTCGTCTGTTGTGGTCTTGTCTGTTTCGTAAGTAAAAAGTACGTCGCCTTCATTTACGGTGTCGCCTTTTTTCTTGTGCCACTCGGTCAAAATACAACTTTCAACCGAAATACCCACGTTGGGCATTTGTACGGGTGTTGCCATAATTGTTCCTCCTGTTTATTAAAACACAATTAATGTGCCGATATTTTTTCAATCATCATAATAATATAACATATACGCATTTTTGTCAAGTCGGTAATGTAAAAAAACATTAATAATTAAGTGAAATATTTTGTTAAATAGGCATTTCATATGTTAACTTCGTTGTTAATTTTCACACCACATGTGTTATTTTTTCGCAATTATATCAATTTCACATTTTCGCCGCACCGTTTAGTGGATATATTACAGTATTACAAAGCAAAATCTCACAGAATTTTGTGATATTTTGTTAATTTTTAGATAATTAACAAAAATGGGATTGAAACGGGCGGTCGAGGACGTCCGCCCCTACAATCCGCCCCGAATGAAATGAACACAAACGGGTTTATTTTCCGGGGGGCGTCACGTTTCGCATTTTGCGAAACTGTCGGTGCGCACAAATTTTTTTTGAATTTCGGGCGGAAACTATGCGCATCCGTCAAATTCACGCCGTGCGTGAATTGTGACGCCCCTGAAACGACGCCAACCTTTTTGACGAAATTTAAAGAAAATCTATTGAAAAAATAAAAATAGATGTTTATAATAGATAAAAGCATAATATAAAGTGATGTTTTCATATAATCTACCAAAAAAGAAACGGAGAATATATGAAAAGATACTCTTTCGAAATCAAAATACTGACCATGGGACTTTCGTTCGTTTTAGTATTTTGCATGTTGGCACACACATTTATCCCCTCGATATCCGTCGAAACACTGACGGAGCTTATATCAGAAACAGCAAATGCGTCCGTTCCGTGCGTGCTCATCGATCCCGGTCACGGCGGTGCCGACGGGGGCGCTTCATCCGATTCGGGTATACTTGAAAAAGACATAAATCTGCAAATTTCCGAAAAGCTTTTTGCGATTTTCAAAACACTCGGTATAAAATGCGAAATGACGAGGTATGATGACGTGATGCTCGACGGCGGTGCTTCATCACACAAAAAGATGCACGACTTAAAAAACCGTGTTCTCGCCTCCAAAAAACACGAAAACTGTGTTTTCGTAAGTATTCACCAAAACAAATTTCCGCAAAAAAGATACACGGGAACACAGGTATATTACTCAAAAAACGATCCTGCCTCCGAAATACTTGCAGGACTTATCCAGTCATCGGTACGTGAAAATGTTCAACGTGACAATACACGGCAGATAAAAAAGGCAACTTCAAGCATTTACGTGCTTGACAAGATAAACTGCCCTGCCGTTTTGACCGAATGCGGCTTTCTTTCAAACGATGACGAGGCACGAAAGCTTTCGGAGCAATCATACCAAAAGCAGCTTTCCTGCGCGATAGCTGCGGGAACAGTGAAATTTCTTGCCGTGAACACGGCACAGGGAGAATAAATATGAAAAAAAATACACAGTTTGTATGCTCTGAATGTGGGTACACAAGCGCAAAATGGCTCGGCAAATGCCCCTCTTGCGGTGAGTGGAACACAATGGAGGAGCACACAGCTATAGAAGAAGATAAAAAAAGTGTGGGCAAACGGCTTTTGTCATTCGGCGACGACGAGCCCGTACTTTTGAATTCATCCGACAATGAAGAATATCTGCGCTCGGATACAGGCTGCGGTGAGCTTAACCGTGTGCTCGGCGGCGGTCTTGTTGACGGCTCTGCCGTACTTTTGTGCGGTGAGCCGGGCATCGGCAAATCCACCCTGCTTTTACAGATAAGCAGCACCGTCGGCGGCGGAAAGCCCGTTTTGTACGTTTCGGGTGAGGAATCAAGGGGGCAGATAAAGCTCCGCGCAAACCGTCTTGCGGCAAATTACGACAATCTTTACGTTCTGACGGAAGCAAATGTAGAAAAAATACTTAACCATATAGATAAAATAAAACCTGCCGTTGTTGTCATCGACTCGATACAGACGATGTATCTTGACAGGATAAATTCAGCCCCCGGCTCTGTTTCTCAGGTGCGTGAAGGTGCTATGTGCTTTATCAACAAGGCAAAAAGCGAAGGAATTTCGATGATACTTGTCGGCCACGTCAACAAGGAAGGTGCTATCGCAGGGCCGAAGGTGCTTGAACATATGGTCGACGCCGTGCTTTATTTTGAGGGTGAGCGCCGTCAGTCCGTACGTGTTATCAGAGCTGCAAAAAACCGTTTCGGCTCAACAAATGAGATAGGTGTTTTTGAAATGACGGACAAGGGACTGTGTGAAGTACCGAACCCGTCTGAAATGCTGTTATCGGGAAGGCCTGTCGGTGTTTCGGGTAACTGCACCGTTTGCGTGGTCGAGGGAAGCCGTCCGCTTCTTGCGGAAATCCAGGCGCTTGTCACAACAACATATTTCCCCTCCCCGCGCCGTACCTCAAGCGGATACGATACAAACCGCGCGTGCCTTATAATAGCCGTGCTTGAAAAAAGACTGGGGCTTCGTTTTTCACAGTTCGATGCCTACATGAACGTCATAGGCGGTCTTCGTATTGACGAGCCTGCGGCTGACCTTGCTTTAGCGCTCGCTCTCGTTTCGAGCATCAAGGACATTCCCGTCCCCGACGACGTTGCCGTTATGGGTGAGCTTGGCTTATCGGGTGAACTACGCGCCGTCAGCGGTGCCGTTATGCGTGTAAAGGAATGTGCGCGCCTCGGATTCCGCCGTGTTATGGTGCCAGCCTTAAACTCTGAGGAGCTCAAGGAAATAAATGACATTGAAATAATAAAAGTAAAAAGCATATTTGATGCTATAAGAATATTCGGAAGCTGAAATGAAAGAAAAGATTTTTGACAAGGAAGAATTTATTTTTGAGGGTATGGTGTCTATTTCAGCCGTCATAAACTCAGAAATAAAGTGTAGAAAAATAACAAAAATTCTGTTCGATAAGGACAAAATAAAATCAAAGAAAAAGCAATATGACTATCTGAAAGCTATGTCAGACGTCCACGGCTTTGACATTGAGCTTACAGACAAAAAAACGCTTGACTCGCTCACCGTCGGCACAACTCACGGCGGTGTTATCGCCTACTGTACCGACAGAAAAATCGAAGAAATAACGAAAGATGACATAAAGGACGGCGGTTTTTACGTTTATGTCGAGGGTATTGAGGACCCGTATAATTTCGGCTATGCTTTGCGCTCACTGTACGCATCGGGTGTTGACGGAGTAATACTTTCCCCACGCAACTGGATGACAGCCGCAGCAACCGTGTGCCGCGCCTCGGCAGGAGCATCTGAAAGATGTCCTTTGTTCATTTCAAACGGTGATATGATAGGTATTTTCAAAAGCAAGGGCTACAAGGTCGTATGTGCAGGCATCAGGGATTCCGTAAGCGCATACGATGCCGATTTGAAAAAACCAGTTTTGCTTATTGTCGGCGGCGAAAAAAGAGGAATTTCATCAAGCCTTTTACAAAACGCCGACACGGTTGTGCGCCTTGACTACGGACGTGAATTTATGCAGTCGCTTTCAGCCGCATCCGCCGCAGGCATACTTGCATTTGAGGTATTACGCCAGAACAGATAAGAGGAAATAAAAAATGACAGAGCTTACCGTCGGTAAAAACGATGCAGGAAAAAGGCTTGACGCCTTTCTTTTAAAGGTGTTCCCCACGATGCCCAATTCCCTGCTTTACAAATATATAAGAACTAAAAAAATAAAGGTCAACCGTAAGCGCACGGAGCTTAATTACAGGCTCAGCGAGGGTGACACACTTCAATGCTTTATAAGCGAGGAATTCACCAATCCCCCGAAAAAAGAGGAGCTTTTCAAGACTCTTTCGGGCAACATCGAAATAGTTTACGAGGATGAAAACATCATCCTTGCCGACAAAAAGCCGGGACTTCTTGCCCATTCGGGTGAAGATGAAGGCTTACCGACACTTATTGACGAGATAAAGGCATACCTTTACAAAAAGGGTGAATATAACCCCGAAAACGAGTTATCCTTCGCCCCTGCCCTCTGCAACCGCATTGACCGCAACACGGGCGGTATAGTTATTGCGGCGAAAAATGCCGAAGCGCTCCGCATAATGAACGACAAAATAAAAAACAGAGACCTTGAAAAAAGGTATCTTTGTGCCGTTCACGGCAAGCCGACAAAGGAGCACGCAACGCTCACGGCTTATCTTTTCAAGGACTCAACAAAGGGACAGGCTTTCGTTTACGATACTCCCGGCAGAGGCAGAATGAAGATAGTGACGGAATACACCGTCAAAAAACACAAAGACGGACTTTCGCTTCTTGAGGTCAACCTCATCACAGGTAAAACGCATCAGATACGTGCGCATATGGCTCATATCGGCTATCCGCTTTTGGGCGAGGGCAAATACGGCACAAACAAGGATGACAGAAAAAAGGGGTACAAGCATCAGGCGCTTTATTCCTACAAGCTTAAATTTTTACCAAGCGGTGAGAAAAACGCCCTTTCATACCTTGACGGACGTGAATTCACCGTCAAAAAAGAAAATATTTATTTTTTGGAGAGCTTCCGATGAACGTGCTTTTGCTTATTTTAAGCGGTGCGGTAAGCGGAATGGCTTATGCCGTATACGATATTCCGTACATAATTTACCTTTCGCTCATTCCGTTTTTCTATGTAATATTCAAAAAAGCACCCGAAACAGGTGTCGGAAAGATGTATTTATACGGCTTTGCGTTTTTCTACTCTTACTACATTGCCGTATTCCATTGGTTTATATATCAATATCCGCTTGACTTTCTCGGCTTTTCAAAAACAATGAGCATAATTTATATTCTGCTTGCTGTGTTCGGCGTTGCGCTTTTAATGACGATTCTGTTTGCATTTATCCCCGTTCTTTTACGCTTTTACGTAAAGTTTTTTTCAAGGGGAGCAGATGCCCTGTCGCCTTTATTCATAAGCTGTATCTGGTGCCTTGCCGAGTGGCTGAACTCAAAGACATTTATGGCAGTGCCTTGGGCAAGACTTGCCGTAACTCAGCAATCGAATATTTTTTATATCCAGAGTGCAAGCATTCTCGGCTCGTTTTTCATTTCATTCATCATCGTGTTTTTCGCATCAAGCATTGCCTATGCGGTATTGCACAGAAAAGACAGCAAGAAAAACGCCGTTATATGCACGCTTTGCGCCTCGTGTCTGATTTTTGCAAACTCCGTTTTGGGTGTCGCCCTTTACTATACAGACATTTTCAAAGAATCTGCGGAAACCGTAACGGTGAGCGCAATTCAGGGGAATGTTTCATCAACGGAGAAGGCCGACGGCTCGTTTTTATACGAGGTAGATAAGTATCTTGAAATGATATACGATGAAGCGAAACGGACAAGCCCCGACATTATCGTCACACCGGAATCGGCTGTACCGTTAAATCTCAATCATTTTTCTTCAGTTGCCGAGCGTTTTTCGCTTGCTTCAGAGGAAACGGGGGCTGTGATCTTACTCGGTGCCTTTCACGAAACAAACAGCAATTCGTACAATTCGATATTTATGTTCACACCGGACGGCGGAATATCAAACACGGTATACAACAAGCGCCATCTTGTTCCGTTTGGTGAGTTTTTGCCGTTCAGACCGATTCTTGAAAAGATATTTCCGTTTCTCGGTGAAATAAACTATATGGATAGCGATCTGACAGCAGGTGACGATGCCGCCGTATTTGATACGGGACACGGACTTGTCGGCTCTGTTATCTGCTTTGATTCAATATTTGAGCTTTTATCGGCTGAAAGCGTACAAAACGGCGCCGAAATGCTTGCTATATCAACAAATGACTCGTGGTTTGCAGACTCCTCGGCAATTTTCGAGCATAACGGTCACGCAATTCTCCGTGCCGTTGAAAACAGACGGTACGTGGTACGTGCGGCAAACACTGGGCTTTCATCGGTGCTGACACCGAGGGGCGAGATACTTGCAAAGCTCGATCCGCTTCTGACAGGCTCTATATCGGCAAAAATTCCGATGCGTGACGACCTTACATTTTTCACAAAGCATCCGAATCTTTTCCCCATTTTGCTCGTTTCGTGCGCTGTGATAGTGTTTGCTTTGCCGAGCGTGAAGCATTGTATGAAAAAACAAAAAGAGAAGCTTGTTAAATAGCGGAAACGAGGTGATAATATGAGAAAAATATTAATTATTTTTATTTGTTTGGCGACCATCTTTTCTTTTACCGATTGCACCAATAATGTTGAATTTACGGAAACTGAAAATGAAACCATTATAACAAAAGACGGCACTGAATACACCTTTGTCGACATTGAGGGCAGAGTTTGGTGTTTTGGAGAATGGGAGTTCATCGGTCATATAAACGGAGAAAAAAAGTCCTTTGTTCATCTTACCGATAAGATCAAAACAGGTATGTATTCTGTTAATGGTAGTCAAGATGTATTGGTAAGATATTTTCCCAACAATGAGTTTGCCTCTGTGTATGTAAAGTCCGAATTGCTGAAAACAGAGGTCACTCTTGATAATTGTATTAAATTTGTGTTCGTAAAAGATTCACTTTCCAATGGCGATGAAACGACAATTTCGAAAAACGGAATAACTGAATGCAAACAATTTCTTAATGAAATCAAAAACGGACAAAAGGCAAAAGATGCAGGATTGTATGATTTGGTAAAACAACCCGATGGAATGTTGAAAAATTGTTATGTTTACGGATATGTTTGCGGTGTTATACAAGATGATGTTAATATAGTTATTCCTTTGGAAGTGATGTCATTTGATGACAAAGCATATTCAATCAAAATCGATGATACAGAATATGTTTTAACTCAAGCATGGGTAGATAAATTAATAAACTCATAAATAAAAACGTCCCTGACAGGCTGAATGTCTGTCAGGGATTTTTTATTCAAAACGTGTATGTTTTCGTTTTATGATATTTAAACCGCATTAACGGATTTTCGCAGGAAATCTGCGCCTTGTAGTTGACAAAGTCAACTACGGTAGTTCGCTGTTTTCGGCGAACTACAAGGGGGCCGCAGGCATGGCGCCGTACCCCTGCAATATTTGATTACCCTTTTATCAATTCCAAGAGATTATTTATATTCTCTGAAATGTCATTTTGCACGTTTATTTCAAAATCACACATCTGTCTGTATATGGGCAGGCGTGTTTTGTACATTTCCGCAAGCGCATTGTCACCTTGCGACAGCGGTCTGCCGTTTTTTGGAAGTGCATTTATGTCACGGTTCAAGAAAATAACCTTACCGTTGTGGTGCAGATATCTACGGTTTTCCTCACGAAGTACCGCACCGCCGCCCGTGGCGATTATCTTTCCCTGCTTAATTGATGCTTCAAATACAGCATCGGATTCAAGGCATCTGAAATATTCTTCACCGTGCTTTGCAAATATATCGGGGATATTACCGTATTTTTCTTCTATCATACTGTCGGTGTCGATAAATTCACATCCGAGCTTCTCGGAAAGAAGACGTCCGAGCGTGCTTTTGCCGCACCCGGGCATACCGACAAGCACGATGTTTTCAACCGTTTCAAGTACCTCTTGTTCCGCTTTTGTCATTTCTTCCTCTGTGTAAGAACAGCTTAAAAACTGCTCTGCCGCGCGGAAGCCCTGGCGCACAAGCATCATTATACCGCCCGTTGCCTTTATCCCTCTTTTTTTCGCTTCAAGCACAAGCGCCGTATTTAACGGATTGAAGATGAGATCAACGACTCCCTCGCACATCGGAAAAATATCGAGGTCAACTGGACAGTCCTTTATTTTATCGGGGAACATTCCCACAGGTGTCGTGTTCACTATTACCGAGGCATCCGAATGAAGATGAAGATTTGAATAATTGTTTTCACCGCTTCTTGAAATGTTTATTATTTCATCTGCGCCGAGGTCACAAAGCACGGCACGTGCTGTAAGTGATGAGCCGCCCGTGCCGAGAATAAGCGCCTTTTTGCCCTTCGGTGATATACCGTTTTTCTCGAACATGCAGCGAAGTCCGTAGTAGTCGGTATTATCTCCGTAAAGCGTTCCGTCACGTCTTTTTACAACCGTGTTTACAGCGCCTATGCGCTCAGCAAGCGGAGATAATTCATCACAAAGTCTGAACGCTTCGGTCTTATACGGAATGGTCACGTTGATTCCGTCAAATTCTCTTTTCTCAAAAAACTCCGCAACACATTCGGGCTCAAGCTCGCAAAGCTCATACGGGAGTGCGCCCGTTTTCGTGTGGATAAGCGGAGAAAGGCTGTGCGGCAGCCTACGCCCCAAAAGACCGTATTTCATAATTTATCTTTTACCGTTTTGCAGAATATAATCTCGCCAGATAGCGTAACTGCTTCCCTTGAAGTGAACACCGTCGCCCGAATAGCTTGAAACAAGGTTGCCCTCCGCATCGTCAAACGGTGTCGTTGTATCAAGATAAAACACCTTTTCGTTATCGGCATACGAAGCAAGACGCGCGTTAAGCGCATCAATATTTGAATTTTTAAAGGGATTGGGGTCGGGTGCTTCGGATTTCCTCTTAGTTACGTGCATATTCGACTGGATAATGATTATCGCATCGGGCTGAAGCGCCTTGATAGTTGCGATTATCTGCTTGTAGTTATTCTCTATCCAAGACAGCGAATAGCCGATTTCATTGATTCCGAGCAGAATATATATTTTACCGTAACGGTTCTTCTGCAAAAGCTGTGCAAGGTTAAGATTACCTGTGCCTGTTTCCGACGGAGTATCATTGAAACACGTTTTAACCGTCATAGATGTTCTGCCGAAGTATGTTGCGCCCTCTATTCTTGCATAGTTGTAAAATCCGACCGTACGTGAGTCACCGATAAACAGCGCATCCTTGAAATAATCGGGATCGTTTACCCTGTCAGACGGTGTTACGGGAGGTGACGGAGGAGTTGTAACAGGCGGATTTGTAACCTCTGCCTTCGTTGTCACATCTGCAGGCTTATCCGTCTGCACAGGCGGTTTTACAGTCGGTTTCTCCGTCTCGGCAGGTGCTTTTGTATCCTCTGCAGGCGCATCCGTTCCGCTAATAACGGGCGGTGCGATATCAGGCAGGGTAACATCTTCATCCTCCGTTTCGACGGGCGGAAGTATTATCCCCTCGGGGAGTGTGAAAACATCGTTTTCGTCAAAGCCCTCATCCGGCAAACTTTCGCCGGATTCGTCCGTTTCAGGCTCTTTTTTCTCATCCTCAGGTATTTCAAAGCCGTTTTGTATATACTGCATCACAGTCTTTATGGGATTTCCCGGCTTTACAGAAACAATAAGCCCCAAGGCTATTGCCACAAGCGTTGTGAGCACAACTGCGATGATAAGCAAGCCGTAAAGAAGCGCATTTTCATTTTTCTTTTTCATCAGTTTCTCCCCCCATCAGTAATTAACGTACAAGAACGGATTATTTTCTCCCGTTGCCGTCAGATAAACGGCATACCAGAATATGCAAAGCATAACGGGAATTATGACCGCATTATACTTCTTGAGCTTCGTATATATCATTCTCGGAAGCGGTGTTGTAAATACAATACCTACTGCCATAAGCGTGCCGAGTCCCTTTACATATCTCACCCAGTCATCGGCGAACACGTATTCGGGTGTTTCGGTAAAAAACGGAAACATACGGCTTAAATATACCGCAATTCCGTCAAGTGTCGGTACTTTGAATATCATCCACGACATGAAGATGAAAAATACCGTGTATACTCTCGATATAACATTGTTATTAAGCACGGGCTTCATAAAGCTCTGTCTTTCAAGCACTACGAGAACAAACAGAAACATTCCCCAGATGATGTAATTTATACTGTCGCCGTGCCAAATGCCTGTAAAGAGCCACACAACGAACATATTTCTTATAGTCTTTGCTTTACTGCATTTGCTTCCGCCTAATGGGAAATATATATTTTCCTTGAACCATTCGCCGAGCGTCATGTGCCAGCGCCGCCAGAATTCGGAAACGGAGCGTGACATATACGGGTGCGTAAAGTTGTCGGGTGTCATATATCCGAGCATCATACCGATACCCTTTGACATAAGCGAATATCCGTAGAAATCGAAATAAAGCTGTAATGTAAAGGACAAGACGCCTATCCACGCAAGCGGTGTGGAAATTGAATCGTAACCTATCGTTTCAACGCCGTTCCAGACGGCGGCAAGGCGGTTTGCAAATATCATTTTAAGTCCGAATCCGAGTATAAACTCATAAAGTCCCTCGTTGACCTTCGCCAGCGTTACC
>JAZRTS010000202.1:0-4119 GCA_045652135.1 Eubacteriales bacterium | reverse complement strand
AGGAATTGATACTTTTATAGCGTCTTGGCGGTTTGGCGTAGGGGTACAAGTTCCATACCTATATAAGGAATTGATACTTGTTGCATTTTGATCTGTTGTCCGTTTCATTTGTGTTCCATACCTATATAAGGAATTGATACTAGTTATCAAATTTAATCCCCAACTAAGATAATAAGTTCCATACCTATATAAGGAATTGATACGTTTTAGGATCGAGCATTTGGACAAAACTACCATGTTCCATACCTATATAAGGAATTGATACGTATGCATGATTCTTGAATTTTCCCAAAAGAAGAGTTCCATACCTATATAAGATCGTTTATTTTAAAGCAATAACAAAAAAGCTTGCACAGCTCCTTTCGGAGTGTGCAAGCTTTTTACTTTAATTTTAATCTCTTAACCGTCGGTGATTTCAAACATACCGAAGCCTTGTGAATTTTTGCCGCCTATTCCCGCATTATATAGAAAATCAAGCACTTTCGGCGAGCCTTCAACAACAAACCTTCCGTGCCATGCCGTTATATACGTATTTTTAAATCTCGTTGCGCGTTTCACAAACCGCGCGCCGTCGTATTTTTTTATTGAAAACTCAAATTTTTCCTCACCGTAACAGCTCCGCCATTTGCGTTCGGCATTGGTACGCAGCATACTGTAAAATTCAGCGTCCTCCGGAGAATAATATTTTGTATGCCCGTCCGATTCCGTTATATAAGCCGTTATCGGTGACAGCGTTCTTATTTCAAGCCTTTCGGAAAACACCGTATTATTCATCAAACGGACATCTGTCACTTCAACGTCATTGTCACCCAGACGCACGTATTTGTTGCGCGAAAAATAGGAAAACAAAAGCTGTATAACGTATCCGTCCACAGCTCGTATCTCAAGCCCAACCTTTGAAAAATACGTTATAAATTGCCCTTCTGCTTTATATTTTCCTTTCAATTCACTGAAAGTCATCAGCTTATATTTACGGTTGTCGAAGCTGTTTCCTTCGTCATGTATTTTTTCGGAAAACTCCGCATCACAGCTCAGCGCGCGGTATATCAGCCCTTGTATTAGCCGCGACGACGCGATCGGCAATTTTATTTGATCTTTTGACAAGGTTAAAAAAATCTGCATTTCATCTTCACTCACTTAAGAACTTTAAAGTATGTTTTGATAATTCGCTTTTACAGTTTCCGTTCAATATATCGTGCGCCGTAACCGTTTTATATTCTATAAAACGTACTACTTCCCTTTCGCGGAACAAAACGGAAATATTTTTTGATTTTAATTCAGTTTTCCCCGTCTGCTATCAATACAGCCCTGCACGGAGAACCGTCAGCACCCGACAAATTCAGCGGCGCGGCATTCAGAAAATAAACACCTGTGGAAACCTCCGCCAAACGAATACCCTCAAGCAATACAATGTCAGCACCGAGAAGTATTTTATGGACTTTCATCGGTGCATTTTCAGGCCCTACAGTCTGTGATTCATTTCCCAAAAGCAGAATCTTTGATTTTGCAAACACTTCGGCGGCTTCTTCGGAAACTTCTGCATTTCCCTTTATAAGAATCCTCTTTGATGCTTCACAGTTTTCTTTTTTCGCCATTTCAAGTATTCTTACCGCATCGGTGCGAAGAACAACGCCGTTATACTCCGCAATGTAAGCCATACCGATAAACGCTTCCAATTCCACGGCATCTACAGTTTTTCCGTCTTTGATAAAATGAAACGGCGCATCTATATGCGTACCGTTATGGGCGCACATACTGAACGATGTCAGATTGTACAGTTCGCCTTTCCCCATTGAACTCAGTGTCTTTTTCTCAGGTGCAGGATCACCGGGGTATACTCTGCATCCAAAAACTTCTTGGGAAATATCGTATATTTTCATTGCTCATTATTCTCCATTACGATTATATCATATATTACGATCAAAACGATTTTGTTTAACCGTTTTCAGAAATCAAATGCTTCGCCCAGCGAAATAATGTATCCGACATCGAAATAAAATCGACCTCACCGCCCTTTTTCAAGCTTAAAAATGTATTTATAACAGCTCGTTCGTCGGGCATTGCGACATCTAACAATTCTTCTTGACGTTTGACATAATTTCCGGTCTGCTTAAACACGATCGCCTGTACAACAAAAGACGCAGATTTATACAAACCTTTCAAAATATCTTCGCTCTTTTCGTGGAGCATATTATGAACACATCCGTGAAATATGTTACAAGTACCGATTTTAATTGCCCTGTTCACAGCGCTTTCATCAACAACAGCCAGAATCTCGTCAAGATTTCCTTTGATCGGCACTGTGTCATGACAAAACTGAAACAAATCGGATGGTTCCCAATTCATGATATCATCTTTTCCCGAAAGAAAACCGCAGATCAGTTCTCTGTGAGGTAAGGTGTCGAGCATTGAAGAATAACACTGAATATCTGTCGGTGATAATTCATCGAGTATTACAACAACGTCAATATCGCTCGACTGTGTTGCTTCACCACGGCTGTAACTGCCCTGCAGACCGACAAACCACACACGGTTTTTAAATGTGGAATTTAACTTTTCCAAAAAAATATCCGTCCAAGCGGAAATATTTATCATCCTAATCACCTCGATAAATTTTAATTTAATATTCTATAAGCTAAATTTTGTATGTGAGTTAAATTAATCTAATTTTGAAGTAATTTTTTTACCTCTTTTGCAAACAACACCGGCTCATCAATTTGCGGTGAATGACCGCATGACTTCATAATCACTAACTTTTTATTCGGTGCTATAATTCCATCGTAATACTTTTTAAGTAAATCCACACGGCAAGTCGTGTCATATTCTCCAGAAATAAAACACATTGGAACATAATACTCATTCCCAACATCATAGATGTTAGCAGACAGCGTATAATCCAAAAGTTTTTTATTTCTGTTATAGTGCGCCTTTAAATTTAGCATTCCTATTAACCATCTAATGTCATTAAATGCTAAATCCGGTGATGATAAAATGAGTTTTATTTGATTTGTCCGCTTTAAATACGGCATATTCGTAACAAAACATGGCAATGTCAAACGCTGAAACCTCATAAGATTTTCAAGGCTGAAGTTCTCAATTAATTTTTGATAAGCCGCTTCAAGTTTATCGATTTTTTTATAATCTGTCAACAAACCGGCTGCTTCATTATAATTCAGCCTCTGCGTATCTTTAATGGATACGAATTGACCGATACCAATGTATTTTTCAACTCTTTCAGGATATCTTGCAACATAGCCGACACCAAGCAGCGAACCGTAGGAATGCCCCATAATAATTATTTTGTTCTTCTTGAAACGCTTACACAAATAATTAATGAGTTCGTCAACATCTTTAATAGCCTGTTCAAAATCTGTCGACTCATTTTCAGGGTCAACATGTTTGTTTTTGTAATACGTTCTGCCGCAACCTCTTTGATCCCACGAAACATATGTAAATCGATCGATTATCTCTTTTGCAAATTCATATGTGAAGAAAGCATCCGGATTTGCAGGCCCACCATGAAGATTCAGAATAATAGGGTTATTAATTTCTTTTCCCCTTATAAAAACATACTGGTTATGCCCATTTATGTTTACATATAACTTTTCGTCTATTCCACCGGAAGAAAGTATTCTGTATTTCCTTTTTGCCATTGCATTTCTCCGTTTACTTCAATACCGCAATGCATAGACTGCAATTTTTTGTTTTCTGAATTTTTTCGAACCGATTATACCATATAAACATAAAAAATACAACCTCTGTATGAGTTTTTACCTTCAGACAACAAGTGAATACTACGGCGAATATTTACTGCCACCTCGATGCTGTAAGCAAGGCAGATACAGAAGTTGCGATGAGTAAAGTGCCGGGATAAAGATTGTATAAAAGAAGGGCTGACTTTGCGGTCAGCCTGATGTGTTTCTGATTTTGCGTACCTTTCAATATCCTTGCTCGAATAAGATAAAAGCAGTTTTTCTTTCTATCATAGTTCCTTCATAATCAAAAGCCGCAAAGCACCTGTACTTTGCGGCTTTCTTGTGCGGTAAAAACCGAATTTGGCTCAGAGGACTGGATTCGAACCCTCGTGCTGTTTCCAGCAAACTGATTTCGAGCAGCTGT
>JAZRTS010000201.1:0-16256 GCA_045652135.1 Eubacteriales bacterium | reverse complement strand
ACCTTTAGTGGTGGAGGCGAGGGGAATTGAACCCCTGTCCGAAAAGCTCTTGATATAACTTTCTCCGGGCGCAGAGTATCTTTATTTATTCCCGAGGCTTCTTATCGACACTCAGATATAAAGTCTCGGTAGCTTTTTAGTGTATGGCCGCGTCAAAAGCAAAAGGGCGGCGCACATTTACCACTGCATGACATCCGAGCACAGCCGTGGTCCTCTGTGGCGGACGCTCGCCGATTAGGCAGCGAGAGCTACGTTATTATCGTTAGCGTTTAATTTTAAAGTTGCACTTTTTAAAGAGGTAATGCGCCTCTGCCCGCTTATCATACCTCAAACTCCCCGTCGAAGCCTTTACGCCCCCATGTAATGGGAAGTTATACGGTTATTCGTATCTTCCGTTTGATTTTTCATATCTTTCGATAGAACGTGCCGCTTGCTTTTTAGCATCTACTTCACGCTTATCGTAAAGCTTTTTACCTTTACAAAGTCCTATTTCAAGCTTAACATACTGACCGCTGAAATAAAGAGAGAGGGGAATTATCGAAAGCCCTTCCTGGCCGACTTGCCCGAGAAGCTTCATAATTTCCTTTTTATGCATCAGAAGCTTTTTCTCGCGAAGCGGATCTCTGTTGAAAATGTTTCCTTTTTCATACGGACTTATGTGGATACCGAGAGCGAAAATTTCACCGCCTTTGATGTGGCAAAATGAATCTTTGAGATTTACCGTACCTGCGCGGATAGATTTCACTTCAGTTCCGAAAAGCTGAATACCTGCTTCGTATGTGGAAAGCACATAGTAGTCATGATATGCTTTTTTGTTTGTTGCAATTACTTTTTTTCCGTCTTTATTCTTTTGCATACCAAAACCACCTCAACTTTCTTTCATATAATATCATAAAAATATAATTTCTGCAATAGTTTTTGATAAATAAATATTTAATTTCGTGTTACTTTAAAGCCGAAGAATGTCAAAAAAACATTATTTGTTGACAAAAAAAGTTATTTGTGCTATATTTATAAAAACTTTTAAGCAGGTAATACAGATGAATATTAAAAATCATTATATAGAAAAAGGTCACGGGGATGTTATAATTTTCCTTCACGGTAACAACGGTGACGGTAATTATTTTTTGAATCAGATAGAATATTTTTCCCAAAAATATCATGTCATCGCGCTCGACACAAGAGGACACGGAAAAACACCGAGAGGAACAAAACCGTTTACACTTAATACGTTTGCTGACGATCTTTATGCTTTTATGAAAAATATGGATATTAAAAAAGCAACCATAATAGGATTTTCCGACGGTGCGAATGTTGCAATGCTGTTTGCTTTGAAATATCCCGAATGCGTCGAAATGCTCGTGCTAAACGGTGGGAATATTTCCCCTGATGGGGTGGAATACGAATTGCAAAAATCTATAACGGATGAATATAGATCTCTTGTTCTGACTCCGGATAAAACGGAAGAACAGAAGCGACTTCAAGAAATGCTTTCGATAATGGTAAATGAACCGTGTATAAAGCCCTCTGAACTAACGAATATCAAAGCGAAGACATTTGTTCTTGCAGGAACTTATGACCTTATCAAAAGAGAACACACAGAGCTTATTTATAAATCTTTGCCGAATGCAGAACTATTGTTTATCGAAGGCGGTCATTTGATAGCTGCAGAAAATCCTAAGGCTTTCAATGAGGCAGTAGAAAAATTTTTAAAAAGGGAACAAAAAAACTGCTCGTAAGAGCAGTTTTTTTAAGTACCTGAACTAAATTATTCAGCGTCTGTAGCTGCATCTGTAGCAGCGTCTGTAGCAGCGTCTGTAGCTGCATCTGTAGCAACATCAGTTGCAGCGTCTGTAGCAGCATCAGTTGCAGCGTCTGTAGCAGCATCTGTAGCAGCGTCTGTAGCAGCAGCTGTATCCTTAGCTGTGTCAGCGGATGTATCCTTTGCATCACCACCGCAAGAAGCGAAGGAAAGTGCAAGTGTTGCAGCAAGTGCAAGAACGATAAACTTCTTCATCAGATAAAACCTCCTACATTAGAATATTCAATGCGTTTATTTTTCACATCGATGCTGGGATTATATCACGTTTTTTCTAAACTGTCAATACAAAAATACCACATTTTAACAAATATATATACAGTGTTTACAAAATGTTCTTAAATGAAAAGGAAGATATTTCTTCAAGTCTTGACAAAGAATACAAAAATTCACTCTTATAAACGGCGAATTCATCAATATCGTTTGAATAAATTGCGCTTTCCATACGTACTATCGACAATTCAATGGTTTCTATTTCTCTGTAATCATATAAATAAGTAAGTATACTTCTTTTTTTGTTCCATTCGTAACGCAGGGATTTAAAAAGCTCCGTTTTTTCTTCGTCTGCCATTTGTGATATATTCAGTTCCTCCGCTTTTGCACGCAAACTGTCAACTGTACTGCAAGTGTGAAAGGCGTTGGCTGTCACGCCTACACTGACTGCTAAAAGTAAGAATATCGAAATTATAACCGATTTCATTCTTATTCCTTTCTTATGATATTAACATTGTCTGCATCGTCACAGGTGAAAAGTACTATATCTTCAGGCGATTTTATTTTTCTTTTTTTCAACTCTTTTTTTAAAAATTCTTCATTCTTGCCTGATGACGTTATGTTTTCGTAACAGATCTCTCCGTCAACAATAAATGCGTGAGCAATACCCCTTTCTTCCGGTTGTATATTCATATCATCTAATGTACAAGGTTGATATTTAGCTTTTTCTATTACAGATAACTTACCGTTTTTCTCCATTATGGCATATTGTACCCGTGATATATCGGCAATGTTTTTTTGTCTTAATTCAGATGCAAGTTCCTCAAGTGAAATTCTGTTTTTTTTCATTTCTTCCATGTTCAGTTTCCCTTTGTCGATCAGCACGCTTATCTCACCTGTCATTATTTTTTTGAATTTTTTATTTTTTGTGATTGCAAATGAGAGAATCACTTCGAATGAAAGTATAGCCGCGACGGGAACAAGTCCGTAAACAAGAGGAATATTGTCATCTGTCACCGGTTGAGAAGCTACTTCTGACAGAAGAAGCGTCGTTACAAGCTCGGAAGGCTGCAACTCACCTATTTGCCTTTTTCCCATAAGACGCAGCACCAAAAGAAGTAAAATGTACGTTATAAACGACCGTATAAACATTACCGTCATATTTTCACCTCGCTTAATGATTTTTTCCCATAGCGGTTTATTTATACATAAAAAGCATTTTTTTCTTTATTAGTGTTGAAATCAGAGAATAATTGTGATATAATACAGCAAAGATATTATAAAATTGAAAAGGTGATGCTTTATGGGAAAAATTTTTGTATGTAACCATCCGCTTATCAAACACAAGATAACATTATTACGTAATGAAAATACCGGTACAAAGGATTTCAGAAACATAACAAAGGAAATTGCAATGCTTATGGGATACGAAGCGTTCAGAGAGCTTCCTTTGGTTTTGGAGCCTGTCAAAACACCTATATGCGAAACAATGGCACCTGTTATCGAAGGAAGAAAGATAGCTGTTGTGCCGATACTCCGTGCAGGTCTTGGTATGGTCGACGGTATATTGAGCCTCGTTCCCGCCGCAAAGGTCGGACATATAGGACTTTACCGCGATGAGGAAACACGTCAGCCTCACGGTTATTACTGCAAACTTCCCGAAAATATCGAGGAAAGAACTGCATTTATTCTTGATCCTATGCTTGCAACGGGAGGTTCTGCTGTTGAAGCTGTAAGTCTTGTTAAGGAAAAGGGCTGTACATCTATAAAATTCCTTTGTATGATAGCTGCTCCCGAGGGTGTAAAGACTCTTTCGGAAGCACATCCCGACATTGATATCTACATAGGTAATCTTGATGAAAAGCTTAACGAAAACGCTTATATTGTTCCCGGTCTCGGAGATGCGGGAGACAGAATATTCGGCACAAAATAACGAAAGCATATCTATTAATATAATTTGCGACATTGTCGCACAAGGAGAATTATTATGAGAATAAGCAAGGTAATGTGTGAGCATATGCTCTGCGACGAGATATCGTACAAAAAAACACCTGTTTGTATCGATACCGAAACCCCTGTGTTTTCCTTTGCTGTAGAAGGTGATGAATATGATGCGAATGTAAAATGCTACAGAGTCATCGTTTCCTCCACCCGTGAAAAGGCAATGGAAAAGGAAGGCGACGTTTGGGATTCAGGTCTTATTTACAGCAGTGACATTCACGATATACTGTACGAAGGGGCAGAGCTTGCATCTAAAACAACATATTATTTCAGATTTTTTGCGCTTTGCAGTAAGACAAAGCTTGCAAGCAAGATCGGTATGTTTACAACAGGTCTTTTACTTGCTTCTGAATGGAAGTGCGGATTTATCGGTATTCCTGCCGATAAGACACCTAAGTTTGAATGTGAGGAAGCTGACAAAATCGGCTTGCCCGCACCTTATCTGCGCCGCAGCTTTGAGGTAACAAAGAATGTTGTTTCGGCTAAGGCTTACGCAACGTCTTACGGTGTGTATGAGCTTTATGTGAACGGCGAAAAGGACGAAAGCTATGTGCTTGCACCTGAATGGACTGATTATACACAGAGCTTACAGTATCAGTATTACGATCTTACAGATAAGATACAGCAGGGAGAAAATGTTATCGGTGCTATAATCGGTGACGGCTGGTTCAGCGGTAATATTGCAATTGTCGGACGTAATCAGTACGGCGATGCACCTCTCGGATTTATGCTCAATCTTACGATAACTTATGATGACGGCACAGAGGATGTTATCATAACAGACGGTAACTGGAGAGGAAATAAGGGCGCTATCGTTTACACAGATAACCAGACAGGTGAATATTACGATGCAAGACTTGAAATGAACGGCTGGTGCGCACCGGGATTTGACGATTCAGAATGGCTTGAGCCCATAGGTGTACAGCCGCCCAGAACTATCGGCACAAGATTGAAAGCATCAATAGGTCCGCAAGTCAAGATCATGGAGTATGTAACCCCCATTGAAGTAACAACGGATAAAAACGGCTATACCATTGTTGATATGGGACAGAATATGGTCGGCGTTCCCGAAATAAAAATCAAGGGTAGTGCAGGTCAGAAGATCGTTTTCAGATTCGGTGAAATGCTGAATGTTGACGGTACGCTTTATACAGAAAATCTGCGTTCTGCGCTTCAGACAGACACGTATGTTATGAGCGGCGATGAAAACGGGGAAGTATTCCACCCTCATTTCACGTTCCACGGCTTCAGATATATTGAAATATCGGGACTTGATTACGTTCCCGCTATTGAAGACATAAAGGGATGCGTTATTTACTCTGCTTGTGAGCGTACAGGTTATATTGAAACATCAAATGCGATGGTTAATAAGCTGTTCAGTAATGCCCTTTGGGGACAAAAGGGTAACTTCGTCGGTGTTCCTACGGACTGTCCTCAGCGTGATGAGCGTATGGGCTGGACCGGTGATGCACAGGTGTTCTGCCGCACAGCTTGCTACAATATGGATTGCTACGGCTTTTATGACAAGTACGGTGAAGATCTTATCGAATCACAGAAGCCTAACGGCGCAATAACAGACGTTGTTCCTCACGTTAAATGGGGCAGCGGTGTCGGTAATGATCTTGTAGGCAACGCAAATGCCGCTTGGGGCGACGTTATGTTCATTATGCCGTATACATTGTATACAATGTACGGCGATGAGAATATTCTTTGGAAATATTACGATGCTATGGAAAGCTACTTCAAGTGTCTGCTTGGTACAACAAATGGCTTGCTCCGTCCCGATTTCGGATACGGCGACTGGCTTTCCATTGATGACGATACACCCAAGGATGTACTTTCAACAGCTTACTTTGCTTATGATGCTTATCTTATGTATAAGATCTCCGATATTCTCGGCAAAGATTATGAGAGAGTATATTATGCAAATATGTTTGAAAAGATAAGCGAAGCTTGGCGCAATGCTTATATGGATGAAAACGGCATCATCGAAGGTGATACACAGTGCTGTTACATTTTGGCACTCAAGATGAAGCTTCTCCCCAAAGAACAGAGAGCGCGCGCGGCAAAGCATCTTGTCCGTACGATAGAAAGAAAGAACTACCATCTTTCAACGGGATTTGTAGGTGTTTCTTATCTGCTTCCCGTGCTTTGCGACTGCGGTTACAGCGATATTGCATATAGACTCCTGCTTAATGATACGTATCCGTCATGGGGTTATTCCATAAAGAACGGTGCTACAACTATCTGGGAAAGATGGAATTCCTATACTATTGAAAATGGCTTCGGCGATGTTGGTATGAACTCCTTCAACCACTACTCACTTGGCTCTGTTGTTGAATGGATGTACGCTTATATGGGCGGTATCAGACCTGCGAAGCCCGGTTTTAAGGAATTCTTTGTAAGACCGTATTTCACGGATAAGCTTGATTTTGTCAATGTTAAGTATGACAGCATAAGCGGTGTCATAACTTCTGCTTGGAAAAAGACGGAAGACGGATATGAGCTTACAATAACCGTACCTGTAAACACAAAGGCGTATGTTGCGCTTGATCCCGAAAAGACAACGCTTTTAACAGAAGCGAAGTGTAAGAAACGCACAAAGGGATTTGTTGTTTCTTCCGGTAAGTATGTATTTGAATATAAAGCTTAAATAAAACAAGGCAACAGGTCAAGGTGCTTGATCTGTTGCTTTTTTAATATAATTTGAATTGAAACCAAAAAATACCGAGAAGAGATTAAAACTCCTCACGGTATTTATTAATTTACGTAAGTATATATTTGAAATAATATTAAAGCTTGTCTATATCTGCCTCTGTTACAATTTTGAAGCCTGCATTGCGAAGTGCATTTTCGGCGGCATCATTATCTTCAACTCTGATAACAACGTAAGCGTGCTTTTCGGTGCGAGCCATAAATGCGTAAAGATACTCCATATTTATTTTATTTTCATCAAGCACTTTGAGTGCCGAAGAAAGCTTACCGGGAGCATCGCCTATTTTTACACCGACAACCTCGGTGATCTTGATGATATATCCCTCATCCTTAAGAATCTTTTCTGCCGCTTCTTCGTCATTTACGATAAGACGGAGAATACCGAAGTCTTGTGTCTCTGCAATTGAAAGCGCGCGGATGTTGATGTTGTGTGCTGAAAGTGTTTCTGTGATGGAAACCACAGCGCCCTGTCTGTTTTCAACGAATACGGTTAATTGCCTGATAGCCATAGTAGTAAACTCCTTTCGCCTTATATAAGTTTTCTCTTGTCGATTACACGGACAGCCTTGCCTTCGCTTCTTGCGATAGCCTTGGGAGCAACAAGGTGAACGGTGGGATTGATACCCAGCATTGTTTTCATTGCATTTGCCAGAGATTTTTCCATTGCGATGATCTCGCCTATCTTATCCGTGAACTTTTCCGGTGTCATTTCGACGTTTACTTCAAATGTATCTGTGTTCTTTACACGGTCAACAACGATCTGATAGTTAGGCTGATATCCCTCGTTGAGAAGAACTGTTTCTATCTGGCTGGGGAATACGTTGACACCTCTGATAATGAGCATATCATCTGTTCTGCCCATAGGCTTTGCCATTTTAACGAGTGTTCTTCCGCATGAGCATTCCTTGCGTGTAAGCACGCAAATGTCACGTGTGCGGTAACGGAGCAGGGGGAACGCTTCTTTGTCAAGAGAAGTGAATACAAGCTCACCCTTAGAGCCTTCGGGAAGTACCTCGCCTGTATCGGGGTCAATGATCTCAGCGTAGAAATGGTCTTCGTTTACGTGCATACCCGTCTGCTCGCTGCACTCAAATGCAACTCCGGGGCCTGTTGTTTCGGTAAGACCGTAAATATCGTATGCTTTGATTCCAAGTGCTTCTTCGATTCCGTGACGCATTTCCTCTGTCCACGGCTCAGCGCCGAAAATGCCCGCTTTAAGCGGAATTGTGTCGGGGGTATAGCCCTGTTCCTTCAAGCTTTCAGCCAAGTATGCCGCGTAAGAGGGGGTACAGCAGAGAAGCGTAGCACCAAGATCCATCATAAACTGTATCTGACGCTCTGTGTTGCCCGATGACATAGGAAGTGTAAGACAACCAACCTTGTGAGAGCCTCCGTTAAGTCCTGCGCCGCCTGTAAACAGACCGTAACCGTAAGCAACCTGACAAACATCCTTATTACTTGAACCTGTTGCAACGATAGCACGCGCACAGCAATCTTCCCAAAGGTCAATATCGTGTTGTGTATAGAATGCGACGACACGTCTGCCCGTTGTACCCGAAGTTGACTGAATACGGACACATTCATCAAGCGGTTTTGCCAAAAGACCGTAGGGATACGCATCTCTTAAATCTGCTTTAGAGAGAAACGGAAGCTTGTGAAGATCATCAATGCTTTTGATATCATCGGGTGTTACACCTTTTTCGTCCATAAGCTTTTTATAGTACGGTACGTTTTCGTAAACGTGCTTTACCTGTTTGACAAGCTTTTCCGATTGAAGCTTTTTCATTTCTTCTCTCGGCATCGTTTCAATTTCTTTTTGATAGTAGTTCTGTGCCATTTCGACCACCCTTTCTTTTGTGCCTTTTAAGGCGTTGAAATTTTATTGGGTACACGACCCTCGGAAGTGGATAGAACAAACAAAAACGTCCTCCGCATTCCGATTAAGAATACAGAGGACGAGAAAATCGATAATCTCGTGGTACCACCTCAGTTCGCCGCTACCTCACGATAGCGACCTTTTCAGGTACTTAAATACCTTAGTTCTGTGACGGGAACTCCCGATGCATCCTACTAAAGATTTCTCTTATTCAGCGCACAGCTACAGAATGAATTCGAAAAGGACGTCTGCATTGCCTCGCACCAACCGGCAACTCTCTCCAGCTTCTTTCCAATCTACTGGTTTCTGATCTTCGCATTTAGTGTTACAACTTATTCAATTGCTGGGCATATTATAGCACTTTAATTCGAGAAAGTCAATAGATTTTTGAAAAAAGTGCAAATTTCACTTAAATGTATTCGCCCTCGATCTTGTTTCTGATGTTTTGCATTTTTATGTCAAGTGTATTGCTTAACTCTGCACATTCAAGAAGCTCGTTTTCGGTTTGCTTTAAAAGATCTTCCGAAAGATTCTTTTTATACCTCATTCTGTGTTCGAGCCTTGCCCATGTTTCCATAGCAATCGTGCGAAGCTGTACTTCAACCTTCACAAAGCGTTTCTCGTTTCTCAAAAAAATCGGTATCTCAACGATCAGGTGTAAGCTTCGGTAACCGTTCGGCTTCGGATCTTTTATGTAATCTTTCGCGTTTATCAGCGTAACATCGTCCTGTGAGGTAAGGCAATCGGCAAGCATATATATGTCGTCAATAAAACTGCATATAACACGCACACCCGCAATATCACAGAGATTTTCCTCTATAGACTGTACCGAAAAGGGAATTTCCTTCCGCACCGTCTTTTCACGTATGCTTTCGATGCTTTTTAAACGTGTTTTTATGCTTTCTATCGGATTTCTTTCGTGTTCTATCGAAAACTGCTCGTTAAGCACACGGAATTTTGTTTCTATTTCAAACATAGCACAACGGTAATATGACATAAGTATTTTCATATTATCCGTCATTTCTTTAAGCTCTGCATTTGATTTTTCAGAAAGAAAATCGATAAACTGCTGTTTTCTGTCCATATTTCTACTCCGTCAAAGTTTTGCAACACACCGTTTTATCGGTATGCCTTGCTTTGAAAAGTTTGCTTCATATTCCGTCATTACGTTTTCTTTTGCAAATTCGCTTGAATGTAAGTCGTATGACACCTCATCGAGTGTAAAGCCGTTTGCGGCAAACTCTTCAAGAGAAAACTCAAAAAGGGAATCGTTGTCTGTTTTAAGGGCTATGCTTCCGTCGGGCTTCAATATCTGCTTGTAAACATCGAGGAAGATCTTGTGTGTAAGTCTGCGTTTTTTATGTCCTGCCTTCGGCCACGGATCGGAGAAATTAAGATAAATTCTGTCAACAGAATTTGCGGGTATCGCTTCTGCGAGTGTTTTTGCGTCTGCGCACAGGACACGGACGTTAGAAAGCTCCTCCGATTTTATTTTTTCGGCACAGCATACCATAACGTCGGTTATTTTTTCAACTGCTATAAAATTTATTTCGGGATATTTTTTTGCCATATCCCTTACAAAATTTCCTTTTCCGCAACCTATCTCAATATGTACCGGATTATCGTTTTCGAATATCTCGCTTATATTTTCGCAAGCGTGGAAAAAGTAGTTTTCGCAAGCGGCAAGGCGCTCAGCACCGTGTTTTTTCTTTCGTACTCTCATAAATATGTCCTATTTCGTTTAAATATTTTTTAAAAAGTTAAAAATTGTATATTATTTTACCAAAAAACAATGATATAATCTTATAGTATGATTATATCACAATATTTTGAATAAATCAATCATAAATTTTATTTGTGAGGCAGGAGGTCTTATTTTGGAAAAAGATCTGTTTTTAACTTTACTTTCATTACACTTGTCAGAAGGGGATATGCCAAAGGACGAGGTGGACAGGCGCATAAAATATTTTGACAGTCATTTGTCAAGTCTTTCGGAAGAAGAGTGCGCCCAAAAAATCGAGGAGCTTGGAGGCGACAAGAAGGTTGCTGAAAAGTTACTCAAGGATTACAGACGCGCTGTGGCAAAAAATGCCGAACAGCCTGCAGAAGAAGCTACGATAGTTACGGTTCCGGACGAAACTTTGAAAAAAGCTGATGATGCGGAGAAAAAAGGAGTCGCAGACGTAAATGTGAATGATTCCTCTAAAAAGGAAAATGATATAAATAAGCTTCTTGATGAGGATGACGACAGTGACGTCAAGCGTGTTCCTTCGGGAAAATCTCAGTCGAAGCCCAAGAATAATACTCAAAAGAAAAACACAACAAAAAAAGCTACAGCTAAAAAAATTTCGAAAAGTTCAAAATCCAAGAAAGAGATAACACCGTTTACCATAGGTCTTATAATTCTTTCACCGGTGATTTTGTTTTTCCTCTTGATTATTGCAATGCTTCTCGCATCGCTTTTTGTAGCCGTCGCGGGACTTATTGCTTGCAGTGCGGCATTACTTGTACTTATAACAGCGGCAGGTACGGCATTTGCACTCGTGGCCATGATATACGGTATTACACAGCTTGGCGTATCTATGCCTGCAGGCATATATGAGATAGGCATCGGAATTGCCGCAGGCGGCGTGACAATGCTTGTGGGAATTTTGCTTTACAATTTTGTTGTAAGACTTGCACCGTTCCTTTTCAAAAAACTTGTGGTGCTTGTAAAGTTTGTTATCGCGCAGCTTAAACGCTTGTACGAATCTGCGAAAGGAGCATTTGATAAGATATGAAACCTGTATCTATTGTATTTCTCATTATTTCCGTTTTTCTCATCATTGCAGGTCTTATCACCTGTTCAGTAGGCATAGTTCAGGCTAAAGCACAAGGCATACAGCTTTACGATACCAAAAATGAAGATGATGAAATTGTAAATACTTATGATTTCACCTCTGATGATATTGGCAAAATTGAGATCAATGCCGGTGATGCAGATGTAAAGATAGTTTGCGGCGCCGACAGCAATAAGATTGAAATCAAAAATTTCTCATCTACGAAGTATCTTTGTCAGGTAGAAAACAAAGCATTGGTTATGCAGGCGGGAATGAATATTCTTTCGCTTACGGATCTTGCGCAGGGTGAGATTGCGTTTAAAGGATTCAGATATTATGTCAACGATTTTTTAAGCGGTAAAACTCTCGGAAGAAAAAGCGTAACAGTTTACGTTACGGACACGTTTGATATAAAAGTATTCAATGTCAATGTCGGAAACGGTGATGTTGAGATAATAAATTCAAATTGCGATGCTGATTATAACGTTACAGTTGAATCCGGAAATATTGATCTTAAAAACATAGAAACAAGCTCAGTTGTTTCACTGAAGATAAATAAATCCGGCGATATTACGCTTGACGGAATAATCGCAAAAACAGTCCGCGCTTATGCCGGAGAAGGCAAATTTGACGGTGAGATATCCGCAGGCGAAATATTTGTAGAAGCCGGTAAGGATGTAACGCTTGCGTGCGCGGATGACCTTGAAAAATATAATTACGACATTGAAGCGCCGCTTGGAAAAATATCACTTCTCGACATACAGTATAATATCTACCATAAAACGTACAATCCCAATTTGCAGAATAAAATCGACATTTGCGCCTTTGACGGCGATGTGAAGATCACGGCAACGGAAAAAATTTCCGTTGAATAATTATCTAATTACCGCGTACAATAATGTTGCGGCAACGAATACCGCTGCCGTTCATTATTTCTGAAAGGGATTTTGGATAAAACAAGGATTATTAACCGTGTTAGACAGAATAGCACTTATTCTCGTTATTATCGGCGCATTGAACTGGGGTAGCATAGGCATATTCAATTTCGATGTGGTAGGTTGGATCTTCGGCGGACAAACGGCAGTTGTAAGCCGCATTATATTCGCCGTGGTAGCTTTGGCAGGTCTTTGGTGCATATCACTTCTGTTCAGACGAAGTGATGAGCTTGAAGGCGTCGATAATATGTAAGATCAACAAGGGGAGTTGTCAATTTGCAACTCCCTTTATTCAAAGAGGTAAAAATGATAAGAATAGCAGAAACCGTTGCAAAATGCATCGAAGGCAGAACACTCAAAAAAATAGTACTTTCAAAATCCGAGAACAGATCCATTGACAGAGCCGTGGCGAAGTTAGTCAAAATAAAAGACGAAACCATGCTTCAAATGGAAATACTGTTCACCGCAGGCGGAGCAAAGCACGTAAACGTACCGCTCGAAAATGCTCCTTCGTACATAGTTGAAGAATTCGAAAAAAAATACGGGCAGATAAATATAGTTGATATTGGCGGTATAGCCGAAGGAAAAAAATCAAAATCCGGTAAATTCGCATTTATAAACAAAATCAAAAAAGCTGAAGGCGCGGTTGGAGTTCTCTCGCAAAATCGTGAAAAAGAGTATATTCTTTCTCCTAACACGAAATTTGATTTTCTCGTTGAACTCGGAATACAGGATTCAAACGGCAGAATACACGATAAAAGACAGAGTAAATTCAGACAGATAAATAAATTTTTGGAAATAATAAAAGATACCCTTAAATATTTGCCCGACGATGACATAGTGATCTGGGATCTGTGCTGCGGAAAAAGCTATCTGTCATTTGCCGTGTATTACTATTTCAGCGAAATTCTCGGAAAAAATATAAAGATATACGGTATTGATCTTAAAAAGGATGTAATAGAATACTGTTCTTCGGTTGCTGACAAGCTGTCATTTAGCGGACTTGTATTTTTCCACGGCGATATAAATGAGGTAACGATTCCTTCAAAGCCTCATATGGTAATGTCACTTCACGCTTGTGATATCGCAACGGATATTGTACTTAACAAGGCGGTACTTGATAAAACTCCCGTTATTCTTTCGACGCCTTGTTGTCAGCACGAATTGGCAGGAAAGATAAAATCGGATCAGATTTCGTTTGTCACGGATTATCCTATTTTAAAGCAGAAACTTTCATCACTCATTACGGATGCATTACGCTGCCAGGGACTCAAGTCATGCGGATATTCAGTCACGTGCCTCGAATTTATCGACCCTGAGGAAACACCGAAAAATACGATGATAAAAGCTATAAGAACGTCATCGGGCAGTGAAGCCGAAAAAGAAAAGTATCTTAAACTTTGCGAAGAATATAATGCAACTCCGCATTTTAAAAACGTATTTTGAGCGTAAAATTACCGCAGACATTGTCTGCGGTAATTTATTTTACTTTATTTTACTTATATATAAGAGTTGAAAGGGTATTATCGTATTCCGGTGTAAGATTTTTTGTTATATCTTCAATATACTCTGAAAGCATGTTGCTCTTAAGCTTCGTTTCGATAACGTATTCATAATATGGTCTGCCGTATGATGAAATGAACGTTATGAAATACCCGCAAACAACACCGTAGCTTTCATATTTCTGGTAACCGCAATCGTAAAGCTTACGTTCGTCTTCAAAGCACCAATCAATAACGTTTTGCGGAAGGGCTGTGCTCGTGGAAATTATATTCTCCATAAGTCCTCCGGTTTTATTTGTATTGGTATCGTCTGAATAAACTTCAACGAGTGAAGCAAATTCTTTATCTTTATCGGTTGCACTCTTAATGTTTCCTATTATTTCTTCAGCAAGTGTCGGCGCCGTCAATTCGTTATAGTGACCGAGGGAGAGGTCTATATAAATATACCTTACGTTTAAAACCGGATCGTCTATCTTGGATGCGGTTTTGGTGATTTCTACTATTTTGATTTTACCCTGTGTATCAACGGTCTTGTTTATCTCGCCGTCTTTTCTGTCCTCTGAAAACAGCCACTCGGAAAGCTCATTGTCTTTGACGTATTCGACTTTTTCAAAGGAGTAAGAATTCAGAAATTCCGTGTATTGCGTATCTGTAAGGTCTGGATATGTGAGCTTGTAAGCTTCGTAAAAGTCCGTACCCGATTCAACGTATGATATGAAAGTATCAGCTTTGTCAAGGGCCTCCTGTTTTGCATTTTCTTTTTCCTCATCCGTGCTCGTTGCATCGAATTTCGGAACTACCGTAAAAACATTGTAGTCAACAGTCGAATAATTTTTCTTGTTTTCAAGGTATTCTTTTTCTATATCATCAGACGTTATATCAAAAGAATCGTACTTGATTTTTGAGTATTTGGTTGCAAGCTGGAAAAGGTAGTAAGCTTCTCTTACGGTATCTGTGGTGATACCCGGCCCCATCATTTCAAACTCTTCCATATATTCAGAAAAAGTGGCATCGTAACTTTTTGCATTTTCTTCCATATCTGCAATTAATGCATCCACGGATGCTTTTTCTTCGTCAGTTAATTCAATACCGTCTTTTTTTGCATCTCTTGCAAAAGCAATATAATATTCAAGATCACGTTTTCCGACAGAGAGAAAATAATCGTACCACGTTGCATATTCTTTGTAATCAGGATGTGTCGGCACTTGATCGCGAAGCGGTACATTTGGATCAAAATACTTTGAAATGTCGGAATAGTTTGTTTGATAAAAATCTCTGTATGCACTGACAAAGAAATATCTGAGCGCATATACGGATATGTCTATTCCGTCAACACTTGCGATTATTTTGTCACCGTCTGCAAGTATTATATCGTCTTTCGGGGAATCGGTAACACTCCCGTCAGTTGAATCTGTGTCGGTTTGCGAACCGTTACAGCCAACATAGGAGAAAACAAGTAAAAAGCTTATAAGTATTAAAACAATTTTTTTCATTCAATTTCCTCTGCCAAACGGCATAAAATCAGTAGATCGTAACGCTGATAAACAGTTTATTAACTATACTTAAAACAACGGGAACTGTAACGACTGATAAAACTGTAGATATTCCTGTAAGTTTTGCTCCGAATTCAGGTGCAACGTCGTATTTTTCGGCATACATAACAGTATTTGATGCGCACGGTAATGCAGTCATAATGGCAACGAAATACACGTAAAAATCAGAAAGTCCCAAAAGACTTGCAATGCCTGAGGCCATAAGCGGTATGGCGAAAAGTTTTATAAATAGGAGGATATATACTTTGAGATCGGAAAATATCTTTCTGAAAGGAATTGTCGCAATAACTCCGCCGATTATGAACATCGAACAGGGAATCGTGATATCTCCTACCATCTTGAATGCATCTGTAACAACGGTGGGAAGTTGCCACGGAAGCATATACAGTATTATTCCCAAAATACACGGAACGGTTCCGTAGTTCAAAATCATATTCACAGGCTTTATTTTTACGCCGCTTCCGCTTTTTGATATTACAAATATGCCGTAGGTCCATATTACAAGGTTAAATGCTATTATGTAAAACGAACCGTAAAAAGCACCCTTTTCATCACCGAAAAGTGCTTTTAAAACAGGAAATCCCATAAAGCCGGTATTGGCAAAAAGAAGTGCAAACTCTCCTATGCACCTTTCAGCGCTGTCCTTTATCGGACGTGTTGATACGAAAGCTACTGCGGCTGTGAAAATATAAATACATATACCGACGAGGATTATCACAAGGCCCGATTTTAAATTTTCAAAGCTTTTGTCATTTGTTCCCAACAAACCGCCTAAAACCAGAAATGGAGTTCCTACGCATATAACGAAATTCGACAGCTTTTT
>JAZRTS010000200.1:0-3304 GCA_045652135.1 Eubacteriales bacterium | reverse complement strand
CGCATATTTCCTGACGGAAATGTTTTTTAATCCCTTCGCGGTGGTGTTGTTGTAGGGGCGATCATCGATCGCCCGTTTCAAACCCATTTTCGTTTATTTCATTCGGGTCGGGTAGTTCGTGGTAGCCACGAACTACCGGGCGCACGACCCCTACAAATTATGGGGTTTGTTTTCATTTAATTCAACGTGATAACGGCACACCCGCCCGTCCCCCCCCCGGCAGGCTTTGCCTGCCGCCCACGGGCGAGGGTGTGCATATTTCCTATCGGAAATATATTTTTAATTATTCTTCAGTTATTTCCTCTTCAACCGTTTCTTCGGTCAAATCTTCGGATATTTCTTCCGTATCCTCGGATTCTACCGTGGTTTCGGGCATTTTTTCTTCCTCAGGGTCCGTATGCGTGAAGTTGACGACCATATCGTTTTCTTCCTTGAAGCGGACAACGATGACACCGACAGCGGAACGTCCGCATACGCGCACGTCGCTTGCGCGGAATCTGATGAGAATACCGTTCATCGTTACGATGATGATGTCCTCGTCATCGGAAACGGATGCAATACCTGCAAGTTTGCCCGATTCCTCGGTTATCTTGTGGCACACAACGCCCTTACCGCCACGGCCGTGAACGGAATAGTTTTCAAACTCCGTACGCTTGCCGTAGCCCTTTTCGGTGATGGAAAGAAGCTTCTTGCCTTCCTCGCAGACAGCCGCACCCGTTACAAAGTCGCCCTCTGCAAGTCTTACACCGCGGACACCCTTGGATGCTCTGCCCATATCTCTTACGTGACGTTCGTTGAAGCATACCGCCTGACCGTCGTGCGTACATACCACAACGTCACGGCTTCCGTCAGTAAGACGTACAAAGAGAAGCTCGTTATCGTCTTCAAGCAGAATTGCTATCTTTCCGCCTTTTCTTCTTTGCTCGAATTCGGAAAGCTTCGTCTTCTTGACAGTACCGTTCTTCGTTACCATAAGAAGGTATCCGCCCTTTGAGAAATCGTCAACGGGCACAAGCGCCGTTATCTTTTCGTTTTCCGCAAGGTCAATGACGTTGACGATGTTGGAGCCCTTGGACGTTCTGCTTCCCTTGGGAAGTGAATATACCTTCTTCATAAAGACGCGTCCTGTATTCGTAAACATCATCATGTACGAATGGCTGTGAGCCGCAACGACCTTTATAACAAAGTCGTCTTCCTTCGTCGTCATACTCTTGAGTCCCTTACCGCCCTTATTCTGTACGGAATAATCCGATGCGGGCTGCATCTTGATGTAACCGCCGTATGTAAGCGTTACAACGCAGTTTTCACGCTCGATAAGGTCTTCGTCTATTATTTCCTCGTCGGATTCTTCTATTCTCGTTCTTCTTTCGTCTCCGAACTTATCTCTTATCTGGATAAGCTCCTCTTTGATGATTGCGTGGAGTTTCGCTTCGTCTGCAAGCACGCCCTCAAGCTCTGTGATAAGCACACGGAGCTTGGCAAGCTCGTCCTCAATCTTGAACGTTTCAAGATTCGACAGCTTACCTAACTGCATTTCAACGATAGCCTGCGCCTGAACGTCATCAAGGTCAAATCTCTCGCAGAGGCTGAATTTCGCATCGGGGATAGATTTTGACGTACGGATTATGCTGATGACCTCGTCTATATTGTCAATGGCAATATGAAGTCCTTCGAGTATATGCGCGCGCTTTTTCGCCTTGTCAAGGTCAAATTCGACACGGCGGCGGACTACTTCTTCCTGGTGCGCGATATAATGCTTGAGTATTTCTTTAAGCGAAAGACACTTAGGCTCACCGTTTACGAGCGCCAGCATATTGACAGCGCACGTATCCTGAAGCTGTGTGTATTTATAAAGCTGATTGAGGATAACCTGACCGTTTGCGTCACGTTTGTACTCAATAACTATCTTCATTCCGTGACGTCCGCTTTCGTCGCGGAGCGCCGTTATACCCTCAATTTTCTTCGCCTTTACAAGCTCTGCCATGCTCATGACAAGCATAGCCTTGTTGACCATATAGGGTATTTCGTAAATTTCTATTCTGTGCTTGTCCTCAAACACCTCAGCGCGTGCGCGTACCACTATTCTGCCGTGGCCCGTTGCATACGCATCGTATATACCCTGCGTGCCGTGAATGGTGGCATACGTCGGGAAGTCGGGGCCTTTGATGAACGTCATAAGCTCACGCACGTCAGCCTCGGGGTTTTCCATAAGGTAAACCGTACCGTCGATTACCTCACGCAGGTTGTGCGGAGGCACGTTCGTCGCCATACCGACAGCAATACCGATAGAACCGTTTACAAGCAGATTGGGGAAACGTGCAGGGAGTACCTGCGGCTCTTTTCTCGTATTATCGAAGTTGGGATCGTAGTCAATTACGTTTTTCTCGATGTCGGCAAGCATATAGTCTGCAAGACGTGACATTCTCGCCTCTGTATAACGGTATGCCGCAGCGCCGTCGCCGTCAACGTTACCGAAGTTACCCTTACCGTCTATCAGCGTATAGCGAAGCGAGAAGGGCTGTGCCAAACGTACCATCGAATCGTATACGGCTGTATCGCCGTGCGGATGGTATCTGCCCAGCACGTTACCGACCGTCGTTGCCGACTTTCTGTGGGGATTGCTGTGAACGAGGTTATCCTCATACATAGCGTACAGAATACGGCGGTGAACGGGCTTGAGTCCGTCACGCACGTCGGGAAGCGCACGGGAAACGATAACCGACATAGAATATTCCATAAAGGACTTTTTAACTTCCTTTTCGATATTTATATCGACTATCTTCTGGTCTTTGTATTCAATATCCTGGCTTTTGTATTTTTCCATTTGAATCTCCGTATGTATATATTTCAATTACACATTTTTGTTCGTTTCATTTGCAAATTATGGGGTTTGTTTTCATTTAATTCAACGTGACAACGGCGCCCCTGCCACCCCCCTCGGCGGGGGCGCATTTCCTACGGAAATGTTTTTTTAATCCCTTCGGGGTAGTGTTGTTGTAGGGGCGATCATCGATCGCCCGTTTTAAACCCATTTTCATAACGCCTCATCCACCACTATCGTGGTCCCCCTTCTCCCACAGGAGAAGGCGTTTAATTCAATACGTTCTGAAATCAACGTTGTTAAAATTTTTCTTTACCGCGTCTGTATCGGGTATATCTCCCGTTTCGTTTACCGCGGCGGAATAAGCGGCGGCATACTGCATGGCATAGGGGATATTATTTCCCGAAAATTCGTACGCCTTGATAAACGCGGCAATAAATGAAGGACGGCAGTAAACACTTTCGTTTTTGTTTCTTTTCACGG
>JAZRTS010000199.1:0-15216 GCA_045652135.1 Eubacteriales bacterium | reverse complement strand
GTCCAGCCGTATTTGGGGGCTGTTTTGCTCCAGTTTGCAAAATCGGAGGTGTCGTTTAAGGAAATGTCAGCTGTAAGAATGTAATGACCTTTGACATACGTATCGTCAAAATTAGTTTCTTTTTCTTCTTTTTCGAGCATTTTGTCAAGCAAAACCAAGTGGCCGACTTCGCTTATCTGAAAGGGATCGGACTCCGTACCGCTTCCGCCTGCAAAGCTTTCAGCGGCTTCATAGGGGGTTGTTTCAGCAACGGGACGGGTTTCCTCAGGGGCATTTGTCTGTGCGCTTGTTCCGTCTGTATTATTGCCTGAGCAGGCTGTAAATGCGGATAAAGCAAGCACCAATGTCATAATTAATGATAGTGCTTTTTTCATACTGACTGTTCTCCTTTATTTTTTGATGAATCCTTCGCTTATCTCTGAGGCTTCTGTTTCGGACATAGAGAGCTTAGTCTCTTCATCTATAAGACCGGCAGCATAAAGCTCTGCTATAGCTTCGTCTGTATCGACATTTGTAAATGTTATGCTGAAAACTAACATATTTTTAAGAGTGGAATTTTCCACCTTGCAACATGAAAGCGATGAAAACTCCTCCGACAAGGATGTCAGGAGCTGACTCATCATTGTTATTTCTTCTTCTGTTGCACCTTCTTCAATCGGCATATAAAGAGTTTCTTTCCATCCCTTGATGATATCGCCCTCGTGAGCGTAATCATCGCAAATTATACCGAGTTCATCGTCGTTCTTGACGAAGCTTGTGAATTCGACTTCTCCAACGACCATAAAATGGGGTGTATGTACGATATTTGCCGCTGAAAGTATTTCATCGTATGTAGAAGGTTCAGTGCTCGGCGCTTCCGTTTCGGCTTCCGTAGCAGCTTCCGTTTCAGCTTCTGTAACAGCTTCTGTTTCAGCTTCCGTAACAGCTTCGGTAGCGGCTTCTGTTTCGCCTATTGTATCCGCTGTTGTTTCTTTTGAAGCCTCAGTGGAGGCATCTGTTGCGGGGGCGTTTGTTTCGGTGCTGTCACCGGAGCAAGCTGTGAATGCGGACAATGCGAGTGCTAAAGTTAAAATTAAAGATAATGTTTTTTTCATTTTTATCGTTCTCCTTTATTTTTTTACCATTCCTTGACGTATTAATTCAGATGATGTTTGTGACATAGAAATAGTAGCTCTGCTTTCTATGAGGCCGTGGCTGTAAAGTTCTGATATGGTTTGCTGTGTATCAACATTGGAATAGTCTATTGTGATACAGAGATAATTGTTGAGATATGTGTATTTTATAGTGCAACACGAAAGTGCTTCGAGGTCTGTGAATGCCTTTTTTAATTCTTGTATGGCAACATTTTTTTTCTCTTCTGTAGCATCTGTGGGTAAAGGCTTATAGAGTGTTTGTTTCCACGCCTTGACGGTATCACCCTTGTGAGCGAAATCGGCACATGCTATTGTGCCGTCAGCCGTTTTTTGAGCAAAGCTTGTCGTTTCAGTAGCACCCGAAGCAAACAAACTTGAATAGTGAACGATGCCTGTTCCCTCGAATACTTTATTGTATTCAGCGCTGGGGATGTCGTTTTTGGTTGTATGGCTCGTGCCGCCGGGGCCGGGATTGGGTGTCATGTCCGGGGCAAAAACGTATTTTCCGACAAGACTTCCTATCGTACCCGCGATAACGAGGATGATTATGGTTATCCATATATTATTCTTTTTCTTCTCAGGTTGGGCAGGCTGAGAGGGTTGAGAAGGTTGAGCGTACACCGGCTCAGCTTGCTTAGCTGCAGGTGCGCTTGTCTGCGTGGGTTCTTCTGCGGCCGGGGGTGTAATATTTGTTTGCTGTGCGCCGCAGCTTGTGCAGAATTTTGTTCCGTCAGGAAGCTGATTTCCGCAATTTCTACAAAACATATTTTTCTCCTTATATAATTATTTTTCTTTTTTATATGCCTTGATGAGCAAAATTACACCTATAATGCCAATTAAGAAAAAGGCTACGTACCAAGATCTATTGCCATCATGCCAACGATCCATAAAAGTTCCTTTTGTCAACTCGTCTATCAATACAATAAGATCCATAGCAACGAGTATCCAGCCTGCGATTTTAAGTCCTTTTTTGGATTTTGGTTTTGCAGTATCGGCGGACGGCTGTTGATATACAGGTGCGCTCGGTTGTGTAGTCGAGGGGGTGTCTGTCAGCTGCGTACCGCAGCTTGAACAGAATTTTGTTCCATCGGGAAGTTTATTTCCGCAATTCGGGCAAAACATATTTTTCTCCTTTTATGTAATTATTTCCTTTTAAGATATGCAAACACAAGGAAAAGCGCGCCTATCGCGCTCAAAAAAATAATACCGGGTAACAGTTCTGTAAACTCAGAGAATACCGTTGCACCGGCTTCCGGTTCTTCGGTAAATATCCCAATTACTGAAATTGCAGTAATTGCCAACATGACTAACCCTGCTATTTTCAAATGCTTGTCCATCTTGGGCTTTGGCGGCTTCCTTGTGTCTACCAAAGGTGCTTGATAATCGCATCCTTCTTTTTGCTCGGATGTGCTATCGATAGTCTGACGTGTTCCGCAGAAATTACAGAACAGTGATCCGTCCTGAATTTCTTTTCCGCATTTTTGACAATTCATTTTGTTCTTCCGCGAAATTACTGACCGTCTTTTTTGTCCGCTTTAACGTACAAGATCGCGCCTATGATGCCGGGAATGCAAAAGCCTATAAGCTCAAAGATTCCTGCAACACCGGAGGAAAGCATATCGGAAAAAGAACCGTTTGCGATTCCGCCGATTAAAGCTATTGCCTGGAGAATGAATAAAACTATACTTGCCTTTTTCATAAGTAAGCTCCTTCCTTTGTAGATATAAAAATAAAAAAAGTGCGTCTACCGAAACAGACGCACAAAAAACGCAAGCTTCGATAGTCGCCAAACTAACATTATGTGAACAGGGCAAGCCCGCAATTACATAACCGAATTTTGCATTTTTATCAAATTCAAAGTAATTACGGGGAAAGGCATAGCTATCCCTGTTATAGTATACCCTGTTCTGTGTATATTTAGTTAGTTTGGCAATACCAATATATCACTTTTTTTCACATTTTGCAATGCTTTTTTGCAAAAAAATTCAAAAGGTCAAAATTTCCGTTCAAGAGGTAAGAAATAAAACTTAACAGGGGAGAATAATATGCAAAAATATTTACAAACGAAAAACGGCGGATATTCCGCCGTTTTAAAAAGTGTATTCGGTTTATTCTTTGCGTAATACCTTTTTCTGCCAGGATCTTTTACCGCATTTGGGGCATTTCATGTATCTCGTTCTGTTTACGTGCATTGCCCACAATACGCTGTTATATTCGGGAACGTATCTGTGGTGACACTTACGGCATTCGTAGTAGCCAGCCATCTGTTCGATCTTCAGCATAAAAGGAATAGCGACCAGAAGCGGAAGAAAACTGATTATTAAAAGAGTTGCTCTTACCCACTCCTCAAGGGGGGCATATGCCGCTACGATTATTAACGCCAGCATAAATACGATACATATTATGCCTGTTACAATTTCCATATTCAGAAACCTTTTGTCTGCTTCTTCTTTTTGTTTTACCATTTCAAGCAAATTTTTTTCAAGCTCTTTGTTGTAATTATCCACTATAACTACCTCCCCGCAAAGTAAATCGTTCACCGTGATGTTCAGTATCTCACACAGCTGTATCATTATGGATGCATCGGGGAGTGACTTTCCCGTTTCCCATTTTGACACCGCGCGGTCGGTGATGTTAAGTTTTTCCGCAAGCTGCATTTGCGTAAGATTTTGTGCTTTTCTGCATTCGGCAATGAATCTGCCTATCTTTATCTGGTCCATATATCCTCCTTTCACCCTTATTGTACAACGTATTTGTATAAAATCCACGTACGTGCGGTTGAATCGGGGAAAATCAACCGACGGTTGGGTGAAATAAGCTTATTTTTCGGGGGAATAATTGTTTACAAGGTACTGCATCGCCTCAAGATATCCGTCAAAGCCCTTTCCTGCGATCGTCAGCTTACAGGCGCACGATGTGAACGAGTGACGGCGGAATTCTTCCCTTTGATTGATGTCGGATATGTGTACTTCGACCGTCGGGATGCCGACAGCCTTGAGCGCATCGGGAATCGCCACGCTTGTGTGCGTGTATGCTGCGGGATTTATAACGATGCCGTCGTAAACTCCGTACGCTTTTTGTATTTCGTCAACGATACAGCCCTCGTGGTTTGATTGGTATACCGATACGGAGATATCTAGTGTTCTTGCCTTTTCCTCTATCATTTCAACAAGCGTTTTATAGTTTTGTTTTCCGTAAATATCGGGCTCTCTTATGCCGAGCATATTGAGATTAGGTCCGTTTATAACGAGTATTTTCATAATATTTTATTCCTTTTATTTATTCTGCGTGGGTTCCGCGCGTCGGTACAGTTAACCGCCGTATATTGCGGTGCTGAATCTGCAGATATATTTTACCACACATTTTGTTTTTGTGAATATTAAATTTTTCTTTTTACATTATATTCATATTTTGTGTTGATGGATTGGAGGCGCTGACGGGTTCTTGTTATTGACACGGAAAATTTTTTGTGATAAAATAAATTCAATACGATATCTGTGAGGATTATTATGAAAATCGTTATTCTGGCTGTCGGTTCAGCGCGTGACGTGTGCCCGAGCACTCGTCTTGCAAGGCAACTTATAAACAGAAAACACAATGTTACGCTTATAGCATTAGACAGTTTCAGACGATACGCTGAGGAAAACGGTGTTGATTTTATACCGTATCCTTGCAACGATGCAGATCTTTTGAATGGCAAAACACCCGAAAACGTATCAGACGTGATGGCTTATATGAAAAAAATTTGTGCGTGCGACGGGGAACTTGTAAGACAGACACTTTACGATGCTTGTATAGGCGCCGACGTTCTGCTTTATACGGACAAATCTCTCGGCATGGTGTATATAGGTGAGTCGCTTCAGATTCCGTACATACGCCTGAGCTTTACGCCCGACGTGCCGACAACGTCGTTTTGTTGCATATACAGCCGCGACTACGGGCGCGGAAATCTTTTCAAAGCCATATATAACAAACTGACGCACATTTCGTATAACCGACGTCTTATTAAGATACAGAAAGCTACGAAAAAATCGTGGTGTAAGCCGCTCGGAATTAAAAACAGATACAAGCTCGGACGGAAATATCTTGACGGAAGCGGAATAGAAAATTTGCTCGGTTACAGCGATCTCGTTGTTCCCGAATGTGACGATCACAAAGAAAACATACACGTCGTCGGATATTTTTCCGATACGTCGGATAATACGTATAAGCCTGCCTCGGACGTACTTGAATCTTTCCCGAAAGATACTGCGCTTGTATACGTCGATTCGGGTATCGCGGCTGACGAATACGAAAATGCTTTTTTGACTGTGCTTGAAGCGGTAAAGCTTGCAGGTAAGCGAGCCGTTGTCGGAGGAAACGAGGAAACGGGAACGCTTCCCGAACACGCATTTTTGGCAAAGGACATCCCCACAGGACGGGTTATTTCAAGATGCGAGGCGGTAATTCAGTGCGGAGATGCGGAGCTTACTGCGATAGCACTTGCAGAGGGCAAGCCGAATCTGGTTCTGCCCATCAGCAACGAGCAGATATTCTGGGGAAACAGAATTTACGAAAGAGGTCTCGGCCCGAAGCCTATGAATCACAAAAAACTGACGGCGGTGGCTTTTTCCGACGTTATTGAGGAGCTTTGTTCGCCGGAATACACGGAACGTGCCGAATACATCGGTAAACTGCTCAAAGCGGAGGACGGCGCAAGCCGTGCCGCAGACTTTATAGAAAAGGAATACGGCGAACAGTAATATGAAAAATATTTTTCGCAAGGCGGCGGCGCTTTTTCTTGCCGCAACGTTTTTTAACGTTCCTGCTGTAGCGGAGGAATCAGAGGCGCTGTATATTGCGCCTTTTGTTTCATCTGAACAGCTTTCACACACGTGTAAAGCTCTTATAGACGATTTTGAAAACGATATCAACGGATGGAATTCCGACGGGGGTGAGCTTACGCTTACCGATGACGGTGCGTGCGGCATCGGTTGTATGTCGGTGTCGTATGAAGAAAGTGTGAGTCTTTCGCTGTCGTTCGACAGTATAAACGTATCCGATTCAGGCGGTGTGTCGGCAGTTTTTAAAAGTAATACCGATGAAAACGTGGAGTTGACCGTGTCGGCGTCTTCAGGCGGCAAAACGTATACAGCGTGCGGAGTCGTCCCTTCGGGCGGATGGTATACGGTCAGCCTGGATATAAGAAATTTTGGTGCGGACAGGCTTGATGAAGTGGAGATAAGCGCTTACGGCGGTGATTTTTCCGTTGATTACTTTCACGTCTCCGCGCTTCACGCACCTGTGGATACGTTTGAAAATCTTACCGATGAATACACATTTACGGGCGCATCCTGTGATGTGACGGACAGCGGTATTGCGCTTACGTTTAACGGCAAAGGCGGTGTGCTTCAATCCGGACGTATTGACCGACTGTTGACTCACGGCGAAAATGCGCTTTGTATAACACTTGACAACCGCGCGGAAATATCGGAAATGACGGTGGATTATTCCGATACGTTCGGCTCTTATAAAAGCAAAAATTCGCACTCATTTGACGTGTCGGACGGAGTGGGTATTTACACGGTGCCGCTTGACGGTGTCGATTCCCTTGCAGGTTTTAAAATTTCTTTCGGAAAAAGTCCCGACGGCGCGGCTGAAATTTACAACATATCGCTTACTGCGTACAAAAATACGGATACAAAAGGTGAATGTTACACGGACGGGGAAAATATAACCGTTGCGTTTGACGGAAAAATTCCCGACGGATGTCCGGTGTATCTTTACAGAGAGGTTTTTGCTGAAAATGATGTTGGCGAGCCGTATTTAACGGAGCTGACGGCTGAAAAAACTTTTGTTTTTCCTGTAAACGACGAAGAAAAAAACAATCTTTTATATAAATATTCCGTGGCTTACGAAAAGGAAGGAAAGCTTACGTTTCTTTGTCGCGATCTCACGGTGAAAGGCGCCGAAGAATGTGCTTCTTCTTCGTCGTTTATTGAACCGATATCGAAAAAAGGTGTTTTCGGAGAATTTCTTCCCGACGTCGGCACGGTGTTTTTGAACGTTGACGTACATGCATTTATTTCTGAAGAGGAAACGAAATATTCGTATAATGTGGGCGGCAAGACGTTTTACGTTCATACCGATTCTGCGGAATATCTTGACAGACGAGTGACGGGAATATCGGCTGTCGGCGGCGCGGTCTATATCTGCGTGCCGACGGTGTCTTCGCTGAGCGACCTGAAAAACGAGGAGTTCGTTTGCAAATATTCTGCGGCAGTCGGATATATTGCATCGAGATACAACGGCGGTGAGCACGGAACGGTTAACGGCTTCGTTATCGGTGACGGACTCGGATTCGGTACTGATAAGTCCGAAACGCTTGATATTCTTAAATGTACTGCTGATATCGTGTATTTTTCTGCAAGAAGCGAAAATTCGGCAAGCGCTGTGATACTTTCGCTTGACGGTGAAATGGACGAGGCGATATATGGTTTTGCGTCGGCAGCTTTTGCATCGTGCCCGTATTTTACGGATATTATGGTGTTCTGCGGTGATGTGCAGGGATGTCTTGACAAAAACCGTTTTGATATGACGGGGCTTATTTCTGCGCTTGAGGTGAAATGCTCACGCGAGGTCGGGCTTTTCGTGTACGCAGATGGGTACAGCGAGCCTTTCGGCGAGCTTGTACGTGATTTTTATTCGCTTTATGAAAATACTTCGTTTGAATGTCTTGTTCTGAAGCACGCGGAAGCGGTGAAATGCGGAAACGTTTTTAAGTATATGGATACGTCGCACGCGGAAAAGTATATAAAGGAGCTGTGCGGAGAGTTTGGACTTTCTTCGTGGGATGAGCTTTGCGGCGCATCGCATTTTTCTCAAACGGTCAGAGAAAACGCAACAGGGTATCTTTCGTACGGTGCGGTGTCCGGCAATGACAGGATATTTACGAATACTGAGGGCGGAAAGTGGCTTCTCGGTGTCGGCTGTATATCACTTTCTGCTGATGAAACATATATTATGGCTCCGCTTGATAACGGGGCAGGCTACGGATATACGGTTTTTGTACCGAATGAGCCGATAACGGTACACAAAAGATCCGTCAGCGTGAAGCTAAAGGTGGATTATCTCGGAGCAGGTGAGCAAACGGCAGAGGTGTTTATCAGTATTGTCGGCGGTGATAAAATGGTGACCTGCGCTGTTGACGTTCAGGCAGGTGTCGATACGGTGATAAGTTTTGACTGCGCAGGAGTAAGGCGCGCGGAAAAAATTATTATCGGTATAAAAGGCGACGGCACTCCGAGATTGTGCATATCTGAAGGGGCTGTATCGCGCGATGCAAGTACAGAAACGGAAAATGCGGAAAATTCAGATGAAATAACGCAAAATTTTTTAGATGCGAAAACGGATGACGGTGAAAATACGGTGTTTTTACTCATTTCAGTGCTGACAATAATCGGTGCGTTCCTCTTTGTGGGTGTTATTTTATTGTTTTTGAATAAAAAAAGGGGTTGAAAGCGGTAATTTCAGGCTGAAAATGCGTCTTTTTGCGAGGCTGAAAAATATATTGCAAAAAAAATAAAAAAAATTCAAAAAAAGGGTTGACAAATCAGAAAAAGTGTGCTATATTAATTAAGCCGTGCAGCGAAGGACACTCGCGAGGCACACGGCATGGGAGCATAGCTCAGCTGGGAGAGCATCTGCCTTACAAGCAGAGGGTCATAGGTTCGAGCCCTATTGTTCCCACCATCCGGCCCGGTAGTTCAGTTGGTTAGAACGCTAGCCTGTCACGCTAGAGGTCAGGGGTTCGAGTCCCCTTCGGGTCGCCAATTTGCCTCTGTAGCTCAGTCGGTAGAGCAGAGGACTGAAAATCCTCGTGTCGTTGGTTCAATTCCGACCGGAGGCACCAGCCTGTACTCACCACGAGCGCAGGCGAAATATGCCGATTTAGCTCATTTAGTAGAGCGCGTCCTTGCCAAGGTCGAGGTGGCGGGTTCGAGCCCCGTAATCCGCTCCACTTGAAAACGACAAAAATCAAATCTGATTTTTGTCGTTTTCTAATGAATTCAATATGGCGCCATAGCCAAGTGGTAAGGCAGAGGTCTGCAAAACCTTTATTCCCCAGTTCAAATCTGGGTGGCGCCTCCAAGATGAATAACACCCCAAATCTGAACCACAACAGTTCGATTGGGGTGTTATTTGTTTTCAATACCTATACAGGAAACGGCTTTTTGCGCCGTTTCTTATTTTTTGTAATCGAACTGCGATTTCGAGGATGCCCCAAAATTTGTGCAAGATTTGAAGAATCCCAACAAAACCGACCACCGCAGTTCGATTAAATTGCTTCTGTATCGTTTGCGTGATGCTTAAAATAGGCTTCTTCCATAGCATTTGGTGTTCGATAACGATTGATCTGATGAGGGCGTTTGCTATTGTAGAATTCTATGTATGACTCGACACGTTCTCTGAATTCTCGCTCAGAACGGTAGTTGTTACGATAAAGTTCTTCTGCTTTGAGCGTTTTGAAAAATGCCTCCATGACCGAGTTATCGTAGGGCGTGCTTTTTCGAGAGAGCGATTGCGTCAGTCCAAACGCCTTGCAACAGTCAACAAATGTCCGCGCCGTATAGTTCGTGCCGCGATCGCTGTGGAATATCAACCCCTCGCTCGGATTCCGCTTCTCAACGGCTTTAGTCAACGTGCTTTTTGTCAGGCGCGTTCCGTTGCTCTTGGAAATCGTACAGGAAATCACCTTTCGAGCAAACAGATCTATGATGATGCAAATATAGTATTTCACCTCTTTGCACGTGAAATAGGTAATATCGCTCACCCACACCTCGTTGGGGGCGGTTGCGACGAACTGCTGCGACAAAATATTTTCCCTGCGTTGCTTTGTCATTTCGTAGATCCGCTTCGCACCGCCGCGAACGCTGAACCATCCGTTTTCGTGCATGATTGCCGCTACCGTTTTGTCGGCAACGGTATATCCACGCAGCCTCAAAACTGCATTGATCTTTCGTGCGCCGAACACTTGATTGCTTTCGTTGAAGATCTCCTCGATGATTGGGGTGATCTCTTTCTTTTTGAGGGCATAAACCGTGTCTTCTTTCGCTTTGAGATGATTAAAGTAGCTTCCTTTTGCAACCATTAGCGTTTTACAAAGCAAACTAACGGAGTATGTATCAGACAGATCTTTGATAACCTCATATCTGTCGTGCAAGGGCGCACTAACCGTGCAGGGCGACATTTGGAGAATCTCAACCATTTTCTCCAGCGTTTCACATCGTTGCTTTAAGATTCTGAAATCCGTCATGTTGACCGGCTTGGCTTTCTTGGATGGCGCTTCTTGGATCCATTTGTAAAGGGTGCTCTTTGCTACCCTGGTGTCGGCAGATATGCTCTCTACAGTTTCGCCAGACCAATAGCGTTGCAGGATTTCGTCTTTTTGTTCCTTCGTATAAACTTTTTTCATATAATAACCTCCTTTGAGTATAAAAACAGCCCTCGTTCCATATGGAACGAGAGCACATTGTCAAGGAAAGGCGACACCCGATAAAGTACCGCATTTCCGTTTGGTATTCTCCGAATAAGCGGAGAGTTTTTAATCTAAACTTATCGATCGTTCGGATCCAAGATTAGGTCTCCATTTTCTCGTTTGAAGTAAAAGCTGAGTTCAGCAAACTTTTGATCTTCTTGTTCTTCTATCACCATATACAGCTCAACGTATAAAGTGCCTTTTTCCACGTCTGCGGGGAAAACGATATCAACCTCTTCCTTATACAGCGGATAGAACTCACCATAATGAGGAAAAATCAGAAACGAGCGATTTTTCTGTTCGGTAGAATCGTACTTAGAGTCGTGCCAAGAGTCTTCATATTCCACCTTCTTTTCCCAAGCAGATTCCTTGTCGGTCGTCCACGGAGATTCGATGATTTTATACAGCACATAGAAGGTGTCGTGAACATCATCACCGTATTCATCATGACCGGGCAGATGTCCAAGTCCTACCGTCATAGGGATAGTAATGTCGCCATCACCCTCATAAGTCTTGTGCTCAGCTTCAAGGCTGATAACCTCTGCAACACCGCCATCACCGCGAGAAGGAGATGTCTTAATATAGAACTCGCCGGTGGGCGTGTATTCGTTTTTCTCTTGGCAACCTGCAAAGCAAAGCATAACAAGAACCAAGCAGGTGCCTATTGCAATTATTTTCTTCATCTCGTTGCTCCTTTCGTTTTAGAATACGATTCCTTCGCGGTTTGTTACCTCCGCTTTAATAGTAAGGCTCCGACTGCTTCCATCGCTTCTGATGCACAACTCAAAGGTTATACCTGCTCGGGTTGCAGTAAAGACCGTGTTCACGCCACGCTCTTCAACTGAGATTACATAACCCATTTTCCTGAACACAGCTTCGTATTCCTCAATAGTAGAATTGACGGTTAATCCGTACACGGATACGCTCGGATCCGTAATATCAATCCGCGTCACATATTGTCCACCGTCTGCATAATCGGGATATGCGGTGATCAGATAGGTTACGTAATGCTCGGGCTTCACATCGTTACCGTCCTCATCTTTGGCGGGAGAATAACCTTTTCCATAGAACTCTCTTGCGCCCATCCAACCGTAGATCTCGTTATGCTGAGAGAAGTCGACGTTCTCGACATTTTCGGTGATCCAAAATTCAAGAGATGTATCCTCCGGCTCGGGTGCAAAAACCGATACAGAAGGCTTTTCATATTCATCGACAATCGTGATTTTTTCGCCTTTGACTACAAGGGTTTTCATTTCTTCGTCCAGTTCAAAGAAGCAATGAGCAAGGAGCTTAATATCCTTGTCATTCACCGTGATGGTATCTGTGAAGTAGCGCATCGATTGCATATATTCACCATCTACGATTCCGGTTACACTTTGCATCCAATGGATGAAGTAATAGTCTGTTTCTTTACCCTCATAACGGGTAAGACTGCCAACATAGGATCCGTATTGGTCGATCATTTCTTTGCGGCTGTCTTCTTCAACTTCTTTATACAGGAAGCCATATTGTTTGACTGCCTTATGACCTGCTCCGTAAACAAACTTGTTGTTTTCATCATGCACGTCATTCAGCCAAAAGTCGTATTCATCGGCTTCGATATGCGTGCCTTTGTGCCAGTATGAATGGATCGCTCCTTCTGCACTAAATCGGAAATCCATCGCAAGCAATACGCAAAGTGCAATCACAGCGAGAGCCACAACGGTTCCGAAAGCGAATAGAGTTATTTTAACACTTTTCTTCATGGCTTGCTCCTTTCCGAATCATCCTGATCACGCTATGGGTTATCAGCATTGCGACAACTGCAATAATCAAATATATGACAGCGTATACCGAAAATTCGATAACAAGGCTACGAAGGATGAGCCACATCGCAGGGAGATATAAAATCGAACCTGCAACAGGTACAAACCACAGTTTTTTGATATCTGTACCTGCCACGATTCCTATACCTACAAAAGCGATTGGGTATAGGAGGAGATTGAGAATAAATATAACGCCAATTCCTTCCCAAGCACCGAGCTGAGACAGCAGGACGAATCCAAGCGGACAGAGGACAATAGCCAAGAGGAATATGCCGAGGTAAATCAGAAGTTTCTTCACGACTGCTCACCTCCGGTTGGCTCTTTGACGTATTCCGAACCGTTATATGTGAAGCTAATCGGTCCGGTGAGATCGCAGCTTACTATTTCGACAACCTCGCCTTCATGCGTGAATCTGAATTCAATCGCGTCACAGTCCCATGAATAGCTTCCTTTGCGGTATACTACGGAGTTTTCATCGACGCTGTAATAGGCAAACGTGTTGTCGCTCTTCAGTTCAAAGATATATAGTCCATTGGTATAGAAATCTGCTGTTTCAGTGGGAGGCGGAACCACGGGAGGTTTCTCAGTTTGAGAAGGATCCTCCGTTCCCTCGGGGAACTTGCCGGTGTTGAAGTATTCTTCAAGATCAGCGATTGTAAATCTCGCATTCGTGCTTGCGATATGAGTTGAACTAACAACCGACATATTCATATCTGCGTGAGGACCACCGGTTTTATATGGCTCACATTTAATTCCGGTAGCATTTCCAAGACGATCAAATTCGATCACGAACTGATAATTATCTTGTTCCAAGTTCTTAACGAGGCAGAAATCTTCCACGTACTTATGAGTGGAAAACTCCCACTTTCCAATGTCCCAACCGCCACCGTTTGCACAGCAGGAGTAGAATCTGTCGCCGTTACGGAAGGTGATAAGATCTTCCATGTCATTCTTGGTGATTACCACATCGACCGTTCCGGTTCCAACCTTAGACGCCAGAAAACCTTTTGCATCGGTAAGCTCTATTTGGAAGAAGAAAACGTTCGAAACGGTAAATACAGCATCTCTTTCCAGCTCGTAGTACACGATTGTTTGCGGATTGGACGGAGTGCTCGGTTTGGAGCCTTCGATCGGCTCGTCGTATCCAACACCGTAATCGTTCGTATTGGACAGCAATATAATTCCATTATCGGACATGGTTCTTGTATTGGCCGACAGTAAAACGATTTCAGCGCTGCCGTTTGCAGACATTGTATTGACTTCTGCCGGATTTTCTAAAACACGGATTGCAGAATAGTAGTTCAGCATATCAATGCTATTGATTGTGAGATATTCTTCACCTTTCAGCCAAGGCGGAACCACCTCTCCATGATGATTCTTGTCATTGTTTGGATCTTCACTACTATCGTTAAACAATGCGGGAATCGAAAATATTACACCAACGATCAAAACAAAGCAAGCTGCAATTGTGGCTACTCTGCGAAACGCAGGTGTCATATAAAACGGTTTCTTAGTCTTTGCGTTCTTCGTTTTGATATATTGTCTGAGCTTTTCAGCATCATCAATTTCGTATGCGTTGGTAAGGATCTCTTCGTCGACATTTAATAAGTGTTCGGAGAACTTTTCATTGCGAGAGCTTTTCATACTTTGATACCCTCCTTTTCAAGCACCTTTTTTAGCTTTTTTCTCGCGCGGTACAGCTTTACCGATACGCGGTTTTCATCAAGTTCAAACCGCCGGGCAAGGTCTGCCACTGATTCAAGATACATATATCGGCGCACAAACAGGATTTCGGTTTCGGGATCAAGACTGCGAATAAAAACAGACAGGACGGAGCGAATAAGTTCGCTGCGTTCGTCACCATCATCAATCAGTTCGTCAGCCGGCAAACAATCGTCAAGTTCCGAGAGCATTACTATGTAGCCGGTGTTCCGCTTTTGTCTTGTGTTATATTTGAATCTGTTTATACCGATACGTCTTGCGATTTTGCATATGTAGGAGGACAAGCTGTCTGGACGGTTCGGCGGAATCGTATTCCACACCGCCATGAGAACGTCATTTTCGCATTCCTCTACATCGCATTCATCGCTTAAAACTTCTCTGATAATCCCTTTGTACAGTCGGGAATATTTATGGGACACTTCATCCAGTGCATTTTCAGCACGCTCAAATAATAATTCGATTATTCTGTTATCATCCATAATACTCCTTTCCGTGACAATTGGCACCGCGCGTTATGCCTTTCACTTATTAAGTCAACATTTTATTTCAAATATGACAAGCCTATAAGATATTATATCATAATTTTGTAAATTTTTCAATCGTTCCGCTTTGATTGTTGTAATGCAACACGAAAGGGGCAACCGTATGGTCACCCCTTGTAAATATTAATTGTTGGTAAGTGTTTCGATTGCAATAGTCATTCCAAGCTTGAAAGCATACTCGAAGATGGCTGCTTCTGCGAGGCTTACGTACTCATTCCAACAATCTTGGTACTTTTCAAAGATTGCTTTTTGTTCGTCGGTTAATAGCTTTTCTAAATCCTCATTGTGTCTTGCTATATAACTGATAAGTTCCTTCATTTCCTTGGTGTTGTTTCTGCTGTCCTCTTGCGGTACGATGTTTCCGTGCCAAAGTTCATTGATAATCGATCTCATTTGTACACGACCTCCTTCAGCACGATTTCCCCGGCAAGCGACTTGATGTTGTTCATCAGCTGTATCCAACGCATCGGATCGGAGGCTTTGAGTTCCTCAGTCAC
>JAZRTS010000198.1:0-13484 GCA_045652135.1 Eubacteriales bacterium | reverse complement strand
CTGTGCGCCTGTCTCCGAGATCGACCGACAGTATTCTTTTAGTCATTCTCAAGCGCTGTTATCATGTCAACACGTGTCTGGTGTCTGCCGCCCTCAAACTCTGTGTTGAGGAAAAGCTCAACCATGTCAAGCGCAAGGCCGGGGCCGACAACTCTGCCGCCCATGCAAAGCACGTTTGCATCGTTGTGCATTCTTGTCATTCTTGCGGAGAATGTGTCGGAACAGCAAGCCGCGCGGATGCCCTTGTGCTTGTTAGCCGCAATGCTGATGCCGATACCCGTACCGCAGAAAAGTATACCGCGGTAGCAAGTTCCGTCCTGAATGCTTACACAAAGCTTGTGCGCATATTCGGGGTAGTTTACGCTTTCGCCGTTACATCCGAAGTCGATGTACTCAATACCCTTTGATTCAAGATACTTCTTTGTTGCTTCTTTAAGCTCGTAACCGCCGTGGTCGCAAGCGAGTGCAATTTTCTTACTCATAATTTTAACTCCTTTATATGTTTAATTTTAATCAATTTTTTTAAGGTTGCGTTCTGCTTGTGATGAACGCAGATATGTCGGCTTGAATGTTTTATCTGAAAAAACTGTCTTATCCTCTGTATTTTCGTATATGATACGCGCTACCTGCGCTGACGAATACGCACTTTGAAGCGCAATTTGCTCAGGCGGGAGAAGACCTTTTTCAAAATCATTTTTTATGATGTGCTTGCCGTCGCCGACAAAATACACGGGTATGTCGTAAATTTCAAGTTCACGTGCAAGCTCATCCGACATAATAACACGGTCTTCGCAAAGCCTTGTTATTTTGCCGTCGGTGTGACGAAAAATGGCATTGTAAAGCTGATTTCGCCTTGCATCCATAACGGGGCAAACGATAAAATCGCCCATAAAGCCCTTCATATTGTATGAAAGCGATTCAAGCGAGGAAACGCCCACACACGGTATATTCCGTCCGAAAGCAAGTCCCAAAAGCACCGCCGCACCTATGCGTACGCCTGTGAATGAGCCGGGACCTGCGGCAGATGCAAACAGCTCAATATCTTTTGCCGTTTTACCGCAGGAGGACAAAAGATGCTCAATCATCGGCAACATCGTTTCGCTGTGGTGAAGCGTTGTTGTAACGGTGTATTCGCCAAGCCGTTTTTCTCCGTCGCAAAGGCAAGCCGTTGCCGTTACAGCCGTTGTATCAAGTGAAAGAATAAGCAAAATCAATCCTGCCTTTCAATGGTTATGGTTCTTTTTGTTTCGTCTGTGTACTCAATGATAACTTTATACGCTCCTTCGGGAATTGCGTAGGGAATATTTTCGCTCCATTCGCAAACGCAGACACCTGTGCCGGGATAATCGTAAAAGCCTGTTGAATAAAGCTCGTCATCGTCTGAAATTCTGTAAACGTCAAAGTGGTAAAGAGGGAACTTGCCGCCCACATACTCATTTATAAGCGTGTATGACGGACTGCTCACACCGCAGTCGGGGCATATATATGATGCCATACCACGTACAAAAGCCGTTTTTCCTGCGCCTAAATTGCCGTACATAGCAATAAATTCGTCACCCGAAAGAGTTTGGGCAAATTCACGTCCGAGCTTTTCTGTTTCTTCGGGAGAATTTGAAATAAATATCTTTTTCATCAGAACAGACCTGTGATGTTGCCGTTTTCGTCAACGTCTATTTTAAGTGCCGCAGGCTCCTTGGGAAGGCCCGGCATCGTCATTATCTCACCTGTAAGCACAACGATGAAGCCTGCACCTGCCGATACCTTTACTTCTCTTACGGTAAGGTCAAAGCCTGTGGGTCTGCCTAAAAGCTTGGGATTATCCGAAAGGGAATACTGTGTTTTTGCAACACATATCGGGAACTTGCCGAATTCGGGATTTACCTTCATTATGCTGTCGATGTTTTTGAGCGCTTTATCATCAAATTTTACACTGTCAGCACCGTAAATCTCACGTGCAACGGTTTCGATCTTTTCTTTGATCGACATTTCGTTCGGGTAAAGATGCTTGAATGACGAGGGCTTCTCGCACGCTTTTACAACCTCATTCGCAAGCTCAATTCCGCCGTCGCCGCCCTTTGCAAATACGTCTGACAAGGCAAACGATGCGCCTCGTCCGCGGCATATCTGTTCAACAAGCTCCAGCTCACGCGAGGTATCCGTTGCAAAACGGTTGATAGCAACAACTACGGGAATTCCGAATTTTGCAAGGTTGTCTATGTGCGCTTCAAGGTTGCAAGCGCCCTTTGCAAGCGCTTCGAGATTTTCTTCTTTAAGGTCAGCTTTTGCAACACCGCCGTTGTATTTAAGCGCTCTTACGGTTGCGACGAGCACAACGCAAGAGGGCGCAAGACCTGCCGCGCGGCATTTTATATCGAGGAATTTTTCAGCACCGAGGTCAGCACCGAAGCCCGCTTCTGTTATGGCATAATCGGCAAGCTTGAGCGCAAGCTTTGTGGCTCTTACAGAGTTACAGCCGTGTGCGATATTCGCAAAGGGGCCGCCGTGAATGATTGCAGGTGTGTTTTCCGTTGTCTGAACAAGATTAGGCTTGAGCGCATCTTTGAGAAGCGCCGCCATAGCGCCGTGCGCGCCTACGTCCTTTGCGTAAACGGGCTCACCCGAATATGTGTAGGCAACGAGAATGTTGCCGAGTCTTTCTTTGAGGTCTGTGATAGATGAAGCAAGGCAGAGAATAGCCATAACTTCACTTGCAACGGTTATGCTGAACTTGTCTTGTCTTGGCACACCGTCAGCCTTTGCGCCAAGACCGATGATGACGTTGCGGAGCGCTCTGTCATTCATATCGAGCACTCTTTGGAAAAGTACACGGCGCTGGTCGATTCCGAGGACGTTTCCTTGCTGAATATGGTTGTCTATCATAGCGGAAAGGAGATTGTTTGCCGATGTTATTGCGTGGAAGTCACCTGTGAAATGCAGGTTGATGTCCTCCATGGGAAGCACCTGAGAGTAACCGCCTCCTGCAGCTCCGCCTTTTACACCGAACACAGGGCCGAGCGACGGCTCACGCAAAGCAATTATTGCGCTTTCCCCTATCTTTGCCATTGCTTGTCCAAGACCGATGGTGGTTGTTGTTTTACCCTCACCTGCGGGGGTGGGGTTTATTGCTGTTACAAGAATGAGTTTGCCGTCGGGCTTATTCGCCATTCTTTTTTCAAATCCGTCATCAATTTTCGCCTTGTATCTGCCGTATGGGATAAGCTCTTCGTCGGTAACACCGAGCATAGAAGCAATTTCGGTTATCGGTTTCATTTTTGTGTTCTGGGCAATTTCGATATCAGTAAGCATTTTTTCTCACCTTTCTGTTTTTATATACGGCGTTGATACTATAATGCCGTTTTCGTTTTTGATTTCGATATAATAACCGCACGCATCGCACGGAATATCTCCCGTAACCGTACCGTTTTCGGCACTCAGCGGAATACTTTGCCATACGGGATCTAAAAATGTGTTATTCATTCCGTGTTTTTCGTGCATTGAATATGCAAGCTCATCTGTTATGTAATAAAGTCTTGCTGATACATCTCCGCTATATGCATAGGTGCATACAGGACTTTTTCCGTTCGGTAAAGAGGTGAAGGACTGAAGCTTTTTACCTCCCTTTACAATACTGTCGGCAAATGCCTCACTTTCGGGGCGTATCCACGCAAAGTTGTGGGAGTGGCACATACAGTCAACTATTGAAAGTGTTGTCAGAGGATTGTTCGGTGTTGTATCAAGATAGCTTTTTGAGTTTGAATTTATCGAAAAACAAAAGTCATCATTCCAGCAAAGCCACATCACAGGCATCTTCACTCTGTCAAATCTGTCCTCTGCACGGAAATATTTCAGAGTTTCAGGGTGGCTGAAGCGCTCACTCATCCATGCAAGTGACTCGTTAAGATACCCCGAGCCGTATATCGGGATTGCAAATGCAGGGCGGCTGTCAAATCCGAGATAGTACGAAACGGCAACACCGCCCCACGATATTCCCGTGATTCCTATTTTATTTTTATCTGCATAACCGCTTTGCGCAAGTGCGGTGAATGAAAGAATACAATGCGCCGTTATGTGTGTAAGCCATCTGCGGTCAACTTCAAGGTTATACGTTGACATTCCGTCATTGTCAGGCGACGGTATATAACCTTCCTCCTCGAAAACGCCGTGGAGTTTTCTTGCCCAGTCGCCGTTTGACTCAGTACAGCCTGCGTTGATGTCTATCGGCATATTTCCAACGGTGTCGGGGGCGATTACAGAATATCCTCTGTCACGCCACATCTTCACCCACGGCAAAAATGCGTGGCCTCCGCCTCCGTGTATAAGCACGATTCCGGGGGTGCTTTCATCAGCACCGTCGGGATGCGCCATATATGCAAAGACCTTTGTTTTTTTGCCGTTATATTCGATAGAATCAAATGTGACAGCTTGAATTCCCTGAAATTCGCCTACGGCATCATATTCGGGAATTCTTCTTAAATTCGGTTCTTTTTTTATTACTTCTCCGAAAAAAACATCCATATCGAACGGTTTACAGGATTCGGTATTTGGCATAGCTTTCCTCGCTTTGTATAAATGCGACTTCCTTGAAGTCGTTGTAATTATGTCTGACTATGTAATCTACATAGCTTTCAATTATCTTTGCTGTGTATATGTATCCTGCGGGTGTCATGTGACCGCCGAGGAAAAATCTTTCCTTGAAGTCCTTATCGTACACGGGCGCGTATTTATATAAATCGACAACGTATGTGTTATCGAACATTTTTGCAAAATCGTAAAGCAGGTCTGCAAAGGCGGTCTTTTCAGGTTCATCCTTTTCCGATTCCTTTGGCATTGTAACTAAGAAAAATTTTGCCCTCGGCTGCATTTTTTTGATTTTTTGAATTATTCTTGCATACCAGCCTGCCAAGGTGTCTTTGTTATTCTCAAAATTTTCAAGACACACATCGTCCTTTGTACCAAGAGCCATTTTCAAACCGTAGATATCATTTACACCGAGAGCTATTATGTAAGCCTGACAAAGTAATTCTTCACTCCAAAAACCTTTATTCTCGGCAAAGCTTTCCATATATTCCTTTGCCGTCATTCCGCCTCGTGAAAAATTAAGTATCTTTATCCCTGCGGCGCGTGCCAGATACTGTCCCCAGGAATAATCAAACATATCGTAATAGCCTGTGGCACCGTCACTGAGCTTCAGCTCAAATTCACCCGATGAAAGGCTGTCGCCGATACAGCAGATGCTTCTGAAAACAGAGCACATACCGCCGTCTGACACAATACGGTCAAGAGGTTTTTCGTTTTCGTCAAGCCGTGTATATTCGTGAATATTCATAACTGTTCTCCGTATGTATTTGGGGATATTTTACCACGATTACAGATACTTGTCAATAAAAATATTTACTTTTATTATATTTCTCATACTTTAGTGAAGAATTCAAATTAAAACATTCCGTTAACACTTTAATTTGTTAAATTGATATCTTGACAAATTGCGAAATATGGTGTATACTGTAAAAGCTTTAACGGCTTATGCCGAAATTATTTATTGAAAGGTATTGAAAAATGAAAAGAATCACAGCGCTTATTATGGCAGTTGCACTCTGCCTCGGAATCTTCTGCGCATGCGGAAAGAGTGAAGAATTTGTTATCGGTATTACATATTTTGAACCGATGAACTATTTTGATGACTCCAACAAGCTCGTAGGCTTTGAAACAGAGTTTGCTGAAGCAGTTTGCAAAGAGCTCGGTCTTACACCCAAATTCCAGGAGATCAACTGGAGTGCTAAGGAAACAGAGCTTAACGCAGGCAACATCGACTGCATCTGGAACGGTATGACGATTACAGAAGACCGTAAGGCAAACATGGGCATTTCAAACCCCTACATGGAAAACAAGCAGGTACTTGTTGTTAAGGCTGAAAACCTTGCAAAGTTCAGCACAGCTGAAGGTCTTAAGGGCGCAAAGCTTTGCGCTGAAAAGGAATCTGCAGGCGAAACAACAATAATTGGTAACGAAGCAGACAAGATCGCCGCTGACAAGGTTTTTGCAGATGCTGAGATCCAGTACACAGCAGTTGACACAATGGCAAAGGCTATTATGGAAGTAAAATCAGGCACATCCGACGGTTGTGTTGTTGACTTTGTAACATCCATCGGTATGATCGGCGAAGGTACAGACTTCGAAGATCTCGTTGTTGTTGAAGCATATGAGTTTGCTGTTGAAAACTACGGCATCGCATTCAGAAAGGCTGATACAGATACTATCAAGAAGTTCAACGAAGCTATTGACAAGCTTATGAAGGACGGCACTATCGATGCTATCGCAAAGAAGTATAAGCTCGAAGGTCAGCTTATCAAAGGCGAATAATCAACAGGTGATTTAAACACTTCAAATTGCCGCAACTGTGTGTTGCGGCAATTTGTAATATTATTTGGGAAAGGTGCGTTTTGTCTATGTCGTTTGGAGAGATAACGCTCGATCTGCTTCAAAATTTTGCTCAGAACGGTTTGATATTTTTATTTACGCTTCTGGGTGCAATTCCATTGGGGCTTATCATAACATTCGGTTCTATGTCTAAATTCAAACCGCTTAAATATCTGACAAAAACATTTGTCTGGGTAATAAGAGGCACACCGCTTGTATTACAGCTTTTTGTTGTAATGTACGTGCCGGGGCTTGTTTTCAATATGCCTATGAACAGCCGTATTACAGCAGTGCTTATCGCATTTATCATAAATTATGCGGCTTATTTTTCGGAAATTTACAGAGGCGGTATAGAATCAATACCCAAGGGACAGTATGAGGCAGGACAGGTCCTCGGTATGACGAAGGGACAGATATTCACAAGAATAGTGCTGTTTCAGGTCATCAAGCGCATCGTTCCTCCTATGGGAAATGAAATAATCACACTTGTCAAGGATACATCGCTTGCACGTGTTATTGCATATTCCGAAATCATTATGGCGGCGGAAAGATATACATCAAAGGGACTTATCTGGCCCTTGTTCTACACGGCTGTATTCTTCCTCGTATTCGTCGGTGTTCTTACGCTTTTGTTCGGATATATCGAAAAGAAGCTCGATTATTATAAGGGGTGAGGGAAATGTCTGAAAGTATTTTAAAGGTTGAAGGTATAATTAAAAGCTTCGGCAGTGTTCAGGTGCTTAAAAACATTTCTTTTACACTTGAAAAAGGTCAGGTGCTTGCGATAATCGGCTCGTCGGGAAGCGGAAAAACAACACTGCTGCGTTGTCTTAACTTTCTTGAAACACCCGACGGCGGAAAGATAACCGTTGACGGTAAACTCCTTATAGACGGGGCAGAACATAAAAATATGACTGACAGCGAAATACGCGCAAACAGACTGCATTTCGGCCTTGTATTCCAGTCATTCAATTTGTTCCCGCAGTATACGGCATTCCGCAATATTACGCTTGCTCCCACACTTGCTCTCAAGGATGAGATTAAGGCAAAGGGATTGAAGGGTAAAGCGGCTATTGATTATAAGGCTGAAAGGATATGTCAAATAGAAGCAGATGCGCTTACGCTTCTTGAACGTGTAGGACTTTCCGAAAAACGTGATTTCTACCCGTGTGAACTGTCAGGCGGTCAATGCCAGCGTGTGGCGATTGCACGTGCGCTTGCAATGACACCCGATATTCTGTGCTTTGACGAACCCACGTCAGCGCTTGACCCCGAGCTTACGGGAGAGGTGCTTAATGTTATCAGAGGTCTGAAATCAAAGGACACGACGATGGTTGTCGTTACACACGAAATGGAATTTGCGCGAGGCGTTGCCGATAAGGTCATTTTTATGGCAAACGGTATAATAGAGGAGGAGGGAACTGCAGAGGAAGTATTTTCAAACCCCAAGTCCCCGAACCTCAGAGCGTTCCTTAATAAAGCCAAAAACAAGTAAAAATAAACGGAGAAATTCGAGCAAGAGTTTCTCCGTTTTAAAATTGTTGACAAAAATGTGAATGTATGATATAATTAATAGTACACATACTTTTGAACGGAGAATTTGTTAATGGATAAAGCATTTTTAATAGAGGTAGCCATAAAGCTTGCGCTTTCGGTGATTCTCGGCGGATTTATAGGAATAGAAAGGGAACGGCACGGACGTGCCGCAGGTATGCGAACGCATATCCTTGTGTGTATCGGTGCAGCGCTTACATCCCTTATAAGTATATATGTAAATAAGTATCTCGGCGGTACGGGCGACGTTCTTCGTCTTTCCGCACAGGTCATTTCGGGCATCGGTTTTTTGGGTGCGGGAATGATAATTTTGCGTGATAACAATGTTATTGTCGGTCTTACAACAGCGGCGGGTGTCTGGACAACGAGTATTATCGGTATTGCAATAGGATACGGCTTTTACGCAGGTGCGGGAATTGCTACCGTATGCCTTCTTATTTCCACTATGCTGTTTTCAAAGTTTGAAAGAGCAAAAAGAAGATACGAGACCGTATACATAGAAATAGATAATATGTATATGCTGAATGATATTGTTAATATGCTTACCGAAAAGTTCGGAAAAAAAATGACTTCCAAGGTAGTACCCCCTAAAAGTAATTACGGCGGAAATCTCGGTATAGTTATTACGGTAAAAAGCGGATATGATTTCAAGCTTGAAAGTCTTTGTGAAATTGAACATATCGTCTATGTTGAAAAAAATCACCTTATTATAAGAATGTAGTAAATGAAGATCGTATGTATTTCAGAAAACACATCGGCTGATGAACGCTTGCGTGCAGAGCACGGTTTGAGTTTGTATATTGAAACAAAAAATCATAAAATACTGTTCGATATGGGGCAAACGGATGCCTTTTGCGAAAATGCCGAGAAGCTCGGAATAAAGCTTGAGGATGTTGATATTGCCGTGCTTTCCCACGGTCATTACGACCATGGCGGAGGACTTTCAAGATTTTTGCAGATAAACAAAAAAGCCCCCGTGTATATAAGCCGTTATGCCTTTGGTGATTACTATAACGGACAGGAAAAATACATAGGGCTCGATATATCGCTTAAAGACAGCGAAAGGCTTGTATTTACAGACGGAGAAAAACATCTTGGCGATGGGATGTACCTTTATTCGCATAATGATAAAAAACGCCCGAATTATATGGGAAGCTTCGGTCTTAACAAACGGTGCGAGGGTGAATTTGTTCCCGATGATTTTATGCACGAGCAGTATCTTCTGATAGAAGAAGACGAAAAGCGTGTGCTGTTCAGCGGTTGCTCGCATAAGGGTGTCGTTGATATTGTTTCGTGGTTTTCACCCGATATTTTTATCGGAGGCTTCCATTTTTCAAAGATAGAAGACACGAAAACGCTTGATACAGCGCTTGAAAAGCTGCTGTGCGGTAATACCGTTTATTATACATGTCATTGTACGGGCATAGGACAGTTTGAATATATGAATAATAAAAGCCGCAGGATAAATTACATTTCCTGCGGAGATACAGTTACAATATAAAATAAAGGGAAGATGCACGCATCTTCCCTTTGATTTTACTTTATGAGTGATGTCAGCTCGCTCAAATCACTTTCTTCAAGTGTGCCGTTTCGGTCAATATCAGCCGCTATGGAATAACCCTTGTTTATCTGTCCTTCAAGAGCTTTCTTTGCCTGAATAAGGTCTTTTCCGTTTACCATACCGTCGCAGTTTGTATCACCCGTTACAATGAGCGTTGCACGTACCGCTTCCTTGCCGTTGATAACCTTGATCACTATATCGCCCGTGCAGATCCTTCCCGTGTTTACACTTCCGTAGGACTTGTATACTGTGCAATTATTATCAAGGTCTGCGATTATATCCTTGGGAAGCGCATCAGCGTCTATTCCGAAAATATAAAGTCCAGAAGCTGTTTCTTCAATGGAAAGAGGTGATCCTTCCTTGATGTTGAATGTCATATCCTCTGGGGATAAAACAGCATTTATTTTAAATTCCTGCGCATTGGAGCTGCTTGACGTGTATGATACGATATTGCTTCCTGCTTGCATCGTTGTGCCGCTGACGGTCACTACCGACATCGGTGAGCATTTTGCACGGAGCAGATAATTTCCGTCAAGTGTCTTGTGAATGTAGAATTTCTGTCCGTTGCTTCCGTCGGGGGTGTCAAGCACAATATTTGTTCCGGATTCATAAGACGAACCGCTTACGTTCATAACCTTCTTTGTAAGGTTGTTTGTTATAGTGTAGCTTCCGTCGGAATTGCGTGTGAATTTCCATATTTTCGATGCGCTTGCGGAATCTGTTGCAACCACATTGTTTTCGAGTGTGCCGATACAGATATTAGCAGCGGCAAGATCGATCGTCGCATTGAACTCTGCACCGAGGTCTTCATAAGGTGCAACGGCACGGGGTTCTTTATATCCTGCGTTGATAAAATGCTGAATTGCCGCCATTTTATCATCACCGAATGCCGTTTTGATGTCGCTGTTGTTGTTAATGTAATATCCTATATCAAATGTTGCGCTTGCACGTCTGCCTTCTTTAATACCGTTTCCGAAGAAGTGGTTGAAAAGCGCCGATTCGTTATAGCCGAAGGCGTTGCGCAGATCCGCATAGCTGTTGTAATAGTAGTCAACATCGAATATTGCCGTTGAAAATTTGGGCTCATAGACGAGAGCTACAGCGTTCCAGAGATTACGCATATAGCCGTCAGCATAGCATGCACGTTCAACGTAGTTTTCGTTTTCGTCAAGCGTTACCATTGTTGTTGAGCCACCGCCGTCAAGCATAAAGCATGTGTCAAATCCGACATCCTGACAGAAATCGGGGATCTGATCGTAGCGTAAACCGTCACGTGAGCCGTGATGGTCAGACGTTACCATAGCAAACATAATGCTTCCGTCAGCCTTTACACCGACGAGGTTTGTGGGATACTGTGTTGTATCGGTAAGATCGTTGTTGATCTTTCCGTCCTTCATAACGAGTATCTGTCCGCCGATAGCTTCCTCACAGTTCATCCACAGAGTGTTTGCATCGTTTCCTGCGTTTGTCTGTGTGAGATAAGATTTAACGGTTACCGTGTCACCGATAGAGAATTTGCCGTTGAGCTGTGACATTTTCGTACCTCTTGCCGAAAGCACGATGACATCATCTGTAAGTGCCTGTCTTGAGCTCGTTCCCGAAGCATAAAGACCGATAACAGTACCTGTTATTGTTTCGTTGTTCATAAATTTGTTTGAACCCGTTACACGCACCGCAACCTCGTAAGATGAAGTGGGTATGTGGTTTGATGTACCGAGTCTGTTGTTGTAAACATAAAGCGCATTGTCAGCAGGTGCACGGTTCAAGCCGTCGGCTTGCAGGGATGCGCCCGTTGTTGTGTTTTTAATTGTCGTTCTTACCTTCGGCTTACCGATAACGAGCTGTCTGTCATCTGACATACCGAGCGTGTAATAATCGGCATTTGCTTTTTCCTGCGATGACATCTGACTGCACCATATTTCGCCGTCAAGCACCATAGGACTGAACGATACGTAATAATTCTGACGTACGGAAACACCAAGATCTTTGGTATTGCTCATCCAGTCGCCGTTTACCGATGCAAGAATTGTTTTGTTACCGTCTGAAAAATTCTTTGTTGCATTGACGATAGAGCCTGTGCTTGTTGAGTATGTACCGATGTTCATTACCTCGATGGAAAGTCCCGGGTTGTTGGCAAAGTTGCCCTCAACAATATTGATAATTCTGTTTGCACCGTATCCCGATGAGCCGCCCGATCCGAGATGTACACGTGTGTAGTCAACACCTGTATCAAATCCGCTTACTTTGATATCTGTGGTTACATTTGAATCCTGACCTGCAAACGAATAAGCATACGTTTGTCTTGTCATCAAATGCGCAAACGCACCTGTGATAAGTACACCGGCTGTTAAAATTGCGGTACACCTTTTGAGTATTTTGTTCATATCTTTACCTCGCTTCCGAACTTAAAAGACTTCAATAAGGGCATTTTTATTTTTAAAAGCCCAACATGCATTACATTTTACATGTTTTTTACATTGATGTCAAGTGTTAAAAGATTCTTTTTTGTTAATTATGCATTATTAAATGCAAAAAAAACACTTTTATACTTGACAATTAGTACAAAAATATGTACAATGTAAGAGTAAATAGGCGATTTTAGAAATAAAAGAGCGCCGTTATCGTGTTTATCTTTCTACTGCTATCAAGGAGTTATTATGAGAAATTTATTTAAAAAATGTACTGCTGCTTTGACAGCGTGTGTACTTATCACAGGTGCGTTTGCGCATTTGATGACGAGAGAAACGTACGCTTATTCGTTTACAGGTCAGGATTCAAACGTGACATCGAATATTACTGTCAACGGTGTAGATACGGGTGCAGACTATACACGTGTGCATTTAGGCTCGGGCGGCTCATCAGGATACGGTGCAAACAGAATCATTAATATCGTGGAGGCGAATCTCGCTGACAATCCCGCACTTTCTCTTGAGGTGTTCAATATCGGTACGTATTCAACGAGCAGAGGCTCTATTGTAAATACGGTGAAAAATTATTCCGAGAAAAATAAGAAGATAATCGCCGCCGTCAACGGCGACTGGATGAATACGGTGCAGGGTGACCTCGGTATTCCCTCAACATCAAATTACTACGTTTCATTCAGCTCTATGCTCCTTGACGGCGAGATCTGGTGCAGCCAGATGTCAACACAAGAGCTTTCTGCCGACTACTTTACACTCGGTTTTACAAGCGACAGACAAGTAGTTATCGGTAAACCCAAGGTAATAACAACTATCAAAAACGTTTCAACGGGAACTACCGTTTCGGCAAACGGTGTTAACAGAGCGCCTGCAAACAATGCGGTCTATGTATACAACAACAGAATAGGTTCTTCGAACCACGTTCCTTCTTCGGCGTATGAGGTCGCAGTGCGTGTATCGGGGTCAAATAAGTTTATGAATAACGGTACTGTAACAGGTACGGTCATCGGTATTTATCCCTCAGGTTCAACGTCAAGACAGGCTCTTTCAGATGATATTATCGTGCTTTACGCAAGAGGTAATAAGGTATCTCAGCTCAGCGGTAAATTTTCTGTAGGTCATACGGTAACCGTATCAACTTATATGACAGACAGCAGCGCAGGTACGGCTGCAAACGAAAAGTGGAGCAACTGCGAGGAAGCAATAGGCGGTCAGATACTTGTAATGAAGGACGGACGTATCAATAACAATCTTACAAGCTCGACACAGTATCCTACGAACCTTATCGGTGTAAAGGGTGACGGAAGTATTATGTTTGCTATGGTAACGTCTGACCATCACGGCTCACGTGACGGTTTACGCTATAATCAGATACCGTCGTTCTGCCAAGCTGTAGGATATGATACGTGTTTTATGCTTGACGGCGGCGGCTCAACTGCAATGATAACGCTGGAAAATGATACTTACGTTGAAAGGGCTTGTTATGCCGACGGCTCTCTGCGCAACGTGTGGAACGGTATTGCGCTTGTTTA
>JAZRTS010000197.1:0-23790 GCA_045652135.1 Eubacteriales bacterium | reverse complement strand
AAGCTTGCCGATGATGTACCGATAACGTCGCAAAGCTCCGGATCTGTAAGGTCTATATATTTTCCGACCTCTGCCGTCATTTCTTCTGATGCGGTATTGTGGATAATTACGGTGCTTTCGCCCTTATATTCAATAGCAAAGCCGCCTAAGTTATCGTCGCAGGATATTGACTTGTATACCCCTCTTGCAATTTCGGGATATTTACGGCGGATAAGCAGAAGCTTTGAGTAGTAATTGAGCATACTGTTTTCATCAGCCTTCTGATCCTTGACCGTTGTTTTTATCTGATTTTTTTCGGGATATGTTGAGCCTGTGGGATTTTTAACCGTATCACCGTCCCCCCACATCATCGCAAGACGTCTGTTGGCATCTGTATTTGCACTTCCCCTTGAGCCTTTAAGTCCTATTTCCTCACCGTAATATATTATGGGTGAGCCCGGGGACAAAAGATAAAGATTTGCCGCCATCTTCATATTTTTTTCACCGATAAATGCGCCTGCAATTCTGTCCATATCGTGATTTGACAAGAACGGAATTACCATGCCGCCCTGATTTTTATCAAGTACCGCTTTCTGAAAATCCTCAACATATCCTGTATATGTTGAAAGTGAAAAGCCTTTAGCCGCCTTAGCTACAGCTCCCTCTGCCTGCGACATTGCGAAGTTAAAGCAGTTCATCGCTCCGTAGTATTCAAGTATCTCCGCTTCGCCCGACCAACATTCACCGACACAGTATATATCGGGAGAGATCTTGCGAAGCTCACTCATATACCACTGCCAGAAATCAACCGATTTTTTGGTATCGTTGAGATAAATATATTTAACGGCATCGAAACGGAAGCCGTGAACTCCGAGATCGAGATAATACTTTGCTATATTAAGCGCTTCTTCCCTTACCTTTTCATTGTCATAATTAAGCTCGGGCATGTCGCCTGAAAAATTACACTCATACCAGAAGTCAGTTCCGTCTATTTTCTGATATGTAATGCCACCGAGTTTTTCGTCGGTCTTTACACAGGAATAAAAATCGTAATATTCGCTTTCCGTATCTCCCTTTGTTCTGGCTTCCTTGAAATACGCAAACCAATCATGGAAAGACGACGTATGATTTATTGCAATATCAAGTATGAGCTTTACGTTGCGCTCGTTGCAAAGCGCAATAAGCTCCTTCAAATCAGCCTCCTTACCGAATCGCCAATCCACTTCATAATAATTCATCGCATCGTATTTATGATACGAGGGGGATTTGAATATGGGCGAAAGCCATATTCCCTCAACGCCAAGGCTTTTTGATGAGCCCATATTTCCGTCATTGAGATAGTCAAAACGGTTGATTATACCTCTTATATCTCCGATACCGTCACCGTCGGAATCTGAAAACGAGCCGACGAATATCTGATAAAATGTTCTGTAGTTGTCATTTATAGGTTCGATCAAGATCGTTTCATCTTCGGCTGTTGTTTCGCTTTCGGTGCCTGCATCACCGTTATTCGTACACGCAACAAATGATGAAAAAATCATCAAAAGTGCAAGAATAAAAGAAATTTTTCTCATTTTAGCTCCTTATCTATCTAATAATATATCGTTAACGTAAATTCTGACACTTATCGTATCGACGGTTACAGAACCGCTTTCACGCAAAATAACGTATTTGCCCGCATTTATACCGTTGGCAACAAGATTCCATTCGCCGTCAAGCGTATACGGAAGTGCTGTTTTGTGCGGATTTATGATCGCTTTTGCGTATCCGCCGTGACCGTCATCAAAGCTGATAACCGTCATTCCCGAGCCAAGCTGTTCATACGATATTTCCGTATCGGCATCTGAAAAGATATCATATCTGTTTCTCATCTGAATAAGCCCTTTGTAATAGAGCATCGTTTCATATTGTAAGCTTCCGTCCTTCAGAACAGACCAGTCTATATTATTTATGGAATCATCGGAACGGTAGCTGTTTTCATCTCCGTTCTTTGTTCGGAGCATTTCCTCTCCTGCCTGCCAGAACGGTGTGCCCTTTGATATCATAATGAGGGATGCGCCGAGCTTGTTCATTTTACATCTGTCTTCATCCGTACTGTCGGGAGAAGACAGTAAAAGCTTGTCCCAAAGCGTATTGTTGTCGTGCGCACTCATATAATTTATGACCATTGAATTTTTGACGCTCCAGCCGGAACCTGCACCCGTACCGCCTTTAATACCGAATATTACCTTCGAAAGATTTGTTCCGTTTGCGCCGCCGTTTATATAGCCTTGCGACGTTTTTTCAAACACACTTCCTTTAAGTCCGTCACGCATTGCATCATTGAATACCGCAATACCGCCGATAGCATCGCCTGTAGGTACGATATTGCTTATCTCATTTTGATTTGCCTGTGCTGAGCCGTCGATCGTTGCGCCCATCATCCAGCCCTCGCCGTATATTACAGCTTTCGGGTTTATGGTATGCACGGCGCTTTCTATGTTCTGCATCGTTTGCAGATCGTGAAGTCCCATAAGGTCAAATCGGAAGCCGTCGAGCTTATACTCCTTCATCCAATACGAGGTGGATTCAACCATAAATTTACCGTACATATATCTTTCCGATGCCGTATCGTTTCCGCATCCGCTTGCAGATGTATTTTCGCCGCTTGATGTGTATCTGTAGTAATAATAAGGAACAATCTTGTTAAAGGAGCTGTTGGCATCGTACGTGTGATTATAAACAACATCCATAATGACACCTATTCCCGCTTTATGAAGCGCCATTACCATTTCTTTAAATTCCTTTATTCTTACCTCTCCGTTATACGGGTCAGTTGAATAACTGCCTTCGGGAACATTGTAATTTTCGGGGTCATATCCCCAGTTAAACTGTTTTTCGGGATTTTTTTCATCTACCGATGCGTAATCGTAAACAGGAAGAAGATGCACGTGCGTTACACCAAGCTCCTTGAGATAATCGACACCGACAGATTTTCCGTGCTCATTCACAAGCCCCGTTTCGGTAAACGCAAGGTACTTTCCCTTATACTTTGATGATTCTATTTTATTTGAAAAATCACGCACGTGTATTTCCCATATAACTGCATCTGAATAATCCGAAATGGGTGAATTATATGTTGATTTATCCCAGCCGTCGGGGTTCGTTTTGGAAAGATCCGTGACCATTGCACGCTTGCCGTTGACACCCGTGGATACCGCATAAGGGTCAACAGCTTCCTGTGTGCCGACAGCTGTTGTTACGGTATACGTATAATACGTGCCGTGAGAACAGCTTTCTGTACTCGACCACACACCTTTGTCACCCTTGTTCATTTCAATGATTTTATATGCTTCGCCGCCGTCGCCTTTTTCAAAAAGGTTAAGTGCGACCTTTGATGCTGTCGGCGCCCACAGCTTGAACACGGTAGTATCACCGTTTACGACAGCCCCGAGGTCGCCTCCGTCATAATGATAATTCGATGCGAAAAATTCGCTGTCGAATATTTCCGTGGGAATAACAGCTTTGCTTCCGTATCCGTCTATCTGTAAACGGTATTCACCGCAGATATCAAGGCTTTCCTCGGTTTCTATATATCCCGATGCAGACTCCTTACCGAGAGTTGAAATACTTTTTATTTTTACTTCATCATCACCGTTATACAGCTTTACTTCGGAAATATCCGAGATTTTAACCGCAGGTGTAAGCGTGTATTTTATTTTTGCTTCGTCAACCATTCCCGCAAGCGAGAATTTTCTTATTTTTTCCAAGGTTTTGCCTCCATCTTTGCTGGTAAACTGATCTGCTGTGCCCGATTTCAGATATATCACCGTTTCTTTACCGTCAATTACCGCAAATCTGTCCTGTTCATAATCCTTTACGGCGCTCCCCCAAGCACTTCCGCCAGGTTCAGAGCATTCACGTCTGACAATAAATCCGACTTGTTCTATATCTTCAGGAACATTTACAACGACCTTTGCGCCGTAGTCACATTCGTGAAAGGTGTAACCCTTTCCCTCTTTACCGTCCCACCATATCCATATATCACAATTTTCGTATGTTCCGCCGTATGTCCAGTATAGTGTCAGCTGATTGTATCCGTCTTCAAGCGGAAGTGTGTACTCTTCATCCTTTATTATATCCGTTTCGGGCGAAGTTATATCACCGCTTACGGTACTTTCAAAAGAACCGTTTGCCGCACACGATGTAAATATCATCACGAATATAATGATAAGCGCAAAAATGTTTAATTTTTTCATATTTTCTCCGTAGCGATATATAGTTTGCACAGTAAATAATATCATATTACATTATCATTGTCAAGTTATAAAACGCCCTATAACAGTAAACAGGCTTACCCAAACATAACGCTTGGGTAAGCCTTAACTGCACTTAAAATCAAATCCGTATCTGACACGTTTTTATTTGCTGCACTTACGGCATTCGCCGTTACATCCCGAACAACCTCCGAGGCATTTGCCCTTTTTCTTATCCTTTGCCATTGAAATGACAGCAAGCACGATAAGCAAAAGCACGGCGGCACTGATGATTATTGTTGAAAGATTGGATATTATAAATTCTATCATATTATTTAAGTTGCTTTTTTGTCGGTCTGAAAAGCATAAACAGCATAAACAAAAGCACAAGAACGGCTAAAACAAATCCGACAATATTAATACCGCCTGTGAGCGCTGAACCAAATTGATATATCATAAGTGAAACACCGTAGGCAAAAATACATTGATATGAAATTGCAAACGCCGTCCACTTTCCGCTGTTCATTTCCCTCTTTATCGCGCCCATTGCGGCAAAGCACGGTGCACATAAAAGGTTGAACATAAGGAAGGAATATCCCGCAAGTCTTGTCATTTCTCCGATATTAAGTATGCCAAGCACGCTTGCTATCTCTTCCTTTGCGACAAGTCCCATAAGCGTTGCCAAAGCGAATGCGGCATCACCGAATCCAAGCGGTACAAATATCCATTTCACGCTGTTTCCTATCTTGCCTAAAATACTGTCGGCAAGCTCCATATCGGGATCAAATACGAATGATCCGTCAACCGTACCGAAAGCACTTCCTGCCCAAATTATAATGGATGAGAGCAAAATGACCGTTCCTGCCTTTTTGATAAACGACCAGCCTCTTTCCCACATAGAGTGCAAAAGATTTTTAAGCGTCGGCATATGGTATGCAGGAAGCTCCATTACAAACGGTGATACATCACCTGCAAAAAGCTTTGTTTTCTTCAAAATGATACCCGACAAAATAACTGATACAATACCTGCAAAATATGCGCTGGGCGCAACCCACCACGCATTGTCGAAAAGAGATGCTGAAATAAGTGCAATGACAGGAAGCTTTGCGCCGCACGGGATAAATGACGTTGTTATAACCGTCATTCGTCTGTCACGCTGATTTTCTATCGTTCTGCTCGCCATAATACCGGGAACACTGCATCCCGTTCCGACAAGCATCGGAATGAATGATTTTCCCGAAAGTCCGAATTTTCTGAATATACGGTCAAGCACAAACGCAATACGTGACATATATCCGCACGCTTCAAGAAACGCAAGAAATAAAAACAGTACAAACATCTGCGGAACAAAGCCGAGAACTGCACCGACACCGCCGATAATACCGTCAATGACAAGTCCCTTGAGCCATTCTGCACAGCCGACAGACGAAAGAAAATTATCCGCAAGCACGGGAACACCCGGAACGGTTTTTCCGAAAAAGCTCCAGCTTTCACCGAAAAGTCCGTCATTTGTCCACTCTGTAACAAATGTACCTACCGTTGTTACGGATATGTAATATACAAGGAAAATAACAACAGCAAAAATAGGAAGGGCTGCGAATCTGTTTGTAAGCACCTTATCTATCTTATCGGACGTTGAAAGCTTATATTTATCTTTTTTCTTATAGGATTTCTTTAAAAGCGTTTCAATATACGTATATCTGTCGTTTATGATAATGCTCTCGGCATCGTCATCAAGCTCTTTTTCAGCCGCAACGATATCATTTTCTATATGTTTAAGGATTGCAGAAGGAATGTTAAGGTCAGCTATTGCCTTTTCATCGCGCTCAAATATCTTAACAGCATACCACCTCTGTCGTTCGGACGGATCATCGTGAAGCACAGCTTCCTCAATATGTGCAAGTGCATGCTCAACAGGGCCTGAAAACATATGTTTCGGTTGCTTTCTTTTACTGCTCGCCGCTTCTATTGCCGCTTCCGCCGCTTCTTCTATTCCGTCACCTCTCAGCGCCGATATTTCAACTATCTTACAGTCAAGCTGTTTTGAAAGAAGCTCTATATTTATTTCGTCGCCGTTTTTGCGTACAACGTCCATCATATTTATTGCAATTACAACGGGGATACCCAGCTCAATAAGCTGTGTTGAAAGATAAAGATTTCTTTCAATATTCGTTCCGTCAACGATATTGAGTATTGCATCGGGACGCTCATTTAGAAGATAATTTCTTGCACCTACTTCTTCAAGCGTGTACGGCGACAGTGAATATATACCGGGAAGATCCGTGATTATAACATCACTTCTCTTTTTCAGTTTTCCCTCTGTTTTTTCAACAGTTACCCCGGGCCAGTTTCCCACAAACTGATTTGACCCCGTCAAGGCATTAAACAGAGTTGTCTTTCCGCAGTTGGGATTTCCCGCCAAGGCAATTTTAATTGACATAATATCTCCTTTTGCCGTTTACACGGCGCTATATAAATGCAGTAACACGTGTAGTTGTCTATTGCTAACCACGCATCTTAAAAAACGGGGGAATCCCCCTGTTATTCAACCTCGATCATCTCAGCATCGGCTTTTCGAAGTGATATTTCATATCCTCTGACAGTAAATTCAACGGGATCTCCGAGGGGGGCTACCTTCCTTACGGTTATTTCAACACCCTTTGTTATACCCATATCCATTATCCTGCGTCTTATTGCCCCCTGCCCGTGTACCTTTATAACACGAACAGTAGCACCGACCTTTATATCCTTCAATGTTTTCATGCGGACTCCCAAAAACAAGAATTAAAGTTAGCCGTAGCTAACTTGACGATATAGTATCACAAAAAAACTGATTTGTCAATACCATTTTACATTTTTTTCAGTTTATTTTCAATAAAACTCATTATTTACATTTCTGCACTTGACCGTCTGAATATAATATGATATTATAACGAAAAAAATGAGAGAAGATAAAAATGCCAAAGGTTGAACTTTTAACATACACACCCGATGCCGACAAGGTAGTTGCGGCAGCTGCAAAGCTTTGTTATGCAAAGACAGACATTGATACGCTTTTAGACAATCTTACACCTGAAAAAACAGAGGATTTTTTGGAGCTTCTGTTTTCATTAGGACATCAGAGCCCTATTGAGCACGCTTCTTTCACATTTGGTATTGAGGGCGTTTCACGTGCGCTTCTTGCACAGATAACACGTCACAGAATTGCATCATTCTCTGTTCAGAGCCAAAGATACGTTGACAAATCTTCATTTGAATATATCACTCCTCCCGAAATTGCCGCAATTCCCGAAGCAATGGCTGAATTCACAGCCGCAATGGAGGAAGACTCAAAAAGATACGAAAATTTAAGAAATATCCTCGCTAAGGCTCACTATGAAAAAATGATAGAAAGCGGTATATCCGAAAAGGAAGCAAAAAAAGCATCTGAGAAAAAAGCCAATGAAGATGCGCGCTTTGTTCTTCCCAATGCCTGCGACACACGAATGATAGTGACAATGAACACCAGAAGCCTTTATAATTTCTTCACGCTCCGTTGCTGTGACAGAGCGCAATGGGAAATAAGAGAGGTAGCACGTCAGATGCTTATGCTTTGCAAAGAGGCGGCACCGCTTTTGTTTAAAAATGCAGGCCCTGCTTGTGTCAGAGGAAAGTGTCCGGAGGGTGCATACTCCTGCGGAAAATCCGCTGAAATGAAAAAATTGTATTCAAATTGACTGAATAAACACCAAAAATAATGGAAATACTCCTTTTGAAATCTGACAAAAGGAGTATTTTTTTATGAAATTTTTAGTGGGATTTACTTGCTTTGCACTTATTATCGGAATGTTTTCGTCAGCTTTGCCCGTAAACGGCGAAATAGGACTTTATGAAAGCGTTGCCCGTCTTCACGTGCTTGCTAATTCAGACAGCGAAGAAGATCAAGCACTGAAGCTGAAAGTACGCGACAGCATACTCAAACAAATGGAAGACAGTATGAAAAACTGCACCACGGTTGAAGATGCCAAAAAGTCACTTGAAGAAAACAAAGACGAAATACTTAACACAGCCAAAAATTGTATAAACAGTTTGGGATACGATTATGATGTCAGCATAGAGCTTGGTGAAGAACAGTATCCGACGCGAATATACGAAAACGTAAGTTTACCTGCAGGTGCTTACTATTCCGTGCGTGTGAAAATCGGACAAGGCGAAGGCAAAAACTGGTGGTGTGTTCTCTTCCCGCCTTTGTGTGTAAGCACGGCTATAGCTGACAACAGCGACGAGCTTGCCTCGGTCGGTCTTACACCGAACGAGGTAAATATTCTTACAAACTCCGAAGAACCCGAATACGAGATAAAATTCAAATTTCTCGAATTTCTCAAAAAAACATTTGCCTGATTATTTTACTTTATATCCCGCGTTTGTTATCGCTTCTTTAAGCTTTTCATCATCGCATACCGAATGAAGAGTTATATAAACCGTACCGTTTTTATAGTCCGCTTCAGCGCTTTTAACTTCATCAAGCTGTTCGAGTGCGCTTTTGACACGTGCTTCGCAATGTCCGCACATCATCCCCTTCACCTTGAATACCATAGTCAAGCCGTCGGAAATTTCTTCGGTTTGACTTTTTTTCTTTTTATCCTCAGACGGATCGTATATTCGGAAAAGATTTATTCTCAATGCATTTGTTACAACAATGAAACTGGAAACACTCATTGCGGCTGCACCGAACATAGGATTCATCTCCCAACCGAGCAAAGTAATAAATGCTCCTGCAGCAAGCGGAATTCCGATAATATTATAAACAAATGCCCAGAAAAGATTCTGATGCACAGTCCTGAAGGTTCTTCTACTGAGCCGTATAAGTGCGGGAATGTCCGAAAGCCTGCTTTTCATAAGCACGATGTCAGCGGAATCTATAGCTATATCGGTTCCCGTACCGATTGCTACACCAAGATCAGCACGCATAAGTGCCGGTGCGTCATTGATTCCGTCACCAACCATCATAACGCGTCCTTTTTGCTTAAGCTTTATAATTTCGTTTTCTTTTTCTGTAGGCAGTACACCTGCAATGACATTTGTAATTTCCGCATTATCAGCAATCACACTCGCTGTTACTTCGTTATCACCGGTGAGCATAACAACGTCAATACCCATATCCTTAAGTTCTTTAACCGCGCGTGGACTATCGTCTTTTATAACGTCAGCAAGTGCTATGATACCGACGATCTTATCGTCTGATACAAAAAATATCGGCGTCTTTCCGTTTTGGGAAAGGATATGCGCTATATTTTCTGTTTTCTCATCTACTTGTGCTTGCTTGGAAATAAAGCTTAAATTTCCGCCGTACAAAACGGTTTTGTTCACCGTACATTTGACTCCGCTACCGAAAAACGCTTCAAAATCTGCACTTTCATAAGGATAAATACCGTTTTTCTGTGCATGTGACACTATAGCACGCGCCAACGGATGCTCACTTTTCTTTTCAAGAGATATCGCAAGCTTCAAAAGCTCTCTTTCGGAAAAACCGACAAACGGAATTACATCTGTAACCTGCGGAACACCGGACGTTACAGTTCCGGTTTTGTCTAAAACAACTATATTCGTCTTTCCTGCTTGTTCAAGAGAAGTTGCATTTTTGAAGAGTATTCCGTTTTTCGCACCGACTCCGCTGCCGACCATAATTGCAACAGGTGTTGCAAGTCCGAGAGCACATGGGCAGCTTACAACAAGCACAGATATACCGCGAGAAAGAGCAAAGCCGATCTCTTTATCAAGAAAAAGCCAGATAAATATCGTTATAGCCGATATAAAGATAACAGTGGGAACAAATAACCCGGATACCTTATCGGCAATCTTTGCAATAGGGGCTTTTGTCGCGGCAGCATCACTTACCGTTTTAATTATTTGTGATAAAACAGTATCTTCACCGTCACTCACAGCCTTGCATTTAATATATCCCGAAAGGTTTATTGTACCCGTACACACACTGTCATTGGTTTGTTTATCTGCAGGTATACTTTCACCCGTGAGGGATGATTCATCGACAGTGCACGCGCCGTCGATCACAACACCGTCAGCAGGTATTGCCTCACCCGACCTCACGATGAACACATCGTCTTTTTTGATTTCCGATACGGGTATTATTTTTTCTTCACTTCCGTACAGTACCGTTGCGGTTTTCGGCGTAAGGTCCATCAAACTTTTCAACGCGTCTGTTGTTTTGCCTTTTGACACGGCTTCCAATAATTTTCCGACCGTTATAAGCACGAGTATCATTGCGGATGATTCAAAATAAAGGTCGTGTAAAAGGGCCTTTGCCGCACCCGCGTCTTCGAGTTTTACAGGATGAATCATAGCAAAAAGCGATGCCGTACTGTAAACAAACGCCGCAAACGAACCAAGCGAAACAAGCGTATCCATATTAGGTGCTTTGTTTGCGAGTCCTTTTACGCCGTTTATATAAAATTTGCGGTTGATGATAATAATAATCGCGGCAAGCAGCATCTGTATCGAGGCAACATATATGGGATTGTTTTCAAAAAAGCACGGTAACGGCAAGGAAAACATCGTATATCCCATAGAAAAATACATAAGAACAAGAAGGAAACCGAATGATAATATCAGCTTGCGTTTCAAAACAGACGCTTCCGAATTTACCGTTTCATCTTTTATGCCTTCACATTTTCTTCCTTTTTCGTACGCTCCGTAGCCTGCGTCTTTGACCGCTTTTACAATATCATCTACGGAAGCGCTTCCCTCTACAGTCATTGAATTTGTTAAAAGGCTGACAGAACATTCCGTTACACCGTCAACCTTCCCAACAGCCTTTTCAACACGGGCAGAGCATGCCGCACAGCTCATCCCGGTTACAGCAAAATATTTCATATTATTTATTTTTAAACTTTGACAAAAAATTCTGAATTGGCTCAAATCCGTTATTTGCTACAAAGTCAGTCATTCCGAGCTTGACAAAAGTCAAAGCTATTTTGTCATACTTATTTGAAATTCTGAAAAATGCCGAATAATACTCTTTCAAAAGATCAGCCGCTTGTTTTTGTACAGGTGTACCCAAAAAACACTTCTCACACATTTTTATTTTAAGATAGTGGTAAAAATGGCTTAAACTCATCTCATAAAGTTTTTTGTCAAGCTTCTTAAACCTTTTGCTTCTTTCATCAAGATGGTGTGTAAGTGCCATTATATTTTTTTGCTTCGGTGCTGTAATAATACTGTTTTCACGCTTTATATAGCAATAAAGAGGAGATTCAAAAAATACCGTTTTTTTACTTTTCTCGATAAGCTGCGGAACTATCTCGTCGTCCTCGAATGCCGTACCTTCCGTAAAACGCAGACCTTCAAAGAGGGATCTTCTATATATTTTGCTCCACAAAGCGCACGCGTTTGTATAATGGCGTCTATATATCCGTTTAAGAGATTCAATATTATTTAAAACTTCAAGTTCGGGTAATTCATCAGGTATGTCGTTTTGAAGTTTCTGAATATCCCTTGTATGCGAGCACTGCACGACGTCGGCATCATACTTCACCGCGGCATCATACATAATGCCGTACATGTGAGGTGAAATTATATCATCGGAATCAACCCAACCGATATAATCACCTTTCGCCTCATCAAGTCCTCTGTTTCTTGCGGATGCCACACCGCCGTTTTCCTTATGTACGGCGAGGATACGGCTGTCACGTTGCGCAAGCCTATCGCAAAGCTCACCCGAGCCGTCAGTCGAGCCGTCGTTTACAAGTATGATTTCGAAATTACGGTATGTCTGCGAAAGAATCGATTCAACAGTTTCAGTAAGATAATTTACTGCATTATAAACAGGTATTATTATACTTATCATATTATACACCTATCCTTAACACGATCTGATTTAAATAATCCTCGTCTTCTTCACTGTCTAATTGATCTGTCACTTCCTTTACGAACTTACCTTCAACGGCTGTTTTTTCCTTTGCGCCTTGCAAAAACCATTCGTACTCAATATCGATATGACCGATATCAAGCGCCCTTATTCCGCTTACATGAAGATCATATGCAAGCACCGTTGCAGTTTGTCCGAGAGCTATCAACACGAGTTCACCATGCCAGTTAGCTTTCACGCTTTCTAAAATATCGTCATAAACCGAAAATGCACTTTTTGACGGGCACAGTATTCTTTTAATGCTTGCAGCACCGTCAAACAGATCGTTTCCGACACCAAGCCGTGTTTTCTCACCTTCGACGATAAGAAGGTCTTTTTCTTTCCAGACTTTTTTGAGTTTTTCGAACCACTCACCGCTTTTACCGCTGGGCTGATAATCCATATAAAGTCTCGTGACGTGTGCATTGTAATACTTTATTTTTGGTGAAAGCAACTTTGTTACACCCGCACCATACTGTTTCAAAAAGAAATTCCAAAAAGATACGGCACTTTTAGTTCTCAAAGGAGTGTCGCTTGTAACATTGGGAATACAAAGCAAAACACCGTCTTCCTGTGTGAGAATAACTTCTTTAAGCCGTTTGGCAAGCTTTTTGTCCTTCGCCTGAAAACCGTTCGACTTGCCGAGCATTACCTTGAATTCCCCATCGCCGTAACGGCATATCGAACAGTCACTGCCAAGCAATTTATCGAGCGTTTCATCGATAGAAGAAACATTTTGCAAGGGATAACATTTTTCTGCTTTTTTGAAGTTTATACTGTAAATAAGCTTTTCGATTTCGTAACTCAATTTATTTTTGATTTTACTTAACAATCATTATCCCCTCTTTCATCATTTTTATTTTTCAAGTGCGTTTACAAAATTTCCTATTCTTTCAAGTGCCGCTGCTATGTGCTTCAGCGAATATGCATACGATATTCTTGCAAAACCCTCGCCGCATTCACCGAAAGCAGTACCCGGAACTATGGCAACACGTGCTTCATATAAAAGACGCTCACAAAATTCCTCAGATGACATCCCGAATACACCTATATTCGGAAAAACGTAAAATGCGCCTTCGGGTTCAAAGCACGGTATACCTATTTTGCGCAAACCGTTTACAAGAAAACGACGTCTGTAATCGTATTCGCCTGTCATTTTGAAAATATCGTCATCGCCGTTTTTAAGCGCTTCTATTGCCGCAAACTGACTCGTCGTAGGAGCACACATAATACCGAACTGGTGAAGCTTCAATATCTGCTCCGTAACGGGCGCGGGTGCGGCTGTATATCCCATTCTCCAGCCTGTCATAGCATACGCCTTTGAAAAACCGTTTACAACGATCGTTCTTTCGCGCATACCCGGAAGCGATGCAATCGAAACATGCTTCTTTCCGCCATACGTCATTTCGGCATATATTTCGTCGGAAAGCACCATAATATCGGTACCTCTCAACACCTCCGCGATCTTTTCAAGATCATCGTGTGTCATAACAGCACCCGTCGGGTTATTGGGAAAAGGCATTATAAGAAGCTTCGTTTTCGGTGTTATCGCCGCCTTGAGTTTTTCAGGTGTCAGCTTAAAATTATCCTTTTCTTCTGTAACAACACTTATCGGAATACCGTCAGCCATACGGCAAAGCGGCTCATAGCAAACAAAGCACGGTGTGGGGATTATTACCTCGTCACCGGGATCTATCAACGCACGCATAGTCATATCAATGGCTTCGCTTCCGCCGACTGTAACAACTATCTCACGTTCGGGATCATATGAAAGGTCAAATCTTCTCTTGAGATAGTTCGATATTTCCGTACGCATTTCAAGAAGTCCGCTGTTCGAGGTGTAATACGTTTTGCCCATTTCAAGGCTTTCAATTCCCGCTTCTCTTATGTGCCACGGAGTAACGAAGTCAGGCTGACCTACGGTAAGTGCCACAACATCATCCATTCCGCCAAGCATATCGAAAAACTTTCGTATTCCCGACGGTTTCAAGCTTTGTGATTTTGCAGACAGAATCTTTGAATAATCCATCACAAAACACACTCTCTTTCATCTTTCTCGGGCATTTTGTAAATTATGCCCTTGTCCTTGTATTTTTTGAGAACAAAATGCGTTGCGGTTGATACAACGTCTTCAATGGGAGCAAGCTTATATGCAACAAAATATGCAACCTCTCTCATTGTTTTGCCTTCGATAATAAGCATAAGGTCATAACCGCCCGACATCAAGTGAACGCTCTGCACTTCGGGATAGTTGTATATCTTTTCGGCAATTCTGTCAAAACCGCGGTCACGCTGGGGAGCGACTTTCAATTCAATTACAGCACTTACATATTCACGGTCTGTTTTATCCCAGTCTATAAGCGCTTTGTATCCGAGTATAACACCGTCATCCTCAAGCTGTTTTATTTTGTTTTTTATTTCGTCTTCATCAAGATTGCACATTACTGCCATCTGTTCTGTTGTCAGTCTTGCGTTTTCTTCCAAAAGCTGTAATATTTGTTTCATAGGTAAAACCTCTTTCCGTAATTTACATTATAGTTGATTATATCATAAAAATTCTCATTTGAACAGTATTTTTCAGAAAAAATGCAGTTAAAGTCAAAGAAGCATATTTTTATTTCTATAAAAAACATCTGCGTCCGTCACCACAAGGGCGTGGACGCAGATGAAATACCAATTATATAAAATTATCAATCCTTTATATAAATGTAATTGAAACGCTCGTTGGGTGCGGCATCACCCTTGTCCATAAAGTGCATTATGTCGCCGTCAGCAACGGAATTGTCTGCCCATTTGAATTCAAAAGTTTTATCAGCTTTAACAAGAGCTTTCGCAACCTTTATCTGAATTATGTTGCCTCTGACAGTAAATTCAGCATCACCGACCTTCTTCATAAACCACTGTCCGTCTTTAAACATCTCAACAGAAGCAAGGTTTCCGTTCTGATATCTGTTTATAATGTAATTATAGCCGTACCAGCCCGTTTTATGATCTCTGTCGGAATTTATAAAGAGGTTCATCCAGTTTGTTCCGCTGGGATCGGTAATATTCTTTGCACATTCTGCGAAGAAATACAAGTATTCATCATCAGATGATACCTTCATAGTAACAAAGTCGTTACGTCCTGTGTCATTCGTGTAATGGAATCCGCCCACATATGACATGGCATCACGCTTTGTAACGTCACCCTTATAATCAAGATATTCAGGCCCTACATCATCCCACTGGCAAAGACAGCGGCTGTGTATATCTATGGTCTTTTGTCCTGTTGCTCTCGGAATCTCTCTTGCACCTTTGTATCTTCTGATGTTTGCAACCATCTGATAGTAGTAATTATCTTTATAAAGACCGTTAACAGCTTCTATATCACGTGAAAATTCACCGTTAAGGTTATCAACAAAGTAGTTACATCTGAACGGATCGGATTCTTCAACTATATATGTGTTTGCAATTATCTGTCCCTGTGCGGGATTTTTACCGCCGGGCAAGAAGTTATCCCATCTGCCTGCCCACCATTCATTCCAACCTGTTATCATAATACAAGGAGGATCAATGTTGTTTATGGCGTGGTCAAACTGCTCTTGAAAAGCAAGTCCGAGAGGAGATGTTTTATCGACAAGCGAAAATCCGTAGTCACGGTCTGTTTCATTCGGGGGCTGTTTACCGTTACAGTAACTTCTGCCGGTGCTTGTTCCGAATCCGTTTGCCCAGAAGCCGCACATAACGATCGCCTGTTCAACCTCACCCGTTTCTGATTTACCCGGCTTTTGCGGGTGCATATCTGCCCACGGCCAAGCACCCTTTCCGTCTGTTTCGGTGTACCATTCAGCATCTGTTTTTGCCCAGGATGTACGGAATGTGAAAAAGTCACGCTGGTATTCGGGAAGCGACTCAAAAAATGCTCTCGGTGCTAAAAAGATAGGTTTTTCATTCCATCTGAACCAAAGCTTTTTGTAGTGTCCGTCTTTATAAAATGCACTCCACAGAGCATCAAATGAGTTTTTTGCAAGTTCAGGCGTGTCACCCGCATTGAACATTATCTGCGGTGTCTTGTAGCCTTCCTTGCGAATCTCGTTCCATACTTTAAGTATCGTTTCGCAAATAGGTCTGTAAATAAGACCGTTGGTAACATCAAAGAAAATGAAGTCGATTCCCGCATCTGCAAGCTGATATGCATGCTTGCGGATTACCCATTCGTCATCGGAACGGTAATATCCGAAATACGGCTCCGCCCAGTAATGTCCGAAGCCACGGCTTCCGGAAGACATCACTTGTTCAAATTCTTCAATTCCGCCCATAGCGTATGCAAGCGAGTGGTCCATAAATCCACGGTCTGTTCCCTGATGCCACATAAAATAGAATATGCCGACTTTTTTATCCTTTTTTTCCACATTGACTTCAAGCGGTAATGCTCTGCCTAAATCATCGGTCGCCGCCCAAGTATCCTGTCGAAGATCAACAAAATCCTTCATTTGATTCTCCTTATATAAGAAAATTTTGCACATTAAATAGTTTAGTATATATTACCATACATTAAGAAAAAAATCAACCCGTTTTTTGGATTTATTGCATAAAAAATTCAGCTAAAGAAATATTCAAGACACTTTGTAGTGACGGCCATCGGTCGTCCACATCTGAATGAATAAATCGGTTAAAAAACGGGGGTGTGTAGTTCGCATACGAACTGCTTCCCCCTTAGAAAAAAATTATCAAAAAACATATGCGGTGGCAAATGTCGGAAACAATTTCCCAAAAAAATGAACCCGCCACTTTTTAGTAAAACAACAAATTCGGCACGGTAAAACCGTGCCGAATGAGTAATATTGAGTTATGAATTGAAGAGTCTTGCGCCGTTTATCGGAACGTGATAGCAGACTCCATTGTAACCGTTATCATCGACTTCTTTCAGGCAACCAACCATTGCCATCATAAACAAATCCTGATGACGGCCAATATCCAAGCCACCACACTCGCCCTGTTCGAAAGTACCAAGCTCGACATCACAAGTCTTTGCGATGTGGGTGCAGATCGAAAAGTCCTCATAGACTATTCCGGGTTTACTATATAATTTTTTCATAATTCAAGTATCCTCCGTTAATTAGCCTTTGCGGAAAGTTTTTCAACCCAACCGCTGTACATTCTGTCAAGCATACCGCCGTTTGCAGTTGAAACGAGATTTACACGTTCTGTAACACTTACGGTATTTGTAAGTTCATCACTTGCTTCACCGTCGGCATTGTATGCCACAACAGTAATGGGTGTGTCGCCTGCTTCGTCAATACGTACAGTATACTTCCACTGACGTTCAGCCGTAAACCAGGACTTTGTATACTTCGTAACTTCAACACCGTTAACAGTGATGTGATCAACATCAGCGCTTGTGTTTACAGTTACCGTAACTGTGCTGCCCTGTCTTACTGTCGTTTTCGATAATGAAACATCAAACTGTTCAGGAACAAACACATTCGTGCCTTCTACCTCAACATCGAGCCAAGGCATCGAAACTTTCTTCAAGCCTGCAACAGCCTGATATACTGCCTGTTTTGTAACACTGAGAACTGAGCCTCTGCTGTTGCTCGCCTCTCTGTCTTCTTCATTTGCATAAGTGAACTTGAAGTTGGTTATGGAAAGCAAGAATGTTCCCGAAGTCGCTGTGCTGCTATTCTGAATTACAACGGTACCGTTGTTTAATTTTGAAATGTCATAATAAAGATCAGTAGCAGTTGATACATTGATTTTAATTTCATTCTTTATCGTAACGTTACCGTTTTTATCTTGCACTACATTAAACATTCTGACAGGAACCGGATTCTTGGTCATGGTCTTCATACCAAGGTGAATTGATGCTATATCAGCTTTATTAAGATCAAATGCAATTGCCTGACCTTTTGAGAGATAAACCTCATTGTTAGGTCCGTAACTGATATAATCTGAAATATTCAGTACATCGTCAACAGTATCACCTTCATAGTTAGGTCTTCCGTCGATGAACATAGCACCTGTTTTTACACCGTCTGCTGTAAGACCTCCGAAGTCTTCTGCGGAAATAAGAAGATTTCTGAGTTCCTGATATACAGGCCATCCTTCTTTATCCTTGACATATGCATTTTGGATAACCGAATCGTTTTTACCGTTATTTGCAGGATCGTAAATACGAATTGCATCCAAAATAAATTGATAATATGGTGTGTCAGCAGTTGCACCATGGTCAAACATACCGTTATACGACATCGTCATAAATACCATATATTTTCCATACGTCAGATCTTCCACCTTGATAACGGGAACCTGATAAATTGCACTCTTATCATCTGCAGCTGTCCATTCACCGGTATCAGGATCATAGCTGTAACCGTAGTAAGTATCTACAAGCTTTGTAACTACAGGATTTCCTTCAGGGAAGCCGTTTGCGCCGATCTTTACACCGTCGCTGACATCATATACCGTTACAACGATAGTGCCTGTACTTTGACTTGTTGCAGATATTACATCAAATCCCGTTCCATAGAATGTGAACGAAGCTTCTCCCTCATATCTTCCGGTGAGCTTGCCACCTACCTGCGGCATCGTATCGTCTGCTTTTGCTGCAAAGACCTTCGCGCCACCCATAGAATATGGAAAATTAGACTCACGATAAGACTCGTAAGCGGAGTCATAGCCGTAAAGATTATTGGCATCGTTTTGAGAAAGACTACCCGGACGATCTTCATTTTGAGATAAACCATAATGTTTATCATCAGTGTCTTTCCATTTTGCACTGCTGTTGCCTACGCCGTCCAAATACTTACCTACTTTTAGGTCGTAAACTTTAAGTGTAACAAAATCTTCTTCGTAGTAAACAGTAGTTGCGGGGATTACAGTTACATCTGCGTAATAGTAACCGTTAACACCGAAATCGCCTGTATATTTAGCGGCATAAGTAAACTGTTCTTTGCCGTTGAACTGCATACTGTTCTCTTTATTAAGCTCATAACGTATCTTATTTTTATCAAGAACGGTTGCGGTACCGAATTCGTCTGTGTACGTTTCGTCAAATCCGTCAAGCATTTCCTTACGGTCTTCTTCAACGTCCTGAACGGAATCGGATGCAGAGTTGTAACCTACCGCTTCAAGCTGACCGCCGCCTGCAAAGAGAACGTCGTGTGCCATAACGTCAATTTCAACGGGAAGCGCATAGTCCATAACGACTGTATCATCCGATGCACTGACGTCACCGAAGATAGCGAAGTATACGATAGTATTCGTGTACGAATAATCTTTTGTCGTCGCGTTGAGTTCGTTAGACGAAGTCTTATTTGAACCGAACTGCGTTACGTACGTAGATGCTACGGGAACGTCGCCCTTTGTAATGCTCCATCCCTGGTCAATCAAGTCGCCCGATGAAGCGAATACTTTATACGTAGCACTCGTATCATAAAGTCTGTATCCGCTGGGAAGAACTGCGGATGCAATAACCTCCTGACCGATAACTGCATTTTGATTAAGATTAAACTCGATATACTGAATTTCGGGAAGCTTCTGTGCAACCTCGAACGAACCTGTCTTACCTGTTCTTCTGTTTGCAAGAGGCTGACCGTTATCGTTTACGAAGTAGAAGCCTACACCGACGTATGCCTTATCCCAAGGAAGCTTAGGCGAAGGTACGCTGATCTCACAATTATTACCGAGGTGGTTTACGTATGTGAGTGTCGCGTAATTGTTTGTATCGTGCTGGCCGCCGAGTGCCGAGCCTTCCATTGAATCCTCAAGGTATACGTCGTATCCGAGAACCAATTCATCCTCGGGAATGTCACCGACTATCCAGTAGAAAGTTTCGGGCTCAAGCGTTGTGTACTTTTTGAGCTCGGGATGCGCAGTCTTATCATCGGGAGTTAGCTCATACGGTGTCGTATTTGTATTATACCAAACGGTAGTTCCTTTTATAACACCTTTTTCCATAATGTTAGCTGAACGTGTTCCGTCGGGATATTCGATAAACGCCTGTGTACCCGTATCGTTGAACACGATCGATCTGATAAGTGTTCCTGTATTGGATTTACGCTTACCGACCATATCACGTGAAACCGCAACACCGTCAACGACCGTACCAACTTCCCAATCCTTGTACAAGGGGTAGGAGGTTATAGTGATTGAGGGAGGCGTGGTAAGCTCATAAGGCTTACCGTTTACAGTATAATTCTGTCTGAGCTGGAGATTAAAATCATCACCCATCTGGTCAACGTACATAGCGTCGCCTGCGGATTTGACTTCATCGACGATCTTATCGAACGCAGCGATAAGAACCTTCTGGTCATCACCGCCGTAGAACAAGCGCTTTTCATTGCCGTCTTCATCCAATACGCGATTGCCGTTTGAATCAAGTTCATACGATGCCATTCTTGAAACAACACCGTGCAGAACTTCTTTTGTCAAGCCCTGTTCATCAGCCAGAGCAAGAGCAACTGAGTGAATAGTAGCGCCGAGACCGTAAATTTCCTCAATATGGTCTTCCGCATCGCTTTCGGGGAGAATTACCTTGTATTTTGTATTGGTATCGCCCTTAATGGCTTCAGCCATCCAATGCTCGCCCTTTGTATTGTAATACTTTGTAAAGAGCTTCCACTGATCTTGCAAAACAACACCGTTGGGGTCAACAGAACCGTCGTGGCGTTTGAAATTCGTATGCCACGTGGTATTCTTGCTCATTTCATAGTTGTTGGGATCAAGCGTTACATCCTCACCCCAGAACGAAGCACTGAGATAATATGACCACTTCGCAACACCGTTTTGATCATGGTATACCCAACCGTTGTTTGCAGCTACATAGTTAGTATTTGGTGTACCGTCTGAATTGGTCTTTGAATGGACCGTACTGGATGTTCTGGTTGCGCCGAAATAGTTGTACTGATATGAAGCACCGTCCGTCATAAAGAGAACCGTCTGGTTTCTCTTTTCGCCGTGCGCGTGGTTAACTGCCTGCTTCTGTGTCAAAAGCTCATACGTAAGCTGCATTGCACGGTCATAGTTAGTACCGCGCTGAAGCGCCAGCGTCGTCAATGAATCAAGTCCGAGACTTGCTGTATCGTCATTTTTCACTGTCGCATTGCCTGTGAGCGTAGGAATCGTAAGCTTATTCAAGTCATCGGTTACATCGTCGATAAACGTCTGGATTGCGGAATCCGAAAGCTCAACAAAAGGAATGTGAACCTTGGAATTGTCAACCTCTGCATAGAACGAATATTCTACGCGGTGATCCTTACAAGAAGCCGTCAGGGGGGACAGCAAATTCTCGCAGTCAATATACGTCTGACCGTTGAACGATGCAATTGCAATGTCAACGTCGGGGATGTTTCCGTGCGCATCGGGCTGACGGATCTCCTCCAAGAACGAGCGCAACGTTTCCATCAAAAGATGTATTCTCGTTTTACAGCCGTTAGCTTTACACGTTGAATAGAAGTAATCGTCGTCAGTCTTGCCGCATGCCGCTGTGTGAACGACCGCTTTCATTGACGTTGATACGTCAAGCATAATGACAACATCAGTACCGTTTTTCATAGGTACACCGCTTACCGTAAGGTCAATATGCGCAACACCCGTATTGGCGTAACTGTACTTCGAGGTGTTAAGCGTCTTTGTTGTATTTACGGAGCCCTGTGAGGGGTAATCGGGATAATCAGCATCATCGGGCTTTATAACCTTTAAAGTATACGCCGTGCAAACCGTGATTTCCTTGCCGTTGTAATCTACCTTTACTGTCTGATTTGTATATGTTGTATCTTCAGTAACATTTGTTGTGAAGCCTGCGTTGTCCTGAAGCATTTCGAGAGTCAAGGGGTAAGAAACCGTCGTTGAACCCTCAGGGCTGTGTGTTGTAACGTTAACCGTCGTACCTGTGAAGCTACTTACGGGAGCGTTATAGTCAACCTGACCTTCTTTGCTGTCAAGCCAAACAATGACACCGGAAACGTCTATAGTATCTTTTGTATAGATATAAACTCGGTCAGTATGATCTTTGTCAATCAGCGGGTCTATACGTTCATAGCCTTTATATACTGCTTCAAACTGCTCTGTTGTATCATTGAACGTAAGCAAATATCTTTCTTTCTCATAACCTGAACAAATACCGCGTCTGAAGTTGTTGAAGGACCAACCGGTCAGGTATCCCTCAGTATAGAAGACATTATTTGCATAATCCTTTGCACCGCCGTGTCCTTGGATATGGTGACCGCCTCTGTCACCCGTTCCGGGATATTTAGACTGAAGGAAGCCGCCATTGCTGGTTATCAAGTATCTGCTGCTTCCGTATGCCGCGATAAGACCTGTACCGTCTGTCAAGTCACTCTTTGTGGAGTATTGAGAGTTGTTCCAAAGGTCCACCGCGTGGATATACGCTGGCGTCTCCGTACCGTTTTGGGTCACCGTTCCCATCAATACATAATAATCGTACTGATGCTGTGTCGTTGGCTGTCCGGCACCATTATAGTTTCTCGAAAGCTTGAATTCAAGATCCGTTACGTTTGTGTCAATATATACCTTACCGTTCAAGGATTCTATCTTGACATTTTCAACACCGATACCGTTCATATTTGCAACAGATGTTCTGAGAGCATAACCGTCACCGGCACCGTTTGTATTAACGATTAAGAATTCTTGTGTATCTAAATTTTCTTTTGTCGAAGTGTATTTATCCGCATCGATAGAGCCGTGAATATAATCCTCTGTGTAAAGTGTATAAACTTCTTTCGGGCCGTATTCGCGAGGCTCTACATAGCACGTATCTTTGGGATATACAGTAATATATACTTCTTCCGATACGGGAAGCTTTGTGCCGTTAACCTCATAGTCGTATGTGATTGTAAGCGATGAACCGCCTACGTTGTTGGCAACGACCTTGCCGTCCTTGAGTGAAAGAATGGAGTTATTCGACCATGAATAATCATACTTTGTCTGATCTGTTTCACCGTTGATGAGCGCACCTGTGTACTCATCACCAACCTTAAGCTCTGCACCCTTGCTTGCCATCGTGGGCTTATTAACAAGAGTAAGCTTAAGTCCTGTAGCAAGTGTGACATCGTCATAAACAACATTGAATGTGCCGCTCACCGCACCGACAGGTGTATCCTTTTCCACATAAGCATCCGCAGTAGCGCCGGTAAGCATATTGAGCGTTACAGGCACCGCTGTAACATTTACACCGTCAGAAATGTAAATTGTTGCACTTGTTATGCCGGACACGTCTCCGGCAAAAGCGCTGATGTTACCGTTATCTGCAACATCCACCCAAGCTTTTGCGCCATTTTTGGATGTACTTTCCTTTTTGTATATGAACGTTTTACGTGAATAACGCTGGTCTTGGTCATCGTTATCACCGGTTTTACTGGTTGTATCTGTTTCTGCCGTAAACAGGTTAGTACTGGTAAATCGCATATATCTTCTTTCCCTGGCATCTCCGGCTTTACCAGTTTCAAAGTTATATGCCAAACCGGCACGATCTCTAAAATCAAGACCATATCCTGCCATATGGAACTGTGCAAAATCAGAATTACCAAACGATGCTTTGGTCTTCAATATATGATAAGTAATATCCAGCGTTTCGTCCGCCGGACCTTTTTCACCCTTAACAACAGTAGTGGCATTATCCGCAACAAGGAACTGACCGGTAGCATTATTTTTAAAGAATCCACCGTCTCCTAT
>JAZRTS010000196.1:0-15010 GCA_045652135.1 Eubacteriales bacterium | reverse complement strand
TAAAGAGGCAATACGGAAGCGAGCCTTTGAAAAATCAAAGCTACGGAAAAATAATAAACGAAAAGCATTTTGACAGAATTCAGGGACTGATAAATGCTGAAAAAACGGTGTTCGGCGGTGAATCCGACCGTCAAACACTTAAAATCTCCCCAACCGTTATGACGGATGTAAAATGGTCCGACAATGTTATGGGGCAGGAAATATTCGGTCCCGTTCTGCCGATATTAACGTATGACAAATTCAGCGAAGTGTTCAATTTCCTTTCCGATAAACCGAAGCCGTTGGCGCTTTATTTCTTCTCCGAAAATAAAAAGCGTATCAATGCCGTGACATCACGCATCCAATATGGCGGCGGTTGTATAAACGATACGATAATACACCTTGCAACAAGTGAAATGGGCTTCGGCGGTGTCGGTGAAAGCGGAATGGGCAGCTATCACGGCAAAATAGGATTTGATACGTTTTCACATATCAAAAGCATTGTTGACAAAAAGACGTGGCTTGATCTGCCTGTACGCTATCAGCCGTATAAAAAAGGATTTTATGAAAAAGCCGTCAGATTTTTCTTGAAATAAATATTTCCGTAAGGAAATATCTGCGCCCGCCGAGGGGGGTGGCGAGGCGCAGCAAAGATAAAAGAAATAATAAATATATAAATATCAAAGGCAGACTCATTGAGTCTGCCTTTGTGCTATTTGTCGTTCAATCGTTCTGCTAAATTTATAAGAGCTTTTAAGTTATCCTCGGACATATTCTGTGTTAAGGTGTATAATTCGCGAACAAGTTGAGGCTCATCCACAGTGTCATCAAAAAAATCTTTTGGTGTTACACCGAGGTACTCACAGATATAGAGGAATTCACTCATTGAAGGCATTGCACGACCTGACGAAATACTCTGTATATAACTTTTGCTGTGTCCTAAATCCGTACTCATTCTGTATTCGGACACATTCTTTTTCATTCTTAAAATCGAAATGCGTTCTCGTATAAACTGCAAATCCATGGTTAACACCTCGCTTTGTACTATTCTGCAATAATTTCACAGTAATAACATCTAAAACTTCATATTATATATTTCCGAAGGAAATATGCGCCCTACCGCCTGTGGCAGTTGACAGGCGTAACGTAGTTCGCCACGTCAACTGAGGGGGGGCAGGCGGGGGCGCACGAAATACAAAGTGGTAAATGTATACTTTATACAGAGAATTTATTTGAAAAGTACAAGGGGTGACTCATATTGAAAATGATCTCCCAAATGAGTCGGCCCCTTTGCATTTTTTTATTCGCTTTTTCTGTACTGTATGGATATATCCGCTTTTTTCTTGACATAATCGCCCGTGATCGTGACCTTTTCGATAGTAGGATCAGAGGGAACTTTGTACATTATATCAAGCATAAGTTCCTCAACAATAGAGCGAAGTCCTCTTGCGCCTGCCGATTTTTCAATGGCAAGGGAGGCAATTTCATCAACTGCTTCGTCGGTGAATTCAAGCGCAACACCGTCAAGCTCAAGCAGCTTTGTGTACTGCTTTACAAGTGAGTTTTTAGGCTCCTTGAGTATTCTTGCAAGTGCCGTCTTGTCGAGGGCATCAAGACAGGAAATTACGGGAAGTCTTCCCACAAGCTCCGGAATAAGACCGTATTTTACGATGTCGTGCGAGCATACACCGCTGTATATACCGTCACGCTTTTTCATCTCTGCGGTTATCTTTTCCGTGCCGAAGCCGACTGTCTGATTGCCTCGTCTTTGGTCGATTATCTTATCAAGCCCGTCGAATGCACCGCCGCAGATAAACAGAATGTTTTCCGTGTTTATCTGTATAAATTCCTGATTGGGGTGCTTACGTCCACCCTGCGGAGGAACGTTTGCTGTTGTGCCCTCAAGAATTTTGAGAAGTGCCTGCTGTACGCCCTCACCCGAAACGTCTCTTGTTATCGAGCGGTTTTCGCTTTTGCGTGATATTTTATCTATCTCATCGATGTATATTATACCCTTTTCGGCGCGTTCGACATCATAATCAGCCGCCTGAATAAGACGTAAAAGGATATTTTCAACATCTTCGCCGACATATCCCGCTTCGGTGAGCGTTGTCGCATCTGCTATTGCAAACGGAACACGCATCGTTTTGGCAAGTGTCTGTGCGATATATGTTTTGCCGACCCCCGTAGGGCCTAAAAGCAACACGTTGCTTTTTTGGATTTCGACGTCGGGCTTTTCCTGTTCTTTTTTCTTGTTCTTTTTGCCTTTGCCCGTGCCTTTTCTTTCCTCAAGGGTAAGTATACGCTTATAGTGGTTGTAAACTGCAACCGAAAGCGTCTTTTTGGCATAAGCCTGACCTATAACGTACTCGTCGAGGGCGGCGTGTATTTCCTGCGGCTTCGGAAGATTTGCAAACGTAAGCTTATCTTCATCTTTTTCCTGAATATCGTGTTCAAACTGTTCATCAAGTATTGAAGAACAAATGTCAACGCAAAGCTCGCAAATGCAAGCGCCCGAAGGTGCGGGAATTATCAGAACGTCGTCCGATTCACTTCTGCCGCAAAAAGAACATTTAAGTTCGGTGTTATTTTTATTATCCATATCCTGAATTACTTCTTGGTTATTATTTCATCAATGAGTCCGTAAGCCTTTGCTTCTTCTGCAGTCATATAATTGTCGCGGTCTGTATCGATACAAACCTGCTCATATGACTTGCCTGTGTTTTGGGCAAGTATACGGTTCATTTTTTCTTTTGTTCGGAGAAGGTGATCGGCATGTATCTTTATGTCAGATGCCTGGCCGCTCAAACCTCCGCCGCCTATCAAAGGCTGATGTATCATTATTTCGCTGTTCGGCAGGGCAAAACGCTTGCCTTTTGCGCCTGCGGAGAGCAGAAATGAGCCCATGCTTGCTGCCATACCTATACAGATTGTTGAAACGTCACATTTAATATAATTCATCGTATCGTATATTGCCATGCCGTCTGTGATGGAACCGCCGGGTGAATTGATGTAGAAATATATATCACGGTCGGGGTCAACCGCTTCGAGGTAAAGCATCTGAGCAACTATAACAGCGGACGTTGCGTGGTTGACATCCTGCGTAAGCATTATTATCCTATCGTTCAAAAGACGTGAGAAAATGTCATATGAACGCTCGCCTCTGCCCGTTTGCTCAATGACGTACGGTATAGTTATGGAGTTGTGCATAAAAGTCCCTTTCTTACTCGGTTATTGTTTTTTCTGTGATAACTGCCTTTTCTCTCAACAGATCAAGAGCCTTCTTGAGTGTGAGATGATAGAATACGTCTTCCTTGAGAAGCTGTTCTTTGATCTTTGCTACTTCAAGACCTGAAGATTCTGCCAAAGATGCGTATTCTGCCTCAACTTCTTCATCTGTTACGGTGATATTTTCAAGTTCTGCAATCTTTTCAAGCGCAAGTCTTGTCTTTACCTGACGTTCAGCCTGAGGTCTTGCCTGCTCCTTGAGATCATCAATGGTTGTGCCTGTGTACTGCATATAGATGTCAAGGTTCATACCCTGCTGCATAAGACGTGTTTCGAAATTGCGAAGCTCGCTGAATATTTCATTTTCGATCATTACAGCGGGAACTTCAACTGTTGTCTTTGTAAGAAGTGCATCAACAAGCTTTTCTTCAAGCATATTGTTTGCAATGTTGTTGCTTCTTTCTGTGAGTTTAGCCTTAACGTCTGCTTTGTATTCATCAAGTGTGTCAAATTCTGAAACATCCTTTGCAAATTCGTCATCAAGCTCGGGAAGTTCTTCGAATTCGATCTTGTGAAGCTTACAAGCAAAAACTGCTGCCTTACCCTTGAGGTCTTCAGCGTGGTAATCTTCAGGGAAAGTTACGTTTACGTCGAATGCATCGTCAACATTGTGACCCTCGATCTGTGCTTCGAATCCAGGGATAAAGCTGCCTGAACCGAGCTTAAGCTTGTGGCCTTCGTCCTTACCGCCTGCAAATTCGACACCGTCGATAGAACCGCAGTAGTCGATAGTAACTGTATCGCCGTTCTGTGCAGCTCTGTCAGTAACTTCAACCATACGTGCGTTTGCGCGGCGGCGGCGTTCGATCTCAGCATCAACGTCCTCGTCCTTTACGGGTGTTATTGTCTTTTCGAGTTCGAATCCGAAGTAATCTGCAACGGATACTTCGGGCTTAACATAGAACTTTGCCTTGACAATGATCTCGTCAGCTTCGAAAGAACCGAAATCAAATTCGGGCTGGCTGATAGGCTCAAGACCTGATTCCTTGAGTGCTTCCTCGTATACTTCGGGAAGAATTTCGTTAAGTGCATCGTTATAGAAGAAATCGGAGCCGTACATCTTTTCGATAACGGACTTGGGAGCTTTACCCTTGCGGAAGCCGGGAACGGCGATAGCTCCTACCTTCTTCTTGTATGCTTTTGCCACAGCGGCATCAAAATTTGCCTTTTCTATGGAAATTTCCAACTCACGTACGTTTATTTCGGGAGTTGATACGTTTTTCAGACTCATTTTTTTAGTCCTCCGTTAATTTAATATATAATACACCATTATACACGTAGGGAAAATAAAGTCAACAGAAAATTAAAAATTTTAATAAATAATTTTATATGGCTTAAAATTCAAGTGATCTGCTGATACCATTTTGTACGTAATTCCGTTATGTAAGGTGTCAGAAATATTTCTGTGTATGCCGTGTATGTGACCGTAAAAGCACAGCTTTACACCAAATTCGGAAAGAGTTTGCGTTATTTCCTCGCACAGATATGCGCCGTATACGGGAGGAAAGTGCAGTACTGCCACTATCGGCTTATCTGCTGACAGCTTGCGTCCTTCTTCCAGACTTGAGCGAAGACGCATATTTTCACGGTTTACGATCTTTTTGTTGTCGGCATTTGATTCCGGAATGTTTTTTTCATCAGTGTACCAACCGCGTGAACCGCACAGAATAAAATCACCCATATCATACGCATTGTTGCGCAAAACGGAAAATTCAAGACCGTTTTCCTCAAAAAACGCGTTCATTTTTTTGACCGTGTTCCACCAGAAGTCGTGATTCCCCTCAAGAAGTATTTTTCTGCCGGGCAGAGCGTTGATAAATTTAAGATCCGGAAGTGCCGTATCAAATTCCATTCCCCACGAGGTGTCGCCCGCGAGAATGACCGTGTCGTCCGATGTCACGTTATCAAGCCAATTTTGTTTTATTTTTTCTGTATAATCAGCCCATCTTCCGCCGAAAACCTCCATGGTTTTCGTTTTATCTCCAAACGGGAGATGAAGGTCGGCTATAACGAATACTGACATATATACCTCGTAACTGCGTATAAAAGCGGTGTTATTTGCAAATACTTTTTTCAGAAATCAGAAAGGAGAAGAAATATGGAACTCAAAGACAAGAGCCCCAAGCATATAAAGGGAATCGGCTGTGATGTAAAAAACTGCGTATACCACGACGGCGAATGTTATTGTACTGCGAACAAGGTATCGATAGGTCCGTCGTATGCAACGTCATCAAGTGACACGGTATGCGCAACATTCAAGGAAAAGTCATTCAGCTGATTGCAGAATATCGATTATTTTGTTAACGTCGCCTGCTCCCATAATGATAACAGTATCGTCGGGGGCAGCGATGCTTTTTATATATTCAGCCGTTTCTTCAAATCCGCCAACGTATTTACCCTTTGATATTTTGCCCGCAAGAAGCTCAGCTGACATACCGAGCGTGTCTGTTTCGCGCGCAGGGTAAATGTCTGCTATTATAACCTCGTCACAGTTTTCAAGCGATGATGCAAAATTGTCAAGGAGTGCGGCTGTTCTTGAATATGTGTGCGGCTGGAAAACGACAGTGAGCTTGCCCGTACATATTTTGCGTGCCGCTGAAAGAGTTGCGGAGATTTCTGTGGGGTGGTGAGCATAGTCGTCGTATATTTCCGCACCGTTAAGAGTCATTCTGTACTCGAAGCGGCGCTTTATTCCTGCAAAAGAATGTGCCGCTGATGCGAAAGCATCGCCGTCGGTTATACCGCAAGCCAAAGCAACGCCTGCGCTTGCAAGCGTATTATAAACGTTGTGCATGCCGAATACGGAAAGCTTAACGTGCGCAAAAAACTTCTTATCGAATATTATGTCGAATTCGGGTCTTCCGTTTGTAAAAGTTATATTTTCTGCGATAATTCTGGCATCTTTATTTTCTATACCGTATGAGTAAAGCTCACCGTGATATCCTTCAGATGCAATAACGGCGCCCTCGGAATCAAAGTTAACGCAAGCCGCGCCGCCTTCCGATTGCGAAAGATATTTTTTGAAAGAAGCCAGGTAAACGTCGAAATTCTCAAAATAATCCGCGTGATCGTATTCCGCGTTAAGAACGACCGCAACGGAAGGGAAGAATGAAAGAAAAGAATCTTTATATTCGCATGCTTCGAATACGATGGAATCCCCCTTGCCTATATAATATTGCGAATTTATACCTGTGATGACAGCGCCGTTCATAACGGACGGATCCTTGCCGTTTTCTTTGAGAATGTTGTATATCATAGCTGTTGCCGTGCTCTTTCCGTGAGTACCCGCAACACCTATGGAACATCCGTATTCGGAGATGATGTATCCGAGAAAATCAGAACGATATATCATGTTAACTATATGCGTTGTCGCGTATGAATATTCAGGGTTATCATCACCGATTGCCGCATTGTACACCACAACCGAGAATTGTGTTATATTTTTGACATCGTGACCTTCCTGCACTTCTATTCCCATATTGCGGAGCTTATCGGTTGTGTCCGACATTGACCTGTCACTTCCACCTACCGTAAGACCGTTTTTCTTTGATATTATGGCAAGTGAGGACATGGAAACACCCCCGATGCCGATAAAATAAACGTTTTTTTCGTTTTTAAGTATCTCCCTTATTTCATCGGGAGAATAGTGTTTTCTTTCATTTTTCATAAAAAACCTCACAAAACAACAAAATAAAAAAAATTACGGCTCAGCGTAAGAAGTATGAAATCCACGGAAGTATGCATTCTTGATGTTATACATGATAAGTTTGTATTTTTTTTACAAAATAATCCATTATTTTTAAGATATAATACAAATAAATAGGTTACAATTAACTTACAGATAAGGCGGTTGCAATGTATAATTATGCGGTGTATTTATGCAGTCGCTAATTTCAAGAGAGAGGAAGCAATACCAATGGATATCTCAGATATCAAGATCAGAAAAATTTTCGAAGACGGTCCTATGAAAGCAATAGTATCAGTTACATTTGACAATCAGCTTGCTGTACACGATGTTAAAGTAATCGATGCAGGCGGTAAAAAGTTCATTGTGATGCCCAGCAGAAAAAATCCCGACAATACGTTCCGTGACATCGTTCATCCCATCAACTCCGATTTCCGCAAGAGAATAGAGGATGCGGTTCTTGAAACATACGATGCACAGAAAGAAACATATCTTATGGAGAATGCAGAAATCTGAATTTAACAGACTTTGATTTTTCTAACCTCATAACCGATCGGTTATGAGGTTAGAAAAATCAAAGTCTGTTAAATTCAGATTTCTGCATTCTCCATAAGATATGTTTCTTTCTGTGCATCGTATGTTTCAAGAACCGCATCCTCTATTCTCTTGCGGAAATCGGAGTTGATGGGATGAACGATGTCACGGAACGTATTGTCGGGATTTTTTCTGCTGGGCATCACAATGAACTTTTTACCGCCTGCATCGATTACTTTAACATCGTGTACAGCAAGCTGATTGTCAAATGTAACTGATACTATTGCTTTCATAGGACCGTCTTCGAAAATTTTTCTGATCTTGATATCTGAGATATCCATTGGTATTGCTTCCTCTCTCTTGAAATTAGCGACTGCATAAATACACCGCATAATTATACATTGCAACCGCCTTATCTGTAAGTTAATTGTAACCTATTTATTTGTATTATATCTTAAAAATAATGGATTATTTTGTAAAAAAAATACAAACTTATCATGTATAACATCAAGAATGCATACTTCCGTGGATTTCATACTTCTTACGCTGAGCCGTAATTTTTTTTATTTTGTTGTTTTGTGAGGTTTTTTATGAAAAATGAAAGAAAACACTATTCTCCCGATGAAATAAGGGAGATACTTAAAAACGAAAAAAACGTTTATTTTATCGGCATCGGGGGTGTTTCCATGTCCTCACTTGCCATAATATCAAAGAAAAACGGTCTTACGGTAGGTGGAAGTGACAGGTCAATGTCGGACACAACCGATAAGCTCCGCAATATGGGAATAGAAGTGCAGGAAGGTCACGATGTCAAAAATATAACACAATTCTCGGTTGTGGTGTACAATGCGGCAATCGGTGATGATAACCCTGAATATTCATACGCGACAACGCATATAGTTAACATGATATATCGTTCTGATTTTCTCGGATACATCATCTCCGAATACGGATGTTCCATAGGTGTTGCGGGTACTCACGGAAAGAGCACGGCAACAGCTATGATATACAACATTCTCAAAGAAAACGGCAAGGATCCGTCCGTTATGAACGGCGCTGTCATCACAGGTATAAATTCGCAATATTATATAGGCAAGGGGGATTCCATCGTATTCGAAGCATGCGAATATAAAGATTCTTTTCTTTCATTCTTCCCTTCCGTTGCGGTCGTTCTTAACGCGGAATACGATCACGCGGATTATTTTGAGAATTTCGACGTTTACCTGGCTTCTTTCAAAAAATATCTTTCGCAATCGGAAGGCGGCGCGGCTTGCGTTAACTTTGATTCCGAGGGCGCCGTTATTGCATCTGAAGGATATCACGGTGAGCTTTACTCATACGGTATAGAAAATAAAGATGCCAGAATTATCGCAGAAAATATAACTTTTACAAACGGAAGACCCGAATTCGACATAATATTCGATAAGAAGTTTTTTGCGCACGTTAAGCTTTCCGTATTCGGCATGCACAACGTTTATAATACGCTTGCAAGCGCAGGCGTTGCTTTGGCTTGCGGTATAACCGACGGCGATGCTTTCGCATCAGCGGCACATTCTTTTGCAGGAATAAAGCGCCGCTTCGAGTACAGAATGACTCTTAACGGTGCGGAAATATACGACGACTATGCTCACCACCCCACAGAAATCTCCGCAACTCTTTCAGCGGCACGCAAAATATGTACGGGCAAGCTCACTGTCGTTTTCCAGCCGCACACATATTCAAGAACAGCCGCACTCCTTGACAATTTTGCATCATCGCTTGAAAACTGTGACGAGGTTATAATAGCAGACATTTACCCTGCGCGCGAAACAGACACGCTCGGTATGTCAGCTGAGCTTCTTGCGGGCAAAATATCAAAGGGTAAATACGTTGGCGGATTTGAAGAAACGGCTGAATATATAAAAAGCATCGCTGCCCCCGACGATACTGTTATCATTATGGGAGCAGGCGACGTTAACAAAATAATCGATATTCTGCAATCAGCTGAATGACTTTTCCTTGAATGTTGCGCATACCGTGTCACTTGATGACGTTGCATACGACGGACCTATCGATACCTTGTTCGCAGTACAATAACATTCGCCGTCGTGGTATACGCAGTTTTTTACATCACAGCCGATTCCCTTTATATGCTTGGGGCTCTTGTCTTTGAGTTCCATATTTCTTCTCCTTTCTGATTTCTGAAAAAAGTATTTGCAAATAACACCGCTTTTATACGCAGTTACGAGGTATATATGTCAGTATTCGTTATAGCCGACCTTCATCTCCCGTTTGGAGATAAAACGAAAACCATGGAGGTTTTCGGCGGAAGATGGGCTGATTATACAGAAAAAATAAAACAAAATTGGCTTGATAACGTGACATCGGACGACACGGTCATTCTCGCGGGCGACACCTCGTGGGGAATGGAATTTGATACGGCACTTCCGGATCTTAAATTTATCAACGCTCTGCCCGGCAGAAAAATACTTCTTGAGGGGAATCACGACTTCTGGTGGAACACGGTCAAAAAAATGAACGCGTTTTTTGAGGAAAACGGTCTTGAATTTTCCGTTTTGCGCAACAATGCGTATGATATGGGTGATTTTATTCTGTGCGGTTCACGCGGTTGGTACACTGATGAAAAAAACATTCCGGAATCAAATGCCGACAACAAAAAGATCGTAAACCGTGAAAATATGCGTCTTCGCTCAAGTCTGGAAGAAGGACGCAAGCTGTCAGCAGATAAGCCGATAGTGGCAGTACTGCACTTTCCTCCCGTATACGGCGCATATCTGTGCGAGGAAATAACGCAAACTCTTTCCGAATTTGGTGTAAAGCTGTGCTTTTACGGTCACATACACGGCATACACAGAAATATTTCTGACACCTTACATAACGGAATTACGTACAAAATGGTATCAGCAGATCACTTGAATTTTAAGCCATATAAAATTATTTATTAAAATTTTTAATTTTCTGTTGACTTTATTTTCCCTACGTGTATAATGGTGTATTATATATTAAATTAACGGAGGACTAAAAAAATGAGTCTGAAAAACGTATCAACTCCCGAAATAAACGTACGTGAGTTGGAAATTTCCATAGAAAAGGCAAATTTTGATGCCGCTGTGGCAAAAGCATACAAGAAGAAGGTAGGAGCTATCGCCGTTCCCGGCTTCCGCAAGGGTAAAGCTCCCAAGTCCGTTATCGAAAAGATGTACGGCTCCGATTTCTTCTATAACGATGCACTTAACGAAATTCTTCCCGAAGTATACGAGGAAGCACTCAAGGAATCAGGTCTTGAGCCTATCAGCCAGCCCGAATTTGATTTCGGTTCTTTCGAAGCTGACGAGATCATTGTCAAGGCAAAGTTCTATGTTAAGCCCGAAGTATCCGTTGCAGATTACTTCGGATTCGAACTCGAAAAGACAATAACACCCGTAAAGGACGAGGACGTTGATGCTGAGATCGAACGCCGCCGCCGCGCAAACGCACGTATGGTTGAAGTTACTGACAGAGCTGCACAGAACGGCGATACAGTTACTATCGACTACTGCGGTTCTATCGACGGTGTCGAATTTGCAGGCGGTAAGGACGAAGGCCACAAGCTTAAGCTCGGTTCAGGCAGCTTTATCCCTGGATTCGAAGCACAGATCGAGGGTCACAATGTTGACGATGCATTCGACGTAAACGTAACTTTCCCTGAAGATTACCACGCTGAAGACCTCAAGGGTAAGGCAGCAGTTTTTGCTTGTAAGCTTCACAAGATCGAATTCGAAGAACTTCCCGAGCTTGATGACGAATTTGCAAAGGATGTTTCAGAATTTGACACACTTGATGAATACAAAGCAGACGTTAAGGCTAAACTCACAGAAAGAAGCAACAACATTGCAAACAATATGCTTGAAGAAAAGCTTGTTGATGCACTTCTTACAAAGACAACAGTTGAAGTTCCCGCTGTAATGATCGAAAATGAAATATTCAGCGAGCTTCGCAATTTCGAAACACGTCTTATGCAGCAGGGTATGAACCTTGACATCTATATGCAGTACACAGGCACAACCATTGATGATCTCAAGGAGCAGGCAAGACCTCAGGCTGAACGTCAGGTAAAGACAAGACTTGCGCTTGAAAAGATTGCAGAACTTGAAAATATCACCGTAACAGATGAAGAAGTTGAGGCAGAATACGCATCTTTGGCAGAATCTTCAGGTCTTGAAGTAGCAAAGATCAAAGAACAGCTTCTCAAGGAAGACGTATTCTATCATCTCACACTCAAGAAGGCTCTTGATCTGTTGAGAGAAAAGGCAGTTATCACAGAAAAAACAATAACCGAGTAAGAAAGGGACTTTTATGCACAACTCCATAACTATACCGTACGTCATTGAGCAAACGGGCAGAGGCGAGCGTTCATATGACATTTTCTCACGTCTTTTGAACGATAGGATAATAATGCTTACGCAGGATGTCAACCACGCAACGTCCGCTGTTATAGTTGCTCAGATGCTTTACCTCGAAGCGGTTGACCCCGACCGTGATATATATTTCTACATCAATTCACCCGGCGGTTCCATCACAGACGGCATGGCAATATACGATACGATGAATTATATTAAATGTGACGTTTCAACAATCTGTATAGGTATGGCAGCAAGCATGGGCTCATTTCTGCTCTCCGCAGGCGCAAAAGGCAAGCGTTTTGCCCTGCCGAACAGCGAAATAATGATACATCAGCCTTTGATAGGCGGCGGAGGTTTGAGCGGCCAGGCATCTGACATAAAGATACATGCCGATCACCTTCTCCGAACAAAAGAAAAAATGAACCGTATACTTGCCCAAAACACAGGCAAGTCATATGAGCAGGTTTGTATCGATACAGACCGCGACAATTATATGACTGCAGAAGAAGCAAAGGCTTACGGACTCATTGATGAAATAATAACCAAGAAGTAATTCAGGATATGGATAATAAAAATAACACCGAACTTAAATGTTCTTTTTGCGGCAGAAGTGAATCGGACGACGTTCTGATAATTCCCGCACCTTCGGGCGCTTGCATTTGCGAGCTTTGCGTTGACATTTGTTCTTCAATACTTGATGAACAGTTTGAACACGATATTCAGGAAAAAGATGAAGATAAGCTTACGTTTGCAAATCTTCCGAAGCCGCAGGAAATACACGCCGCCCTCGACGAGTACGTTATAGGTCAGGCTTATGCCAAAAAGACGCTTTCGGTTGCAGTTTACAACCACTATAAGCGTATACTTACCCTTGAGGAAAGAAAAGGCACGGGCAAAGGCAAAAAGAACAAGAAAAAAGAACAGGAAAAGCCCGACGTCGAAATCCAAAAAAGCAACGTGTTGCTTTTAGGCCCTACGGGGGTCGGCAAAACATATATCGCACAGACACTTGCCAAAACGATGCGTGTTCCGTTTGCAATAGCAGATGCGACAACGCTCACCGAAGCGGGATATGTCGGCGAAGATGTTGAAAATATCCTTTTACGTCTTATTCAGGCGGCTGATTATGATGTCGAACGCGCCGAAAAGGGTATAATATACATCGATGAGATAGATAAAATATCACGCAAAAGCGAAAACCGCTCGATAACAAGAGACGTTTCGGGTGAGGGCGTACAGCAGGCACTTCTCAAAATTCTTGAGGGCACAACAGCAAACGTTCCTCCGCAGGGTGGACGTAAGCACCCCAATCAGGAATTTATACAGATAAACACGGAAAACATTCTGTTTATCTGCGGCGGTGCATTCGACGGGCTTGATAAGATAATCGACCAAAGACGAGGCAATCAGACAGTCGGCTTCGGCACGGAAAAGATAACCGCAGAGATGAAAAAGCGTGACGGTATATACAGCGGTGTATGCTCGCACGACATCGTAAAATACGGTCTTATTCCGGAGCTTGTGGGAAGACTTCCCGTAATTTCCTGTCTTGATGCCCTCGACAAGACGGCACTTGCAAGAATACTCAAGGAGCCTAAAAACTCACTTGTAAAGCAGTACACAAAGCTGCTTGAGCTTGACGGTGTTGCGCTTGAATTCACCGACGAAGCAGTTGATGAAATTGCCTCCCTTGCCATTGAAAAATCGGCAGGCGCAAGAGGACTTCGCTCTATTGTTGAGGAACTTATGCTTGATATAATGTACAAAGTTCCCTCTGATCCTACTATCGAAAAGGTCACGATCACGGGCGATTATGTCAAGAAAAAAGCGGATATATCCATACAGTACAGAAAAAGCGAATAAAAAAATGCAAAGGGGCCGACTCATTTGGGAGATCATTTTCAATATGAGTCACCCCTTGTACTTTTCAAATAAATTCTCTGTATAAAGTATACATTTACCACTTTGTATTTCGTGCGCCCCCGCCTGCCCCCCCTCAGTTGACGTGGCGAACTACGTTACGCCTGTCAACTGCCACAGGCGGTAGGGCGCATATTTCCTTCGGAAATATATAATATGAAGTTTTAGATGTTATTACTGTGAAATTATTGCAGAATAGTACAAAGCGAGGTGTTAACCATGGATTTGCAGTTTATACGAGAACGCATTTCGATTTTAAGAATGAAAAAGAATGTGTCCGAATACAGAATGAGTACGGATTTAGGACACAGCAAAAGTTATATACAGAGTATTTCGTCAGGTCGTGCAATGCCTTCAATGAGTGAATTCCTCTATATCTGTGAGTACCTCGGTGTAACACCAAAAGATTTTTTTGATGACACTGTGGATGAGCCTCAACTTGTTCGCGAATTATACACCTTAACACAGAATATGTCCGAGGATAACTTAAAAGCTCTTATAAATTTAGCAGAACGATTGAACGACAAATAGCACAAAGGCAGACTCAATGAGTCTGCCTTTGATATTTATATATTTATTATTTCTTTTATCTTTGCTGCGCCTCGCCACCCCCCTCGGCGGGCGCAGATATTTCCTTACGGAAATATTTATTTCAAGAAAAATCTGACGGCTTTTTCATAAAATCCTTTTTTATACGGCTGATAGCGTACAGGCAGATCAAGCCACGTCTTTTTGTCAACAATGCTTTTGATATGTGAAAACGTATCAAATCCTATTTTGCCGTGATAGCTGCCCATTCCGCTTTCACCGACACCGCCGAAGCCCATTTCACTTGTTGCAAGGTGTATTATCGTATCGTTTATACAACCGCCGCCATATTGGATGCGTGATGTCACGGCATTGATACGCTTTTTATTTTCGGAGAAGAAATAAAGCGCCAACGGCTTCGGTTTATCGGAAAGGAAATTGAACACTTCGCTGAATTTGTCATACGTTAATATCGGCAGAACGGGACCGAATATTTCCTGCCCCATAACATTGTCGGACCATTTTACATCCGTCATAACGGTTGGGGAGATTTTAAGTGTTTGACGGTCGGATTCACCGCCGAACACCGTTTTTTCAGCATTTATCAGTCCCTGAATTCTGTCAAAATGCTTTTCGTTTATTATTTTTCCGTAGCTTTGATTTTTCAAAGGCTCGCTTCCGTATTGCCTCTTTA
>JAZRTS010000195.1:0-8460 GCA_045652135.1 Eubacteriales bacterium | reverse complement strand
TGCAGTCTGTGTCCGTATTCGTGCTTCACAACGTTCGTATTTTTGATTTTTCTGCCTAAAAAAATCGTACGGAACGATGCGGCATTATACCCTATCGGAAGCTTTAACACAAATGCTCTTTTGTATACCGAAAAGAGGTGTGCATTTATAACCTTTTCTTCCGACGTGTTATTTTTATCGTAATTTCTGAAATCCTCTGATATCTTCATTTACTTACCCGAAATATGCTTTTTTATACTTTAAGTATACACGAATCGTATGTGATTGTCAATAGATCGATAAACTCGCATTAAATCACGTAAAACATTTTTTTATTATTAATATTTATTTATAGAACGTGAAATAAATTTATTATATAATGTCATTTGTCAAATTATATTTTTTGGAGGCAGATATGATAGATACAGGCAAGATAAATACAGAAAAACGTAATCCCAACACTATGAACATAGATAAGCTCCCGACAAACGAGATGGTTGCCCTTATGCATAAGGAAAGCAAGCAGGCTTTCGATGCAATAGATGACGTACTTCCCAACGTCGCCGAAGCGGTCGATAAAATTGCCGAGGCATTTGACAACGGCGGTCATCTTTATTACATAGGCGCAGGCACAAGCGGACGTATCGGCGTGCTTGATGCATCGGAATGTCCCCCTACATTCGGTGTTCCCGACACTCTTGTTGTGGGTATAATTGCAGGCGGTGACAGTGCACTGCGCAAAAGCTCCGAGGGTGCTGAGGACAGCGAGGAAAACGGATACAAAGAGATAATTGACAGAAAGCTTAACGAAAATGACGTGCTTGTAGGCATTGCCGCAAGCGGAAGAACACCTTACGTTGCGGGCGCTATGAAAGCGGCAAGAGAGCTTGGCGCTGTTACCGTTTCCATAACAAGCACTCCCGGCTCATACATCGATACACTTGCTGACATAAAGCTTTCATGCAACACAGGACCTGAGGTTGTAACAGGCTCAACAAGACTTAAGAGCGGTACAGCACAAAAGCTTATTGTCAATATGCTTTCAACGTGCGCTATGATAAAGACGGGTAAGGTATATGAAAACCTTATGATAAATGTCAGCGCATCGAATGAAAAGCTTAAAACACGTGCGGCAGGAATAACATCGGAAATACTCAACATTTCACGCGAAGAAGCCTTCGCACTTCTTGAAAAAAATAATTTTTCCATTCGAGAAGCCATTGCTGCATACGGAAAATAAGAAATTGACGTTTAATTTTAATGAAAGGGGGTAAAGCCGTGTCGGACGATTACCGTGACGATGAATTTTCATTTATGTCTGAGCACAGACAGTATCTGAAAGACAAAGAAGAAGAAGAAAAAGAAGAACAGGCGAAAGAACAGGCAAGACTGGAAAAAGAAGCAAAACTAAAAGCAAAGCGTGAGTCTGAAACATCTCCTGCAGCTCACCCCCCGTACGGGAAACCGTACAAAACTGACAGGAAGATAAAACCACCGTCTTCAAAGCAAGGCAAAAAGCCCGTACGCAAACCACGAACCACACCCCCTCTTACAGAGGAAGAAATAAAAAGAAGAAAAGAGCTTCAAAGGCGTAAAGAAGCCGGGCAAAAGGCAAACGAAGAAAAGCTCCGCCGTCAGAAAGCTGAGGAAAAACGCAAACTGGATGAACTCAAGCGGAAGAAAGCTATAGATAAGCGTACCCAAGAGGAACTGAAACGTAAGAGAGCCGAAGAAAAAAGGCGATATAAAGTCGCAAACAAAGAAAATGCAAGAACAAGAAGAAATGCATTTTTAAGTGCCATGACAGCGTTTTTAGTCGTCGTACTTATTTCCGGCGCCGTTCTTTTCGGAATATCATATCTGATTTTCCGTCTTTCTTTTGCATCAAATACCACAGACAAGGTTGACGGCTACACCTACAATGTAAACGGTGAGAAAAAATATGTAAAGAGCGACATATCGTTCAGAAACGGAAGCGTATATATCTGCGCCGATGATATTGCAAATATGTGCAATCTTACACTTGCAGGTGATAAAAATGAGATAAAGTACATCTCTCCCGGTATCGGTAATGAGACCTCGTCGTTCGTCGTCGGAACGCGCCGTGCGTTCGTGAACAAGATTGAAATACGTCTTGCCGCTGACACGTTTATAGAAAATGAGCGTTTTTACGTACCTCTTGATTTCTTTGAAAATTATATGTACGGAATAAATATCGTGCACGATGAAATACAGCGTACCGTTACCGTCTCAAAGGTAGTAATCAACGAAACTGACGTAAGCGTACTCGGCGCTTCTCCTAAGTATGCAGACATAACGTATAAAATAAAGTCAGCAGATGCAATCATGTCACTTGACGAAAATATACTCGATGAAGCGGTCGGAAATTACAATTATAAGATAAACATCGAAGAATACGCGCAGTATATAAATCCGAAAAGTCTTTTTGAATACACGGATGTAATAAACTCGTCACATCCTGCCGACGGAGAATATCTGTTTACAGATCTTGTAAACGCTCCGAAAAAGAGCGACCGTGTATCAGGTGATATACAGCTCCGCGAATGTGCCGCAAAAGCGCTTGAAGCAATGCTTTTGGAGGCAAGTGAAAACGGACTTTCAAGAATATACGTTTTCAGAGGATACGTTACAGCCGATGATCTGGCAGAAAAAGCCGAGGATGAGGAATATACCTCCCTTTACGGCAATGCAGAATTCGACGAGCATCTTCTCGGACTGACTGCGGAGCTTTATTATAAGTACAGAGACGTTTCTTTTGACGATACCGAATCATTCAAGTGGCTCAAGGAAAATGCTCACAAGTTCGGTTTCATTCTGCGTTATCCGAAAGGCAAGGAAAGTCAGACAGGCGTTAGTTACCGTCCGTGGTCATTCCGATTTGTAGGACGCTACAACGCTGTGAAGATGCACGAGGAAAACCTTTGCCTTGAAGAATACGTACAAAAATATTTAGACAGATAACCCAAAAGGTGTAATATGCTTGAAATATCAAAATACAGGCAAGAGCTCGACGGTATAATCGACAGTCTCAAGCTTGATAAAAATGAAATACTGATGTACGCCTTGACCGATATGCGCGAGGAATGTATAAGAGGCGCGTCCGCTTTATTTCTCACCAAGGACGAGCTGTACGTTGTAAACGGCACGTTTACGGTAGATACGGATATGTCGCGTCCCGTAGGCAGAAAAGGAACGGTTACATTTATAAGCGAACGCACATCGGTTTACAAGGTAAACTCTCTTGAAAAGCTGAAGCTGGAAAGCTACATTTCGGGAGCTTTGCTGAGCGCGGAGTATGATTCCGAATCGATGCCGATAGTATTTTTAACGAACACAGTGAAAGACGAGATGCGTTTGTTCGTAAAATACTTCGGAATGTTCAAGGAAAAAGGTGAAATAACACCGGACGAAAACGATTTTAAAAACAATCGTTTTTGTTCCAAATGCGGCAACAGATATCCCGATGCCGCGCGCGCAGTCTGCCCCCATTGTATGGACAGAAAAAAGCTTTTTTTCCGTCTTTACGATTTCACAAAGGGATATCGGGGATACATTGTAATAGTCCTTTTGACACTCATTGCGACAAGTGCCCTGGCTGTTATTTCTCCGTACATATCAGCATCATTTCTTTACAACAAGGTGCTTGAAGAAGGCGGCGAGTTTTACGGAAGAGTAGCGCTTGTTGTAACGCTCGTTGTACTTACAACGGTTCTTTCTATGGTTGTTAATACGGTTACGGGCATTGCAACGGCAAGAGTATCCGGTAAGGTCATATACTCATTAAAAAAGACTATATTCCAGTCAATCGGAAGACTTTCGATGTCCTTTTTCACTTCCCGTCAGACGGGCGGACTTATGTCGCAGATAAACAACGACGCCAACAGTATATACTGGCTTTTCGTTGACGGCGTTCCCTATTTTCTTATCAACATCATTCAGGTCATTGCGGTTGCGGTGATCATGCTTTGCTTAAACGCTCCGCTTGCCCTGTATTCGATAATAACGCTTCCCGTTTTTCTGTACTTGCTCACAAAGGTTCAGACAAAGCAGAGAACGCTTCATTTCAAAAGATATTCGAGCAACAGAGCGATGAATGCAACACTTTCCGATTCCCTTTCAGGTGTACGTGTTGTAAAGGCATTTGCACGTGAAGACATTGAAAGCGAACGCTTCAATGAGCGTTCAACGTCGCTTGCTTTGTCACTGCGTAAGCTGTCATACTTTAACAACTCTGTTTTGCCCGCTGTCAATATAGTTATGTATTTCAGCAACATCATCGTATGGGGCGTCGGCGGTTGGATGGTAATGGCAGGCACCGGTAATATGGACTACGGAACACTGGTGACGTTTCTTTCGTACGTCGGTATGATGACATCCCCTCTGTTCTCGTTCGTCAATATGTCACATTCACTTTCCGAATGTACAAATGCTATGCAAAGACTTTTTGAGATCGCAGACACAGAGCCTGAAGTAAAAGAAGATGAAAACCCCATAAGACTTGAAAATCCGCAGGGTAAAGTCGAATTCAGAAACGTAGAATTTTCCTATACAAAGGAACGAAAGATAATTGACGGTATTTCATTTGAAATAGAGCCGGGAGGCACTATCGGTATTGTAGGCCATACGGGCGCGGGCAAAAGCACACTTGCAAATCTCCTTATAAGGCTTTACGACGTTACGGACGGCGAAATACTTATTGACGGTATAAACGTAAAGCATCTTGCTTTTGAAGATTTAAGAAAAAATGTATCTATAGTATCACAGGAAACGTATCTGTTCGTCGGAAGTATACTTGAAAATATCAGATACGCAAATCCCGAAGCAACGTACGACGACGTTATAAGTGCGGCAAAAATTGCAGGTGCACACGACTTTATCGTAAAACTTCCCGATGCTTACGAAACTAAGATAGGATTCGGATATCAGGATCTTTCCGGCGGTGAGCGACAGAGAATATCGATTGCACGTGCGATTCTTAAAGATCCGAAAATACTCATAATGGATGAAGCAACGGCGGCAATGGATACGGAAACGGAAAGAAGAATACAGTACGCTTTGGGACTTCTGACAAAAGGCAGAACTACAATAATGATAGCGCACAGACTTTCAACTCTCCGCGATGCCGATAAGCTCATCGTTATTGAAAACGGAAAGATGCCCGAATTTGGCACACACAAAGAGCTTCTTAAGCAAAAAGGAGTTTATTTCAAATTGTATAAACTTCAGATGGAAGCACTTAAAAACATTGGAATCGAAGCTGATTAAGAAAAGGTATGCTTATGGAAAATAAAAAAGTTAATCTTAAAGATGTAGTCAAGGTTACGTATCTCACACCGCAAAACGCGCATTTTGAGGAAAAAAACAGCTTTCTCTCCTTTAAAGGTACGGTTCTTAAGCCTGACGAAAATTACGTATACACAGAAACGGAAGTAGAATATAAGAGAGTATTTTTACAAAGAAACTTCCCTCACGACCAGCTTGAGAAGTATATTTCCGTTCTCGATGAGGACAACGTTGAAATCGGCATAATCTCGGACATTTCCCTTTTCGATGAAAAAACATCAGAGATGCTTCGCCGAGAATTGAGAAGAAAATACTACATTCTGAAAATAACGCAGGTATACTCCGTTAAAGAAAAATACGGATTTTCATATTGGAAAGCAAAAACCGAAAGCGGAGATATAAGCTTTACGCTTCATGATACATCAAGAAGCATAACGAAAGTCGGTGAGGACCGCTTATTCATTTCAGACGTTGATGCAAACAGATACGAGATAGAATCATTTACGGCACTTGACAGAAAGAGCCGTAAATGTATGGAGCTTTATATTTGATATGATCAGAAGAGTACTCGGTAAAATATACCGTAAAATAAGAAAAAAGCCCCAACCGATCTCGGTGTCGGAAATGAGGGCAAGACTGCTGTCAAAGATTCCGAATGATCTTTGGGACAGAGAAAACGAAACCGTACTTACGGTTTTATCATACACACTCGATGCGGATAACAACGGTACGGACGGCGTGTTTCTCTTCACCGAAAACCGTGTCAGAACATTTGAAAACGGCAAAGCTTGCATCGATATTACTTTTGATGATGTTGATGAATTCCGCCAGAATACGTACATCGGCGTATGCGCTTTGGAATACAAAAAAGACGGCGAATACATAAGCATTTGCAGAGGTAAAATGTCACAGGCTGAATTCTGGGGCAACGTAAGCAAAATGCTGAATAACTGCAAGCAAAAAGGCTCGTTCCCGAAAGAATACGTTGAAATGCAACGCAAAATATGTCCCAAGTGCGGTCAACAGATACCGAAGCGCACGGGTGTATGTATGAACTGTGTTGACAAAAAAGCAATGTTCGGGGAACTTTGGCAGATAGTCAAGCCGTTCAAATTCAAGCTTATGTTTGCATCGTTTATGTTCTTCGTGACGGTCGGTGTAAACCTCTTGTTCCCGAAAATAAACCAGATACTTGTTGACGAATATATCGAAAATACAGATATGAAAAACTCTATTGCCGCAGGTCGTGGCAAAGAGGTTCTGTTTATGTTTTTGCTCGTTCTTTTGTCGATGTTCGGTGCATATATTCTTCAATACGTTGTCAGCGTCATAAGAAATATTATGATGCTTCACATCGGTACTGACCTTATCATTTCACTTCGCAAAAAGATATTCGATAAAATTCAGCAAATGTCACTTTCTTCAATATCAAGACGAACAACTGGCGAGCTTATACGACGTGTAACTTCTGATACGGCTCAGGTTGAAAACTTTATATCAGGACAGCTTCCGAACCTTTTGAACCAGGTATTTCTTTTGGTGGTCATCACGGCTATTCTCTTTTCGTATGACTGGAAGCTTGCGCTTGTCATTGTGATTCCCGTACCTATTGCGGCGATATCCATGCGAAAATTCTGGGCGTTCACGCACAAGATATATCACAAGCAATGGGAAGCGGACTCAAAAGCATCAAGCGTTCTGTTTGATATATTTTCAGGTATCCGTGTTGTTAAGTCTTACGGCACAGAGGACAAGGAATACAGAAGATACGAGCGTGCCATTCACAAGGAAATGGAGCTTCAGATAAAGAACGAAACCATATACTGTATGATACATCCGTTTTTGGGATTTATACTTCAGATAGGAAGCTTCTTCTTGCTGTACTACACAGCATCGCATATGCTTGACCAAACGATGACATACGGTCAGGCATCCCAGTTTGTTTCTTACGTTTCATACATTTACGGGCCTATCGGTTGGCTTGCGGGGCTTCCCCGTATTCTTACAAGAACATACACTTCCCTCGTTAAACTGTTTGATATTCTTGAAGAAAAACCCGATGTTCCCGATGACGAGGATGCTGTTGATCTTACAATAAACGGAGAAATAACGTTCAATAACGTTTCCTTCGGATACGATGAAACGGGAGATGTGTTAAAGCACATAGATCTCACGGTGAAGCCCGGAGAGATGGTAGGTATTGTCGGACGGTCGGGTGTCGGTAAATCAACACTTATAAACCTTATTATGAGGCTTTATGACGTCACTGACGGTGACATACAGATAGACGGTGTCGACATCAGAAAGATATCACAGCATTCACTCCGTTCGCAAATAGGCGCCGTGCTTCAGGAAACATTCCTTTTCTCAGGCACCGTTTACAACAATATTGCGTACGCAAAACCGGGATGTACACATCAGGAGGTTATCGAAGCTGCGAAGCTTTCGGGTGCGCATGACTTTATCGTAAAGCTTCCCGATGCATATAACACAAAGGTCGGAGAAAAAGGACACACTTTGTCGGGCGGTGAAAGACAAAGAGTGGCAATTGCAAGGGCGCTTTTGCGTGACCCGAAAATACTGATACTTGACGAGGCGACAGCATCTCTCGACACCGAAACCGAGAAAAGCATTCAGGACTCTTTGGAACGTCTTATTAAGGACAGAACGACCATTGCCATAGCGCACAGACTTTCGACGCTTCGTAATGCTACAAAGCTTGTAGTTCTTGATAAAGGTACTGTTGCAGAAGTCGGCACACACGAGGAGCTGTTACAGAAAAAAGGCATTTATTACGGTCTTGTTATGGCACAAAGACAGATGTCGAAAATAACATAAGCGGAAATAAAAAAAATATAAAAAAATCAAATTATTTTGAAAAAAGGTATTGCATTTTTTCAAGTTTTGTGGTATACTGCTTGATGTTGACGGCCCGTTGGTCAAGCGGTTAAGACTCCGCCCTCTCACGGCGGCGACAGGGGTTCGATTCCCCTACGGGTCACCATCAAAAAAAGAGTCCTCGTTTGAGGACTTTTTTTGATTTTGATACATATGCTATCGAGCACCTCAGCAAATTCTTTGAATTTGCGGCGTGTTGCAGTTATTTTAAATTTATTCGCTTGTTTTGTACAACACGCAAGGTTCAGATTCCCCTACGGGTCACCATCAAAAAAAGAG